>NZ_BANE01000163.1 GCF_000964405.1 Novacetimonas hansenii JCM 7643
GCCCCCACCCCAGCCCGGCGGCGGCGCGGCGGCCGGGCGCGGTGCGGACTGCTGCGCGCCGCCACCACCGAACATGCCGCTGAAGAACCCGCCCGGACGTGCGGGCTGCGCCGCCTGTGGCTGGGTCTGCTGTGCCGCGGCAAGCTGCTGTTGCGCCTGCTGCACTTCCCACTGCAACTGCCGGATGCGGTTCTGCGCCTCCGCCAGGGCCGCTTCCTGCACCACGGCCATCTGGGTGATGCGATAGCGGGCCTCGGGGTATTTCTGGAACATCTCCCCGATATACTGGTCGGCCTGCGGATCGATCGGCGGCAGCGCGGACGCCGTCTGCGGTACGCTGCCGGTGGTCGCGCCGCCAACGCGGGCGAAGAACTGTGCGATCAGATCGCGTTCCTGAATATTCATCGTAATTCCATCCTGCTCCACACAAGGATACTGATCCAGCCATCAATCATGTGGCGCGCGACGCGACAATGCGCAAGACCCCGCGCCATGCAGGCAACAGACAGCCACACGGCATGCCCCGCCTTCCGGTCGGGGCGACATGACGGTATGCTGTTCGCAGCAATTGCGCCAGATGGTGCAGACCCGACCCCGTTCAACGGAGCATCCTGTTCATGGACCCGGCCCCCGTGCCCCGATCATCCCGTACGCGCCCCCTGTCGTTCCAGGGGCTTATCCTGAAACTGCACCAGTTCTGGTCCGAACAGGGCTGCGCCATTCTCCAGCCCTATGATACGGAAGTGGGGGCCGGCACCCTGTCGCCGCACACCACGCTGCGCGCGCTTGGCCCACGCCCGTGGAAGGCGGCATACGTACAGCCCTGCCGCCGCCCGTCAGACGGCCGGTACGGGGAAAATCCCAACCGACTTCAGCATTATTACCAGTATCAGGTCCTGCTGAAGCCCACGCCCGAAGACAGCCAGAAGCTGCTGCTTGACAGTTATCGCGCCATCGGGATCGACCCGATGGAACATGACATCCGTTTTGTGGAAGATGACTGGGAAAACCCCACCATCGGGGCATGGGGGCTGGGCTGGGAGGTCTGGTGCGACGGGATGGAGGTGACGCAGTTCACCTATTTCCAGCAGGTTGGCGGCATTCCCACCGTCATGCCCTCCACGGAACTGACCTATGGGCTTGAGCGCCTGGCGATGTACGTACAGGGGATCGAGAACGTCTATGACCTCGACTTCAACGGGCAGGGCCTGACCTATGGCGACGTGTTCCTGCGCGCGGAGCGCGATTATTCACGCCATAATTTTGAGGTCGCGGATGTGGAGATGCTGCACCGCCATTTCGTCGACGCGGAACGCGAATCCACTTCCCTTGCCGAACAGGGCCTTGCCCAGCCCGCCTACGACCAGTGCCTGAAGGCCAGCCATCTGTTCAACCTCCTCGATGCGCGTGGCGTCATCAGCGTCAGCGAACGCGCCTCCTATATCGGTCGCGTGCGCACGCTGGCAAAGCGATGCTGCGAAGCGTGGCTGGCGGGCGAAGGATAACAAGATCATGCCCGAACTTCTGCTTGAACTCTTTTCCGAAGAAATCCCCGCCCGCATGCAGCAACGCGCGGCAGAGGATCTGCAACGCCTGCTGACGGAGGCGCTGTCCCCGCTTGACCCGCGCGATGCCCGCACCTTTGCAGGGCCACGCCGCATCGCAATCTCGCTGGAGGTTGACGCGACCGTGCCGGGCAGCACCGTGGACGAACGCGGCCCACGTGAAAGCGCACCGGACAAGGCACTTGCCGGTTTCATGCGCAAACATGGGGTCGAACGTGATGCGCTGGTGCTGGAAAACGGGTTCTGGGTCCTGCGGCGTGATGTGCCCGCCGTACAGGCCGCAGCCCACATCGCCGTCACCATCCCTGCGCTGTTGCGCCGTTTCCCCTGGCCCAAGTCGATGCGCTGGGGTGTCGGCAGCAGCTTTACATGGGTGCGTCCACTGCGCCGGATTGCATGCGTGCTTGATGGGCAGGTCGTGCCCTTCACCCTGGCCGAAGGGGACGATAACGGGCATGGGCTGGTGGCCGCCAACCTGACCGAAGGGCACCGCTTTACCGCGCCGGGCGCGTTTGCCGTGACCGGAACGCAGGACTGGCTGTCGGGCCTGCGCGCACGCCAGGTCGAACCCTGCGCCGTCGCCCGCCGTACCACCATCGCCGAAGGCGTCGCGCGCCTTGCCGCCGAGGAGGGGTTGGGTGTTGTCTCTGACCCCGCCCTGATTGACGAGGTCGCGGGCCTGACGGAATGGCCGGTGCCGTTCCTGGGACAGATCGACGACGAATTCATGACCCTCCCGCCCGAGGTGATGCAGGTGTCGATGCGCGTCAACCAGCGCTATTTCGCGCTGCGCAACGCCGATGGCTCCGCCGCCCCGCGCTTTGCCTTCGTCGCGAACATGGAACCATCGGACGGTGGCGCGCTGACAATCGCGGGCAATGAACGCGTGCTGCGCGCGCGCTTTGCCGATGCCCGACATTTCTGGGATCTGGATCGCACCCACACGCTGGACAGCCGGGTGGCGCAACTGGACCGCATCGTCTTTCATGCCTCCCTTGGCAGTCAGGGGGAACGGGTGCGGCGTATCGTGCGCCTTGCCGGGCTGATCGCCCCCATGGTGGGCGCGGACACGAAACAGGCCGAACGCGCCGCCCTGTTGTGCAAGGCGGACCTGACCACCGGCATGGTGGGCGAATTCCCCGAACTTCAGGGCACGATGGGCGCCTATTACGCCCGCCATGATGGGGAAGACAGCGCGGTTGCCGATGCGATTGGCGCACATTACATGCCGCGCGGGCAGCATGACGGCGTCCCCCACGCCCCCGTATCCATTGCCGTGGCACTGGCGGACAAGATCGACAGCCTTGTCGCATTCTTCGCGGCGGGGGAAAAACCCGGTGGCTCCGGCGATCCGTACGCCCTGCGCCGCGCGGCCCTTGGGCTGATTCGCATCATCCGCGAAAACCACCTGCGCCTTGACCTTGCGGAAATTTTCGTCATGGCCGCCCATGGCCTGCCTGAAAACCTGCGGCTGGCGCCGGACCTCGACCTGCTGCCACAATTCGTGGCCGAACGCCTGCGTGTGCAGTTGCGTAACGAGGGCGCGCGCCACGATATCCTGGCCGCCGTGTCGGTGGGCAATACCGATACCGACATCACACGCCTGCTGGCACGCAGCGATGCATTGGCCGACATGCTGGCGACGGAGGATGGGCGCAACCTGCTGGCCGCGACAAAACGCGCAGCCAACATCCTGCGTATCGAGGACCGCAAGGATGGCCCCCACGAAGGCGCGCCCGACCCCGCCCTGTATGCACAGGACGAGGAACGCGCCCTTGCCGATGCGCTGGCCCACACGATCCCCGCCGTGGAAAGCGCCATCAGCGAGGAACGTTTTGCCGACGCCATGCGCGATGTCGCCCACCTGCGTCCCGTGCTGGACCGGTTTTTCGAGGACGTCACCGTCAACGCCGAAGACGCCGCCATACGTCGCAACCGCCTGCGCCTGCTGTCAGAACTGCGCCGCATGACCGTACTGATCGCAGATTTCAGCCAGATCGAAGGCTGATCCCACGCCCCCGTGACTATAACCACGGGGGCGTCTTTCTCTGGGGCTCTGCCCCCGCACCCCACCAAAGGTCACAGGCCTCTGGAAACCATAACTTCCTCAACGATGCGGGAGGCAGGGGATGGGCTTCCTGCCGGGACCGGGCAAAGCCCAGATGGTCTCTGCATACAGTGACATCGCGCACCGGAAGACAGAGAGGCTGTTTAAAAAGTCAGGCTCGATAACATCCTGAAATGATAAAGGGTTTTTGGTGAAGCTTTTTCCAAAAAGCTTCAGAAGA
>NZ_BANE01000162.1 GCF_000964405.1 Novacetimonas hansenii JCM 7643
GTGCGCATGGCGCTGGGAAGCCCGGATCACTGATCCGCTGTGGCTGTGCCAGAAATAGCAGGTCCACACTCAATGCTGCTGCCTGTCTGCTGAAATCCATAAAGCAGATAGGTAGTTATGGGGGGAGAAGATGTAGCTAACAAAGCGGACACAGTATTGAAAGATAGCTTTCAGTTGTCGGTTGCAGCGTCTTGATGGTGAAGCACATTACTCGTGGTTGGATATTTTCATTAAGACGAGACCACAAACAATGAAGATGGCAGCTAAAGCTCGGGTCAGCGTGAACGCTTCCCCCAGGATAACTATCCCAACCAGGAATGCCCCAACCGCGCCTATTCCTGTCCAGACAGTGTAAGCCGTTCCCAACGGCAGTGACTTCATAGCCAGAGACAGAAGGCCAAAGCTAATGAGCATCCCGACAAGCATAATCATGGAAGGCCAGAATTTCGAAAATCCTTCTGACTGCTTCATAGCAGAAGCCCAGATTACCTCGAAGATACCCGCAACGATAAGAGCAATCCAGTGCACTGAAATATTCCTGTATTTTCAGAAGTTTTAGAGACCCTGTCGCAGCAGAAGAATTGCAAGGAAAAGCATCATACACCCGATAACAAGATCCATAATCTTCCAGGATTTTGGCGTGGCAAACAGCGGTTGCAAAAAGCGTGCGCCATAGCCTAACGCTCCAAACCACAGAAAACTGGCAGATGTCGCCCCGGCTGCAAAAAATGGTCTAAGAGGGAGTGGTTGCGCTGTCGAAGCCGTACCCATCAAGAGAACCGTATCGAGATAGACATGCGGATTGAGCCAGGTGAACGCGGCGACTGAAGCCAAGGCTTTTGGTAAAGAGACAGAAGCGCCCTTGGCGACTGTCATGCTCTCTGTTCGCATAGCTTGTCGTAGCGTTCTCACACCGTACCAAAACAGAAATCCAGCACCAGCGAGCGTAAATCCTTTGGCGACTTGTGGGAGCGCCCCCAACAAAGCCCCCATTCCGCCCACCCCCGCGATAATCAGGACAGCGTCAGAGAAGCCGCAGAAAAGGACAACAGGACCGACATGTTCGTTCTTCAGGCCCTGTCGAAGAACGAACAGATTTTGAGCGCCGATCGCGACAATCAGCGAGGCAGAAAGCGCAAACCCGGAAAGAAAGCTGATCATGAAAGGCATCATTCAGCCTTCCTACGCAATGCAGTCAATGAAGGAAAACTTGTTTTTCTTATCCTGATGAAGCAATCCTTTATTGATGTTGGATTATAATGCTCTTGCGGCGGTCAGCGCTGTCATCCGGGAAGGCTCCTTTGATGGCGCGGCCAGGAAATTGAACATCACGGCTTCTGCAGTCTCTCAACGCGTCAGAGGGTATGAAGACAGGCTGGGCGCCTTGCTGATTATCCGTGGACAGCCATGCAGACCAACGGATTTAGGGCAGGCCCTGGTGACACATCTGGACAAAGTTCATCTGCTTGAGGCAGAGATTCCTCATCTTTCCCATACGTCAGGGCTCTTGTCCTCTCCTGATGTTACCCTCAGAATTGCCGTAAACGCTGATAGTCTCGCAACGTGGTTTCCAGCAGCTGTTTCATGTTTTGCTACAGAAGCAGGAGTTTGTCTCGACCTTCTCGTCGAGGATGAGACCTGTACAGCCGAGCGTCTTCGATCAGGCGAGGTTATAGCGGCAATCACATCCCAGACAGACCCGGTCCCCGGATGCAGCTCCATTCACTTAGGGGCGATGCCGTATGTTGCTTGTGCCTCTCCGGATTTTATAGCGAAATACTTCAGCGCTGGAGCGACGGCGATCGAGTTTAAGAGCGCACCTTGCATATGCTTCGACCGAAACGATGGCCTGGAGGCTCGGTGGTTGCGTACTCTGCACAATACAGATTTACCGCAGCGGGTACATTATATTCCCTCTACGCACGGCTTCCTTGATTTTACACTCAACAATATTGGATGGGGGTTACAGCCGCTCAGCCTCGTGGACAGATATCTGTCTCAAGGCAGTCTGATCGAAATCGTTCCCGGCCATCGCCTTGCTATCGATCTTTACTGGGTCATACCTAGAGTGAAGAGTAAGTTATTGAACGACCTTACCCTTCACTTAAAAAATGAATGTGTTCGACATTCTTGTTTAGTCCAGAACACTAAACGCTGTCTGCATTCACCGTAGCCAGATCATGGTACAGGCGTTCCGATCCGGCCCGGGAGATGGCCTTTGATACGGCTCCATTGCAGGAAAGGGGCAGGCCGTGACGTTATCAGACGCCGACCATGACGTCGGATGCCTTGATGATGGCGGTCGCGGCTTCACCGACCTTCAGGTTCAGGTCCGCCACTGCTTCGTTGGTGATGGAGGCCGTCAGGATCGTGCCGCCGATGTCGATGCTGACATGCGATGTGGTCGCGCCCTTGGTGATCTGGGTGATGGTCCCGGCGATCTGGTTACGTGCGCTGATTTTCATGTGTGAATGCTCCGCTGATGATGTCCGGCCCCTGTTGTATCCACGAATGGTGACATGTGGCAAACCGGCGTGGCATCGCATCCCTGATGCATGTCATGCGGCATAAGGCACCGCCTGAAAACACCCCATTGATAAGGGGATGTTTGAACAGTCAGCACAGGGAATGCCCCGAAATCATAAGGCAGGTTCTGGCGAAGGAGTGTTCCAGACAGCCTCGACAGAACGCCGCCCTGTTAAGAGACTATTTGAAAAGTAAGGCTCGATAACGTATTAGAATTATAAAGGTTTTTGGTGAAGCTTTTTCCAAAAAGCTTCGAA
>NZ_BANE01000161.1 GCF_000964405.1 Novacetimonas hansenii JCM 7643
AAGGTGCGGGAGAAGCACCCCGACATGGTGCTGCTGCACGGCGGCTCACCGAAAGGAGCGGAATTCATCGCCTCGCGCTGGGCCGATCATCGCAAGGTCGCGCAGATTGCTTTCAAGCCGGACTGGAACCGGCACGGCAAGGCCGCCCCGTTCCG
>NZ_BANE01000160.1 GCF_000964405.1 Novacetimonas hansenii JCM 7643
TATAAAAGTTTTTGGTAAAGCTTTTTTCAAAAAGCTTTGAAAGATATCACACTTTCAAAACAAAGGGCGGGGCGCAGGTCTTCAGGGGCTTTGCCCCCGAACCCCCACCAAAGGTCCTGACCTTTGGAAACCATGACTTTCAAAGGCTGTTGAAAAAGCAGGACCGACAGCCTGTCAGAATTATAAAAGTTTTTGGTAAAGC
>NZ_BANE01000159.1 GCF_000964405.1 Novacetimonas hansenii JCM 7643
AAAAAACAGGAAAAGTTTCTGGGTGCCGCCTTTTTTCAGAAAGGCGGCATCTTCTGAAGCTTTTGGGAAAAGCTTCACCAAAAACCTTTATGATTTCATGATGTTATCACGCCCGACTTTTCAAACAGTCTTTCAGTGCTTGTGGTTCTGGTAAAACTGTCCAAAGCGGTTTTCGAGGAATTGCGACAGGGCGATGTCTTCTTGCAGGACCAGCCCGGATGCGGGGATGCGCCCTTCGGCCAGCAGGTCAAGCACCGCGCAGATTGCACCGGCCGTCGTGATCTGGATGCCGGTACGTGCGCGACCGTTGACGGTTGTGCCATGAATGGCACGTACAAACGTCTCCTGCGTCAGGCGGCCGTCACGTTGCCCAGAAACCGTCACAAGAATGATGATGACGTCCTGAATCGTGACCGGCAGGGCATGTTCAAAGATCGACTTGATGACATCGCGCCGTTCAGACAGGCGCAGGTCATTAAGCAGCACCTTCATGATTGCGGCATGCCCCGGATAGCGGATGGTGCGATAGTTCAGTTCCCGCACGCGCCCATCATATGTATCGCACAGCGACCCAAGCCCGCCGGAGGTATTGAATGCCTCGTACTTCACGCCGTCGATCGTCAGGCTTTCCAGCCCATCCAGCGCGGGCACTAGGCGGCGCTTTCCGCTGACGATGGCTTCGCAGGGTTCGATATATTCATTGATGACGCCATCCGTACTCCATGTCAGGTTATAACCCAACGCATTGGTGGAATATTCCGGCAGCGCGCCGACACGCAACTGAATCGTATCCACACTGTCGAACCGGCGTGCGATGTCATGGGCCACGATGGAGACAAAGCCCGGGGCAAGGCCGCATTGCGGGATAAAGGCCACCGATGGTGCCTTGGCCGACAGTTCGCGCACGATCTTTGTACTTGCAACGTCTTCCGTCAGGTCAAGATAGTTGACCCCGGCCGCTGCGGCTGCACTGGCAATGCGGGTTGTCAGATGGAAAGGGGCGGCGGAAAGCACCGCGAAGCAGCCTTGCAGCAGGTCGGGCAGTACATCCCCGCTTTCAAGGTCGGCGGTGACGCGACGCACAGAGTCCGGGACGTTGGCGGTATTAAGCGTGTGTTGGTCACGATCGGTCAGGGTGACGGTGTAATCGCCCGTACTGGCGAGGAAATCGGCAATGGTGGACCCGATGTTTCCGGCCCCGATGACAAGTATTTTCCGCATGACCATCCTCTGCATGTTCCATGGCATATGACCCTTGGATCAGACCGCGCCCCACTGTCGGCAACAAGCCGAGGATAGACGGCAGATGGCACTTTTATTTCGGCGTTATGCTGCTAATTATCGGCATTATGCATATCGACGCCACTGATCGCCTCATCCTCTCCCTGCTGGAGGAAAATGCCCGCATGCCGACGGCCGAACTCGCCCGGCGTGCAGGGCTGTCGCGCACGACCGTGCAAAGCCGGATCGAACGGCTGGAACGTGGTGGTGCAATTGCCGGGTATGCGGTGGTGATGGGGGCGGCTGCGCGTGATGCGATCCGGGCGCATGTCATGATTACGCTGGCGCCACGGCATGTTTCCTCGGTCGAAGATGCGTTACGCCGCTTTCCCGAAATCCGTGAACTGCATGCCGTCAGCGGACAGATCGACATGATTGCGGTTGTTGGCGCACAGACGACGGAGGCCATCAATGATGCGATTGACCGGATTGGCATGCTCGAAGGGGTGGACCGTACGACATCCGCCATTGTGCTGTCCACGCGTGTGGTAAGGCAGGGGGCGGTTGCCGCCACGCCACCACGTCAGAAGATACGTTAAGAGATTGTTTGAAAACAAATCATTGATAAAAAAGAAAAGTTTTTGGATGCCGCCTTTTTTCAAAAAGGCGGCATCTTCTGAAGCTTTTTAGAAGACGATTCACAAAAAACTTTATGATTTCAGTATGTTAGAAAGCTCGACTTTTCAAGCAGTTTCTAAGGGATGTCTGAAGATAACCTGTTGAAGAAAATGAATTTCCGGGCCTGATTTTTCCCCTGCCCATCAGGGCAGGGGCATGATTTTGGCGATTTTCATCATAGGGGAGGAAGGGGTAAGCCATCCCCCCTGAAACCCTGCACGCTGCAATCCTGCGCGAATATAGGGATTATGCTTCATGACATTCCATACCAGCCCGGAGCGCCAGTTTTCAATCATGAGCAGGATCGGTCCCTGATCAATTCCAAGATATTCATTATCAGACCAGAATGACGTTCCGTTGCGAAAGCTGGGATTGAACGCATCGACAAAACCGTATCTGCCGTAAATCCGGCTGCCATAACGTGATTTCATGTCCCTGACCGTTGGCAGGACGATTTCCGGTGCGAAGGCGATCGACCCAACGGCAGCGGTTGGTGCAATGGTGCCATCATCTTGCGTATAATCCCGTCCCGCCCCACGTGCGGAATAGGACAGGAAATGCCGGTCCTGTCCATCCATCCGCTGTGTGACCTCGCCAGGTCCGTCACAGGCGGTCAGCCCCCATGTGGTCGCGCTGTAATCGCGCCATTTCCCAGGGTTCGCAATGGCATAGGCACGTTGCGCATATACGGCGCGGCGGCTGTTTTCGAAATAATCAATCTGCTTTTCGTGTGCCCATTTATCCTGGATGCCGCGGAAATCAATCCATGCGTGACTGTATTGATGGCCAAATAACGGTGCGAAATTCAGGAAGGTCTGCCCATAATAATCCCCCCACCGACGGTTATTGGTCGCAAGCCATGCCTGCCACGATATCGGGTCCAGTGCATGTGTTGGGGACCCAAGCCCAAGGATATAGGCCATCATCCCTTCGCTATAGCCTTCCCAGTAACTGGCGATGAACTGGTGTTCGGGACTCCATCCCATGCTGAGGCGGTTATCCGGGCGCCGCATCCATTGCCAGTTGACACGCCTGTAAAGCTGGTCGGCCATGTCGCGTATGTCGTGCTCCGGCTGGGTCTCCCTGTCGTAGAAGGACTGAGCGAACAAGACGCCCTGCATCAGCAGGGCCGTATCAATGCTTGATAGCTCGATATCACGATTCAGGCGTAGTCCATTGTTTTTCCTGAGGAAGTGATAATAAAAACCCTTATAGCCGGTCGCACCGTCTTCGCTGTCATTCTGTTCGCTGTGCAACAGGTAATGCAAGGTGGCGCGTGTCCGTTCTGCGGCCTGTTCACGGGTGATATATCCACGCGTCGCGCCAATGCCGTAGGCGGTCAATCCGAATCCGATTGAAGCGACGCTGGCCTGTGTCTGATCCGAAGGATAACGATCTGGAATCAGTCCCGAAGCCGGGTCCGCCGACTCCCAGAACCATTGGAATGTCCGATGTTCAAGATCGTCTATCAGGATGGTGTCTGCCGCACCGGGATCAGCAGGTGTGGTCGCCGATAAGGGGGCAGGGGGCTGCGTGATGTTCATGCCCTGCCGATCAAGGGCATGGGCCGGCGGGGGGGGAGATGAGGCACAATACAGGAGAATTGATACAAAGGCGGTAATATGCCGCCCACCCATTTTCCGACAATGCAACGTCTTGGCTCCTGAGCGCTACCCGTCGGCATTTATGAATTGAGGGGGGGATAAATTGCAATCCCGTTATGGTTCCTTTCTCGGGCTGTTACAAAACATAAAAAATCATGCACGCATATTGGGATCAGGTGTGGTGTTGGGCGGCCCGGCTTCATCTGCCGATGGATGCACCAGTGGCAGGCTTCCGGTGCGCAACGGCAGTGGCGTGCCCAGCCACAGGCTGTCACGATCATGATCGTGGCGCGGATAGGTCGTATTGGGATGGATCAGGATCGTCAGCCCGTTGCGATTCAGCATAAGCCAGGGCACGAAGGTTGCGAATAACGACGTTTCAAATGCAACCTGAAACATATTTGCGCAATGTGGCCCCACAGGGGTCTGATGCATATGGCCGACCCGAACGGAAAAACGGGCCGACAGCGCCTCCCGCAGGGCGACGGCGCCAGGCATTGTCTCGGCAGAAAAATAGATGTGCGCGTGATAGCTTGCAATTTCATCAATATGCCGTAGGGCGGCGGCCGGAAAGTCCATTGCCGGGGTGTCCATTGTCAGTCTTTCCTTCACATAGGAGGGGGTGTCACCCGTATCATACAGGTTTTACCGTGATATCGCAGGTACAGGGGATGAAGTGGTATCGCCACCATCGTTGATGACATGATGTTGCACCCCAGGGTGTGCGGGCAGATTTCTGATGATGGAGGGCCTGATGGGTATCGATCCGTGCCTTTATATGGACGCAAGGCCATGGTTGCCTGCGCAAGGGGAATGGGCAAGATGTCGTGATGATGTCGGGCAACCGGCCCCTGAAGGACTAAGGAGGACATGCCATGAGGCATCGTTGTATTCGGCTTGCGGTTCCATTGGCATTCTCCCTTGTGGGGGCAGGGATCATGGCGTCTCCGGCTGATGCGGCCCATGTGCCGTATATTCAGTTGGCACAGTGGAGTGGGGCGCAACAACAGCAGATGCAGCAGATGCAGGAACAGTTCCGCCAGCAGCGCGAACAGTTGCGACAGCAGCATGAGCAGCAACGCCAGCAGATGGAACAACAGCGCCAGCAGATGGAAGAGCAGTACCGTCAGCAACAGGACCAGTTGCGCCAGCAGGCCGAGCAGATGCGCGGACAGCCGAATGCCGGATTCCAATTACAGCAGCGTCAGCAACAGATTGAAATGCAGCGCCAGCAGCAGATGCAACAGATGCAGCAACAATACCAGCAGCAGGAAATGCAGTTACGTCAGCAGGCGCAGCAGATGCGTCAGCAACAGATGCAGCAGATGCAACAGATGGGGGGAGCAGGCTGGAATGGCCAACAGTGGAACAACGGCCAGGACTGGGGCAACTGGTAAACCGATGGCGCCAGATCTGCATGAATGAGGTTATGGAAGATTTGGGTGAACCTTGTCCCAAAATCTTCGGGTCATGCCACCCGTAGCAGGTCGCCTGAAAATTTGTATCGATCTTCTGCTGGAATGCCGGGAGATTGTTTAAAAACAACTCATTGATAAATAATAAGAAAAGTTTTTGGGTGCCGCCTTTTTTCAAAAAGGCGGC
>NZ_BANE01000158.1 GCF_000964405.1 Novacetimonas hansenii JCM 7643
CCTTTTGATCGAAAAAGGCGGCGTCTTCTGAAGCTTTTTGGAAACAGATTATCCAAAAAACATTTGTAATTTCAGGATGTTATTAAGCCTGACGTTTCAAACAGCTTCTGAAAATTTTATATCCATTTCAGCAGGTTGCTGGCCCTTACGCTTCAAACCGTCTCTTGGGCCATATTTTCCATGGCCTCCTGGAGGTGGTTTTTCACACGCACAGCAGCGCATCGGCCGTCGCTTCGGGGTGGGTGCCAGGCCTCAGCACACGACGCAGTGCCGCCGGATACAGCAGGTGTTCCTGTGTCAGGATGCGTGCGGCCAGGCTGTCTGGCGTATCGCCGGACAGGACCGGTACCGCCGCCTGGCCTATGATCGGGCCTTCATCCATCACTTCCGTAACCAGATGCACGGTGCAGCCATGCAGCCGCACCCCCGCCTGCAGGGCGCGTTCATGCGTGTGCAGCCCCGGGAACGATGGCAGCAGGCTGGGATGGATGTTGAGCATCCGTCCCGCCCATGCCTGTGTCAGGAACGGCGTCAGCAGGCGCATGTATCCGGCAAGGCATACGACCTCCACCCCCGCATCGCGCAGGGCGGCGTCGATTACACGTTCGTGCGCCGCGCGTTCACGGCCAAAGGTGCGGTGGTCGATCGCTTTGGTCGCAAGCCCTGCGGCCCGCGCGGTCTCCAGCCCTGGCGCATCGGGGTTGTTGCTGATGACGATGGCGATGCGTGCGGGATAATCCGGTGCCGCACACGCCGCGATCAATGCACCCATGTTGCTGCCACGCCCGCTGATCAGGATACCGATCGGGCGTTTCGTCATGGCCGTCATCCTCAGGCGCCCGCGCCTGCCGTGCCGAAAGCAGGGTCTACCTTCATTTCCAGCGATGCCGCGGCTTCCGCGTTCTCGGCGGCATCGATCCGGCCGATGATGTGGGCGCTCTCCCCGGCATCATGCAGATGCTTCATCACCGCTTTGGGCTCGCGTGTCACCAGTATCATGCCAAGGCCACAGTTGAAGACACGCAGCATCTCTTGCGTTGAGACCTGTCCCACCTGCGCCAGCCAGTCGAACACGGGCGGCACAGGCCATGTGGCGTCGATCACGGCGCGCAGGCCATGGGGCAGGACGCGCGGCAGGTTGCCGGGCAGGCCGCCGCCGGTAATGTGCGCCGCCGCCTGCAACAGGCCCGCACGGTGCAGGTTCAGGACCTGATGGACATACAGCTTCGTCGGCGTCATCAGTGCCTGCGCCAGCGTCTGCCCGTCCGCGAAGGGACATGGCGCGTCCCAGGCCAGGCCAGAACGTTTCACGATGGCGCGCACCAGCGAAAACCCATTGGAATGCACCCCCGCCGATGGCAGGCCGATCAATGTATCCCCCGCGCGGATATCGCGCGGCAGCAGGGCGTCGCGTTCGGCCGCCCCGACCGAGAACCCGGCAAGGTCATAATGCCCGGCGGCGTACATGCCCGGCATTTCCGCCGTCTCCCCCCCCACGAGGGCACAGCCGGAGCCGGAGCAGCCAGCGGCGATCCCGCGCACCACCTTGGCCGCATCCTCCACCGACAGGTGCCCCGTTGCGAAGTAGTCGAGGAAGAAAAGTGGTGTCGCCCCCTGTACCACAAGGTCGTTCACGCACATCGCCACCAGGTCGATGCCCACGGTTTCATGCAGTCCGCTTTCAATCGCGATCATCAGCTTCGTGCCGACGCCATCGGTGCATGACACCAGCACCGGGTCGGTAAAGCCCGCCGCCTTCAGATCGAACAGGGCGCCGAATCCACCCAACCCGCCCATCGTGCCGGGGCGGTCGGTCGCGCGGGCCGCGGGCTTGATCACCTCCACCAGTGCGTCGCCCGCGGCGATGTCCACGCCCGCATCGCGATAGGTCGCGCCCGCGGCTGCATCCGCGACGCCGGTGGACGGAGGGGTGGGGGAGGAAGAAGCAGCGGAGGTCATGCGCAAGGGCCTTCATCGTCAAACTATCGCTTCCCCGGACTCCCGCACGCAGGCTATGGAGGACGCAATGGATGCGACAGCATTGGGGTCAATACGGTCTTTGCGCTTCTTTACGTCAAGCCGGGGCCGGGCTCCAAGCGGTGGTTGGGCGCACGGGCCTGAAAACGGAGAAAATGCCGATCCGCGACACGATCGGGCAGCTTGTGTTGCCCTTTGCGCACATGCAGCACTTCACGCGCGCGGATTTCGTGGCCGCGCGGTCCAATGCGGTTGCGCGCGCATGGCTGCTTGGCCGCACGGCATGGCCGGACCGGCGGCTGGCGCTGTGGGGCGCGCGGGGATGTGGCAAGACACACCTGCTTGAAATCTGGGCGGCGGAACATGATGCCGTGCTGCTGTCGGGGGCGGATCTGACGTGCGGGGATGTCGCGCGCCTGTTCGGTGCAGGGCGCGGGTCCGGGGTGGTGGCGATTGCGGTGGATGATGCCGAATGCTGCGCGGATGAACGTGCCGTTCTGCATCTGCTTAACGGTGCGCGCGAACATGGCATGGCCCTTGCCCTGAGTGGCCGCCGACCGCCCGCGCGCTGGCCCGTGACGTTGCCTGACCTTGCCAGCAGGTTGCGTGCGACCATGGCGGTGGAGGTGCGCCAGCCAGAGGATATGTTGCTGCGTGTCGTGTTGCTGCGCCTTCTGGCGGAACGCCAGATCGTCGTCGCCCCCGCCATCGTGGACTGGCTGCTGCCCCGCCTGCCGCGCACCGCCGCGACCATGCTGGAGGTTGCGCGGCGGCTTGACCATGCCACCCTTGCCACGGGACGGGCGGTGACACGTGCGATGGCGGTCGGGGAACTGCATGACCTGCTGACGCACGATCCACTGGCGCACGATCCGGTCATTACGGACCCGGCTGTAACGGGCGGCGTGGAATAGCCCGTCCCCTCTGGTCAAGGTTTGAAGTGCTGTCCTAGTGTGGGCGGACCTGTTTTCCGGCCATGCCTGTCCCCCTGCGGTGGCCCCCAATCGGGAGATCGAGTTCCTTGTCCAGACCTCCGCGTAAGTCAGCCACCACCACCCCGGCGGCAAAGGACGCCAAGGCCGCGCCGCGTCGTCCCGCCACGCGCCGCACGCCGCGCGCCCGGACGACGCGCAAGGAGCCCCCGGCCGCACAGGCGCTTGTGGTGCATGACGCCGTGCCGGAACCGCCATGCCCGGACCTGAACTCCCCCGAACGTTTCATCAATCGTGAACTGTCATGGCTCGACTTCAACCAGCGCGTGGTGGACGAGGCGGATAACCCGCGCAATCCCCTGCTGGAGCGGGTGCGATTCCTGTCCATCAGCGCCAGCAACCTTGACGAATTCTATTCCGTGCGCGTCGCGGGCCTCGTGGGGCAGGTGCGCGAGGGGCTGATTACGCCTTCACCCGACGGGATGACCCCCGCGCAGCAATTGCTGGCGGTGCGTGACCGTACCGCCCGCCTGCTGCATGAACAGCAGCGGATCTGGCGCGACCTGCTGCATGAACTCTCTGGCGCGGGCATCGTCTTGTGTGACGAGGACCAGCTTGATACGGCGGAGCGTGAGTGGCTGGACACATGTTTCATGGAACGTGTGTTCCCGGTGCTGACGCCGCTTGCGATCGACCCGGCCCATCCGCTGCCGTTCATTCCCAACATGGGGATCGCGCAGGCCCTGCGCCTGATGAATGCCCGCACCGGGCAGTTCGTGATGGAGGCGCTGATCCTCCTGCCCGCGCGTATCGAACGTTTCATCCGCATGCCCGATTCCCTGTCGCCACCGGGACAGACGCGCTTCATCCTGCTCGAACGTCTGATCGTGATGTGCATCGGCCGCCTGTTCCCCGGTCTTATCGCCGGGGAATGGGGCGTGATGCGTGTCGTGCGCGACACGGACGTGGAGTTCGAGGACGAGGCGGAGGACCTGGTCCGTTCGTATGAAAGCGCGCTCAAGCGCCGTCGTCGCGGGGTGGTCATCCACCTTGATATCGAGGCGCGCATGCCCGAGGACCTTGCCCGTTCGATGGCGGCATCACTCGACGCCCCCCCTGATGAGGTGCTGGTGCAATCCGGGCTGATCGGGGTGGTCGATCTGAAGCAGATGATCGTCGATGACCGGCCCGACCTTCTGTTCCCGCCCTATACGCCGCGTTTCCCTGAACGGATCATTGATTGCGGGGGCGACTGCTTTGCTGCCATCCGTGCGCGCGACATGATCGTGCATCACCCGTTCGAAAGTTTCGATGTGGTGGTGCAGTTCCTGCGCCAGGCGGCGCTGGACCCGGCGGTGGTGGCGATCAAGCAGACGCTGTACCGCACGTCGCGCGACAGCCCGATCGTCAAGGCCCTGATCGAAGCGGCGGAGGCAGGCAAGTCCGTTACGGCAATGGTCGAACTGCGCGCGCGTTTTGACGAGGAGGCGAATATCCGCCTTGCCCGCGCGCTGGAGGCGGCGGGCGTGCAGGTGGTCTTTGGCTTCTCCGACCTCAAGACCCACGCCAAGCTCAGCCTCGTCGTCCGGCGCGAGGGCGGCACGTTGCGGTCTTATGCGCATTTCGGCACCGGCAATTACCATCCGATCACCGCGCGTATCTATACCGACCTGTCGTTCTTTACCTGTGATCCCGAACTGGTGCGCGATTCAGCGCGGCTGTTCAATTACATGACCGGCTATGCCATGCCCGCGCGGATGGAGGCGATCGCGTTTTCGCCTGTCACCATCCGCTCCACCCTCAATGACCTGATCGAGGCGGAAATCGCGCATGTGAAGGCCGGGCGGCCGGGGCGCATCTGGCTCAAGATGAACTCCCTTGTCGATCCGGGACTGATCGACAGGCTGTATGCGGCGTCATGCGCGGGGGTGCATGTCATGGCGGTGGTGCGCGGCATCTGCTGCCTGCGTCCCGGGGTGCCGGGGCTTTCGGAAAATATCCGGGTGAAGTCGATCGTGGGGCGTTTTCTTGAACATGCGCGCATCTATGCCTTTGGCAACGGGCATCGCCTGCCGTCGCGCAATGCGAAACTTTATATCTCATCGGCGGACTGGATGGTGCGCAACATGGACTGGCGTGTCGAAAGCATGGTGCCCATGCGCGACCCGGCGGTGCATGCGCGCGTGCTGAACCAGATCATGATGGCGGACCTGAAGGACAACCTGCAGTCATGGATATTGCAGCGCAATGGGGTATGGAGACGGCTGGAACCGGGACGCACGCCGTTTTCGGCGCACGAATATTTCATGGAACATCCCTCTGGCGGTGGACGTGCCCCCGGTGATGGCGGTATCCGCGTCAGCGCATCCCAGCCGTGGCATACGGAGCAGAGTATTGAGGATTGAGGACACAGCGTCATGGTCGGCATGAACATCATCCCTGACGTGCCCACCCCCGCCACCATGGCCGGGGCCCCGGCGTGAGCGGCGCATCGGGGCAGGACCGTTCCGCCGTCATCGACCTGGGTTCGAATTCCGTGCGCCTGGTGGTGTTTGACGGGATTTCGCGTAACCCCATCCCGATCTTCAATGAAAAGGTGGTCCTGCGCCTTGGCCGTGGGCTGAACGCGACGGGCCTGCTGAATGAGGAGGCGGTGCCCATGGCGATGGAGGTCATGGCCCGTTTCAACGCCATTGCGCGCGGCATGGATGCCAGCCCGTTTGAGGTACTGGCCACCGCGGCGGTGCGTGACGCCACCAACGGGCCGGAATTCGTCGCGGGCCTGCGGTCGCGCCTGCCGGGTGTGCCCATCCATATCCTGTCGGGGGAGGAAGAGGCCGATTATTCCGCGACAGGTGTTTTGTGCGGGATTCCCGATGCTGACGGGCTGGTGGCTGATATTGGTGGGGGGTCGCTTGAACTGATCCGCCTGGTGGCGGGGCAGAAGCTGAATGCCTGCACGCTGCCGCTTGGGGTTATCCGGCTTAATGACCGGGCGCAGGGCGACCTTGCACAGGCACGGCAGGTTGTGGACACCGACCTGTCACAGATCGGCTGGCTTGATGATGTGCGCGGGCGTTCGCTGTATCTTGTGGGGGGCGGGTTCCGTGCGCTTGCGCGGTTGCAGATCGCGCGTACGTCCTATCCGCTTAATATCGTGCATCTGTATGAACTGGGTTCTGATCCAGCGCGGGAGATGGCGGACTGGATCATCGGGTCATCGCGCCGGACGCTGGAACGCCTGCCCGGTGTTCCGCGCAAACGGCTGGAGGATGCGCCGTTCGCGGCGACGGTGCTGCGTCGGCTGATCCGCCGGTTGCAGCCCACGCGCCTCGTCTTTTGCGTCGATGGCCTGCGAGAGGGGTGGTACATGCGCAAGGTCGCAGCCGCCGTGGCGGATATGGACCCGCAGGAAGCCGTCGCGCGTGAGATGTGCGCAAGGTTGGGCCGCAGCATGACGCTGCCGATGCGTCTTGCGACATGGACGGCCCCACTTTTCCCAGGGGAGGGGGATGTGGCGCGCCGCCTGCGCCATGCCGCGTGCTGGATGTCGGATGTCGGTTCGTATGACCATCCCGAATACCGGGCGGAGCAGACATATCTGCGGATACTGCGCATGCAGGGGGTGGGCTTCACGCATGAGGCCCGCGCCTTCCTCGCCCTGACGCTGGCGATCCGGTACGGTGTTGACATGACGACCCCCTGCCTCGAACCCTCGCGCCTTTTGCTTGATGAAACGCAGTTCGCGCGGGCGCAGGTGCTGGGTCAGGCGCTGCGTCTGGCCTACAGCGTCAGTGGCGGGACGGATGCGTTGCTGCGCGGGACGGAACTTGTGCTGGATGATGGTGGCCTTGTCCTGCGCTTTGCATCGGGGCGGGCCGTGGTGCAGGGGGAAAGCGTGCGGCGCCGCCTTGAACGGCTGGGCGCCAGCCTGTCCATTGCCACACGGATCGAGGAAAGCGCCTGATTACGGCGTCCTTGCAGGCGTAAGGGATTGTTTAAAAACAGATCATTGATAAAAACAAGCAAAGTTTCTGGGGGCCGCCTTTTTTCAGAAATGCGGCGTCTTCTGAAGCTTTTTGGAAACAGCTTCGCCAAAAAAATTATAATTTCAGTGTGTTATCGAGACTTACTTTTCAAGAAGTCTCTAAGTAAATGGCAAAGGTTCGTGGGACTCCTGCTGAAACCTGTGCCATTGCGATCAATCAGTCATGCATGGCGGAGGGATGATGCTGCTGGTGCGCGGTGGAACGGTGGTCACGGCCGAGGCGTCATTCAGGATCGACATCCTGTGTGGCGATGATGGGGAGATCGCCGCGATTGGTCCCGCGCTTGACATCCCCACCGGATGCGATGTGCTGGATGCGGGTGGTCTGCTGGTGATGCCCGGCGGCGTGGACCCGCACACCCGCATCGGGCCGGATGAGCAACGTATCGCGGCATTGGCGCCTGTCCTGCTGGCGGCGGGGACGACCACGGTGATCGAATGTGTCGGCGGGCCGCGTGGACGTGGCATGCGTGCGGCATGGCAGGACTGGCGGCGTGGCTGGCGGCATGCGGTGCGCGGTGGTGGCGTCGATTTTTCGGCGCATATGGTGATCGGACAGTATGACGGTGATGTCGCGCGCGGCATGGCGGAGGTGACGCAGGCATGTGGCGTGAACTCCTTTCGCCTGTCCTGTGGCGGGGAAATGGATGACACGCAGGTCATGGGCGTGATCGACCATGCCATGGAACTTGGCGCGTTATGTGCGCTCGACGCGCATGGGGGGCTGGTTGCGGCCTACCTGCGCGCGGGTCTGGACCGGGCCGGAATCGACAGTGCGGAGGCACAGGCCCTGTCCTGCGCCGCACCGGTCGAGGGCAGCGGTATCGCCCGTGCCATCATGATGGCAGGCATGCTGGGCGCGCCGGTCCATGTCGGGCCGGTTTCCACGCGCGACGCGGTTGACGCCATTACGGCTGCCCGCCTGCGCGGGCAGCGTGTCAGTGCGGAGGTGCTGCCCCGGCATCTTGTGCTGGATGGGGAGGGGTATGAGGTCTTTCCCGGCTGTGACGCACTGCCACCCCTGCGTGACGGCGCGCAGCATGCCGCATTATGGGGTGGGCTGGCGTCGGGTATGCTGGGCATGAGTGCGAGTGGCGCCGGGGCTGACGGGGGCCTGGCGGGGGAGGCATGCATGCCCGACCTTGCGGGACGCATGGGGCTGCTGTGGCATCATGGTGTTCGTGCCGGTCGCCTGTCAGCGGAGGATTTTGTCGCCATGACCTCCGCCAATGCGGCGCGTGCATTTAACATCTATCCCCGCAAGGGGGCGATCATGGTGGGGGCGGATGCTGACCTGCTGCTGTGGGATGCGCACGGTGCTGTGCATGTGCTGTCATCATGTTACGGCGCGCCGGTTGTCTCTGGCGCGGTCGTGCATGTGGTGCGCGGTGGCGTTGTGGCGTACTCGGCAACGCAGGCGTGCGTTGCGGGTGGGGGACGGCATGTCGATCGCCCCTGTTTCGGGCGTGACCTTGCGCCGCGCGTCCGGCGCAGGGCGCATCTTGCGGCGCAGGGATGATGGTGCGCCTCATCTTTCGCGTATCATACTTCCGCTCGCGGTCCCTTTGGTCGTGGTGGGGGATGCGGTCATCATTCGCAGGGTCCGTGTCATGTCGTGGGGCCGGGGGCGCGCCACATGCGGCGCTGTCCGATGGGGGGATGCGCGTGATGGTGGTGCGGCCTTCGGGATGGTGGGATGGCGTGTGATGCGTGATGGTGGAACGATAACGCCATGTCGTCATGCGTCATGGGTGGTTTCGGATATGGTCGTACCGTCTGTCGTGGTCGGGTGAAGGAAATGCCGTCATGAATGAACCCGTACTGCGCACCCCGCGCATGATGCGCCTGCACGCCCGGGGAATTTCCTATTTCAACGCCGTGCGCGAATGCCGCTCCATCCGCGAGGCGGCGCGCCGGCTGAACGTCACCCCGTCCGCCCTGACCCGGCAGCTTGCGCAGATGGAGGCGGAAGTCGGCGCGCCGCTGTTCGATCGCCTGCCCGAAGGCATGGTCCTGACGGAGGTGGGGCGCATCATGGCGCGGCACATCGTCACCGTCATGCAGGATGCCGCCCGGACGGAGGAACAGATCAACGCCCTGTCAGGTCGGCAGGACGGGCGGCTGCGCATTATGGCGGTGGAGGGGGTGACGGGGCAGCTTCTGCCGCCGCTGCTGGAACGGATCACGCGGATGTATCCGGCGGTGGACCTGAATGTGGAAATCGGATCACCAAAAAACATCGTCTCCGCCCTGCAGGATGGCAGCGTGGATCTGGGCATTGCGTTTTCACTGGCCCTGTATCCCGACCTGCGGCGTGTCGCGGTGGCGCATTTCCCGGTGGGCGCGGTGGTGCGCCCCGACCATCCCGTCGCCCACCTGCGTACTGTCACGATCGAGGAATGCGTCCGCCATCGCCTGATCCTGCCAACGCGCACCCTGTCGCTGTACCGTGTCATGGAACCGATGCTGCGCCCATGGCATGAACATCTGCATGTCGTGCTGCATACCGGGTCGATCGAACTGACCAACCGCATGGTTGCCGCGGGCAGCGGGCTTGCGTTCCAGTCGCCGCTTGCGGTGGAGATGCAGGCCGGGCACGAAAGCCTGTGCCATGTGCCGTTGCGGGATACACGCGCGGTGACGGACCTTGGGGTCTATGTGCGTGAATCACGCTGGCTGCCGCCATTGCTGGAAACGGTGATCGAGGAATTGCGTCAGGAACTGCGCCGTATCCAGGGCGTGGGCGATGAGAAGGTCCTCTAGCCCGGGGCCTGCGTTCCCGGCCTGCTGTTCTGTTTTTGGAAACAGAATGGTCAGATCATTCTACTGGACGAAACACCTGCCCCCCTGATTACACTGTCCCATCAACGGTGCGGTTGGGGGGACAGCCTATCATGGCGTCGGGGGACGCCATGTCCGCTGCATCGGTAACGACGCGAATGCCAATGGACGCGAATACCAGTGGGCGCGAATGACAGTGGGACAGGCAGATGACGATGCACGGACATGACGGCGCGGATGCACGCGATGGGCTTGATGCGCTGCGCAGGGCCGTGCGGCGTGACCTTGGGGTTATTGGCTATCCACGGCGCGAATGGGTGCCGCCGCGCCATCATGACGGGCGACGCGTGCTGGATGTCGCGATCATTGGCGCGGGACAGGGCGGTCTGGCCACGGCTTTCGCCCTGAAACGTGGCAGCATCGACAATGTGCAGGTCTTTGATCGCGCCCCACGCGGGGGCGAAGGGCCGTGGGTCACGTTCGCCCGCATGATTACCCTGCGCACGCCCAAATATGTCACCGGCCCCGACCTTGGCGTGCCCAGCCTGACGCCGCGTGCGTGGTTCGAGGCACGTTATGGGGCGCAGGCGTGGGAAAAGCTCGACAAGATCCCGCGTCAGGACTGGCAGGCCTATCTGGACTGGTATCGCGATGTCCTCGACCTGCCGGTGGCCAATGACCACATGTTCGAAGGGGTGACGTGGGAAGACGGCTTGCTGCGCCTGTCATTTTGCACCTCAGCGGGTGAGAGGCGGGTCCATTACGCGCGCAAGCTGGTGCTTGCGACCGGGATCGAGGGGGGCGGCGAATGGCATGTCCCTGCCTTCATCCGTGAAAACCTGCCGCGCGCGCGTTTCGCCCACACATCGGAAACGATTGATTTCGCGGCCCTGAAGGGCAAGCGCGTGGGCGTGCTGGGGGCGGGGGCTTCGGCATTCGACAACGCGGCCACCGCGCTGGAGGCGGGGGCCGGGTCGGTCACGCTGTGCCTGCGCCGTCGCGCCATCCCCTCGGTCAACCCGTATCGCTGGATGGAAAATACCGGTTTCCTCGCCTATTTCTACGCGCTGGAGGATCGGCTGCGCTGGGGCTTCATGCAGCGCATCTTTGAACTGAACCAGCCACCGCCGCAGGACACGTTCTGGCGGTGCCGCCAGCATGCGAATTTCGCCTATCATACCGGCTGTCCATGGGATGACGTGCGGATGCGCGGGGAGGAGGTTGTCGTGCAGACCCCCCAGGGCGAGATGACGTTTGATTTCGTGATTATCGGCACCGGTTTCACGGTGGACCTGTCACGCCGTCCCGAAACCCGTTCGTTCGCGCATGCCGTGGCCCTGTGGGGGGAGCGTTATACCCCACCCGAGGACGAGGGAAGTGCCGTATTGGGCAGCTATCCCTATCTGGGGGAGCGGTACCAGTTCATCGCCCGCGATCCTGCCGACCCGCTGGCGCCGATGCTGGCGAACATCCATAACTTCACGTTTTCCGCCACGCCGAGCATGGGGCTTTCGGGCGCCTCCATCAGTGGCATGCGCTTTGGTGTCGAACGTCTGGCGCAGGGGCTTGGGCGGGACCTGTATGTCGCGGACGGACAGGCCCATCTCGACAGCCTGCTGGCGTATGACACCCCCGAACTGATCAGCCTTGACCCTCCGGCCTGTGATCCCGTCTAAAAGAAGGCGCTAACTGACACACAGATCCCGGAGATGACGTGCATGAGCAGCCCCTTGAATGACGATGCGGTACCTCCCCCCAAGCCCGCCGCAATGCTGGCGCAGGGCGGTGATGACATCTTTCCCGTGGTTCAGGCGGCGCGCTGTATCGGGTTGACCGTGCCGCCCGCCTGCATGAACGATGTGACCGCGAATGCCGCGCTGTTGCAGGGATATGCCGATCTGCTCAATGGCCTTGTCCTGCCTGATACGTGCGAACCGGCGGGGGAGTATATCCCATGACGCAGACATCGAACGACGTGCGCCCGAACGACACGTGCCCGAACTCGGCGTTGCAGATCGCGCAGGACGTGCGCGCCGGGCGGCGCAGCGCCGTTTCCGTCATCACCGGTGTCATTGCGGATATCGAGGCACGCGACACCCGTTTCAACAGCGTGACGCGCATCTTTGGCCCCGCCGCCGTGGCGCGCGCAGAACATATAGACCAGCGCATCGCCCGGGGCGAGGATCCCGGCATGCTTGCGGGGGTGCCGTTCGGCGTCAAGGACCTGTTCGATATCGCGGGGGAGGTGACGACGGCAGGTTCCCTCGTCCTGCGTGGCAACCCGCCGGCGCAGGAGGACGCAACGGTCGTCGCCCGACTTCAGGCACAGGGCGCGGTCGCGGTCGCCAGCCTGAACATGGACGAATTCGCCTATGGCTTCTCCACTGAAAACGCGCATACCGGCACCACGCGCAATCCGCATGACACGGCCTGCCTTGCCGGTGGGTCGTCGGGTGGTTCGGCGGCGGCCGTAGCGGCGGGTATCATGCCGTTTGCGCTGGGGTCTGACACCAACGGCTCCATCCGTCTGCCTGCCGCGTTGTGTGGCGTATGGGGCCTGAAGCCGACATTCGGCCGCATTCCGCGCAAAGGCGCCTATCCCTTCGCCGCCAGCCTTGATGTCGTGGGGCCGATGGCGGATACGGTGGAGGATCTGCATGCCGTGTTCGGCATCATGGATGGCCGTAAGCCCGAGGCACTGCCCGATGTCGCGTCGTTGCGGATCGCGCGGCTGGGTGGATGGTTTGCGCGCAACATTGATGCCGGGTTCGTCGCCGCGATTGATGATGTGATGCGTCACCTCAACAGCACAACGGTTGTCGAACTGCCGGAGGTCGCACGCGCACGTGCCGCATCGTTCCTGATTACGGCAGCCGAAGGCGGCAGCCTGCACCTTGGCCGCCTGCGCCAGCGTGCGATGCAGTATGACCCCGCGACGCGCGGCCGCCTGATGGCGGGGGCGATGCTGCCATCTGCGACGCTGGTGCAGGCGCAGCGTTTCCGTAGCTGGTTTCGCGCGCGTATCCACGAACTGTTCAGCCATCATGACGTTGTTGTCGCACCCGCGACCGTCGGTCCCGCACCGCGCATCGACCAGCCCACCATCATGGTGGAAGGGCGCGTGGTTTCGGCGCGTGCGAACCTGGGCCTGTTTACGCAGCCCATCAGCCTTGCGGGTGTGCCGGTGCTGTCCGCGCCGCTGGCGTGTCCGTCGGGCCTGCCGCTGGGGCTGCAACTGATCGGTGCGCCGGGGGCGGAAGCCGCGCTGTTTGCCGTGGCGGGGGAATTGCAACGTGCGGGACTTGCGCGCTGTGTGCCGCTGACCACGGGGAACTGACGACCATGCTCAATACGCCGCGTTCGTGCCGGGGGATGGTGACATCGCCCCATCACCTTGCCAGTCAGGCGGGCCTTGATATCCTCAAGGCCGGGGGCACGGCAATCGAGGCCGCGGTGGCCACGGCGGCGGCACTGGCGGTTGTCTATCCACATATGACCGGCATTGGTGGCGATGCGTTCTGGCTGACGCTGTGGCCGGACGGGCGTGCGCAAAGTATTGACGCCAGCGGGGCTGCGGCCATGAAGGCCGATGTCGCGTTCTACCGCAATGCCGGGCAGGCGCGCATCCCATGGCGCGGGCCACTGGCGGCGAATACGGTTGCGGGCACCGTTTCGGGTTGGGACATGGCCCTGGGATGGAGCCATGCGGTACAGCCCGGCCTGCCGCTTGGCCGGATATTGCGCGATGCGATCCATTACGCCGAACAGGGCGTGCCGGTCACGGCCGGGGCGGCCGACATTACGCGCGCCAAGGTCGATGAACTGCGTGCCGTTCCCGGCTTCGCCGATCAGTTCATGCCTGCGGGTCGCCTGCCGCAGGTGGGTGATATCCTGCATAATCCCCGCCTTGCCCGCACGCTGCGCATGCTGGTGGATGATGGGCTGGACAGTTTCTATCGTGGGCGTATCGCATCGGACCTTGCCGCCGACCTTGCCTCGCTTGGCAGCCCGCTTGCCCTGTCGGACCTGCAGGCCCACCGTGCTGTACACCAGCCCGCATTGCATGCGCGGGTGCGCGGGGCGGACCTCTATAACGTCGCACCCCCCACGCAGGGTGTGGCATCGCTGCTGATCTTGGCAGTGTTCGACCGGCTGCGCGCTGCGAAGGCCGACAGTTATGGGTACATGCACACGCTGGTGGAGGCGACGAAGCTTGCCTTTCGTTATCGTGACACGCATGTGGGCGACCCGGCGCTGATGACGGTGCAGGCGCAGGATATCCTTGATGACGCAGGTGCGCTGGACCGTATGGCGGCTGTCATTGACCCACAGCGTGCGGCCCCATGGCCCCACCCGTCACAGGCGGGCGATACGGTGTGGCTGGGCGTGGTCGATTCCGACGGGCTGGCCGTCAGCATGATCCAGAGCCTGTATTTCGAATATGGATCGGGTGTCGTCCTGCCCCGCACCGGCGTGGTGTGGCAGAACCGGGGCACCAGCTTTGGCATGGACCCCGACGGGTGGAACGGCCTGCGTCCGGGGCGCAAGCCCTTTCACACGCTCAATCCCGCTGGTGCGCGTTTCGATGACGGGCGCACCATGGTCTATGGCACCATGGGGGGCGAGGGACAGCCACAGACACAGGCGGCTGTCTTTACCCGCTATGCCTATTATGGCGTGCCGTTGCAGCGCGCGGTGACCGCCCCGCGCTGGCTGCTGGGCCGGACATGGGGGGAGGACAGCGTCAGCCTGAAATACGAAGACCGCTTTGACCCTGAACTGATCGCGCGCATGCAGGCGGCAGGCCACCAGATGGAGCGGATGGAACCGTTTACCTCCACCATGGGACATGCGGGCGCGCTGGTGCGGCATGAAAAAACCGGACTGATCGAAGGGGCGACCGACCCGCGCAGCGATGGGGCCGTGGCGGCATGGTAGGTCTGGACATGCAGCCGATTACCGTCCCGCCGCCATCGGGGCAGCGCGTGCATGCGCGGTGTGACCTGCTGGGGCATGCGCCCTATTCCGATGATGCGCAGGGGCTGTTTCGTCCCTATCTTGGCGCAGGATACCGCGCGACGCTGGACCGGATCGCAGCATGGATGAGTGACGCGGGTATGTCCGTGCGCGTGGATGCGATCGGGAATGTGGTGGGGCGTTACGAAGGCATCGCGCCAGATGCGCCATCGCTGCTGATCGGGTCGCATGTGGACAGCGTGCGCCATGGCGGGCGGTATGACGGGATGCTTGGCGTCATACTCGGGATCGAGGTGGTGGCAGCCTTTGCGCGGGTGGGGCGGCGCTTTCCCTTCGCGCTCGAAGTGATCGGTTTCGGGGATGAAGAAGGATCGCGCTTTCCTGCCGCGATGCTGACCTCACGCACGGTGGCGGGGGTGCGTGAGGGGTTCGACCTGTCGATGGTCGATGGCGACGGGATATCGCTGGCCGCGGCGCTTGCGGAATTCGGGCTTGACCTTGCGGCCATTGACGACGCCCGGATCGCGCCCGGTCGTGTCCTGGCCTATGTCGAGGCACATATCGAACAGGGCCCCGTGCTGGAGGCCGAAGGCCGCGCGGTGGGGGTGGTCAGCGCGATCGCGGCACAGCATCGTTATCGCGTGACGATGCAGGGCATGGCGGGGCATGCCGGCACCATGGCCATGCATCTGCGCCGCGATGCGCTGGCGGCGGCGGCAGAGGCGATTGGCACGGTGGAGCGTATCGGGCGTGCCGGCCCTGCTGATCTTGTCGCGACGGTGGGACGGCTGGAGGTTCTGCCGGGGGCGGCCAATGTCGTGCCTGGTGACGTGATGTTCACCATCGACGTGCGTGCGGGCACCAATGCGGTGCGTGATGCGGCGGCGGGGGAAATCCTGTCCGAAATCCGTGACATTGCCGCCCGCCGTGACATCGTCCTTGGCGTTGCGCTGCAACACGACCTCGATGCGACGCCATGTGATGCGCACCTGACGGAACTGATGGAACAGGCGGTGGTGGACGTGACCGGCGCACCGGCGCGCGTACTGGTCAGTGGCGCAGGCCATGATGCGATGGTCATGGCGCATCTTGTCCCTGTTTCCATGCTGTTTATCCGTTGTGAAAAGGGCATCAGCCACAATCCCGCCGAAGCCGTAAGCACGGCGGATGTGGAGGTTGCCTTGCGCACATTGACGGATTTCGTATGCCTTTTTGAAAGACGTTGCTGATGACACAGAACATTTTTGGTCAGATCGACCCCCCGTCACGCATGTTGATGGGGCCGGGGCCGGTCAATGTGCATCCGCGTGTGCTGCGGGCCATGGCTGCCGACATGCTGGGGCAGTTCGACCCGGAAATGACCACCTATATGAACCAGACTATGGCATTGTACCGTACGGTCTTCATGACGGAAAACCGCTGGACACTGCTGGTGGATGGCACGGCCCGCGCGGGGATCGAGGCGGCATTGGTGTCGTTGCTGGAACCGGGGGCGCGACTGCTGATCGTGCGGGCAGGGCGTTTCGGGCTGTTACTGTCGGAAATTGCACAGCGGATCGGCGCGGAAATCTTTACCATCGACATTCCGTGGGGTGAGGTTGCGACCCTGAAGCAGATCGAGGATGGCATTATTGCCCATCGGCCGCATGTCCTGGCCTGTATCCATGGCGATACGTCCACCACCATGGCGCAGCCGCTCGATGGGGTGGGGGAACTGTGCCGCAGGTATGATGTCCTGTCCTATGTCGATGCAACGGCGACGCTGGGCGGGATGCCGGTCGCGACCGACCGGTGGGGTGTGGATATCGTGACGGGGGGCCTGCAGAAATGCATGGGGGGGCCGCCCGGTTCCTCGCCCATCACGATTTCGGACCGCGCCGCTGACTACATCATGTCACGCCGGCATGTGGAGGCCGGGATACGTGGGGCGAATACCACGGACGGGATGCGCCCGCGCATTGCCTCGAACTATTTTGATCTGGCGATGATCATGGAATACTGGTCCGAACAGCGCCTGAATCACCATACAGAGGCGACGAGCATGCTGTACGCCGCGCGCGAGGCCGCGCGCATCATGGTGGAAGAAGGGGTGGAGGCACGTTTTGCCCGTCATGCCGCAGCCAGCCGCGCGATGGGCGCGGGCCTGCGGGCAATGGGCCTGACATTGTTCGGCAGTGACGAACACCGCATGACCAATGTAACGGGTGTGTATATTCCCGACGGCATTGATGGCGAACGGGTGCGCACGCGCATGCGCGATGATTTCGAGATCGAGATCGGTTCCGCCTTTGGCCCGTTGCAGGGGCGCATCTGGCGGATCGGGGCAATGGGATACAATGCGGCAAAGAACAGGGTGCTGCTGACGCTCGGCGCGCTGGAGGCGGTGTTGCGGCACGAAGGGCATAACCTCGTCTCCGGCCGTGCGGTGGATGCGGCATTGGCGGCGTATGGGGCGTGATGTGATGGCACAGCCCAATGAATATCCCAATGAATATCCCATTGGATATCTCGGTGAATATCCCCGTGACCTTGTCGGTTATGCCGCATCCCCGCCCGATCCGAAATGGCCCGGTGGTGCGCGCATCGCGGTACAGTTCGTCATTAATTATGAGGAGGGGGCTGAAAATTCCATCCTGCATGGTGATCGCGGGTCCGAAGCATTCCTGTCCGAAATGATCGGTGCGCCCTCCATCCCCGGTGCGCGCGCGATCGCGATGGAAAGTCTGTATGAATATGGGGCGCGGGCCGGGTTCTGGCGCCTGCACCGGATTTTCACGCAACGGCGGCAGCCGGTGACGGTCTTCGGTGTGGCCATGGCCATGGCCCGTAATCCCGATGCCGTGCGTGCGATGAAGGATGCAGGGTGGGAAATCGCCTCCCACGGGTTGCGTTGGATTGATTACCAGCACATCCCCGAAGCGGTGGAACGTGCCCATATCGCCGAATGTATCGCGCTACATACGCAGGTGACGGGATCGCGCCCCCTGGGCTGGTATCAGGGGCGTACCAGCCCCAATACCGCGCGACTGGTCGCGCAGGAAGGCGGCTTTGTCTATGATGCGGATTCCTATGCCGATGACCTGCCCTATTACGACCGTGGCAATGGGCGTGCGCAGTTGATCGTGCCCTATACGCTCGATGTGAACGATATGCGTTTCGTGGCCCTGAACGGCTTTACCGAAGGGGAGCAGTTCTTCAATTACCTGCGCGACACGTTCGATGAACTGTATGAAGAAGGGGCAAGCACGCCAAAGATGATGTCGGTGGGGCTGCATTGCCGTGTGGCCGGGCGACCGGGCCGTGCGCGGGCCGTGGCGCGCTTCCTTGATTACATCGCCGCAAAGGAACGGGTCTGGGTCGCGACACGACTGGATATTGCACATCACTGGCTGTCGGTGCATCCGGCATGACATCGGCCATCGCACGCGCAAATGCGCTGGACGAAGCAGGTTTCATTGAACTGTTCGGTCCCATGTTCGAACATTCCCCATGGGTGGCCGAACGCGCGCTGGATCATCGTCCGTTCGCCGATGCCGCGCATATGCTGCGTGTCATGGATCATGAAATGCGCCGCGCCACGGATATGGAGCAGATGTCCCTGATCCGTGCGCATCCCGAACTTGCGCGGCGGGCCGGGATGGACCCGACGCTGACGGATGCATCAGCGGCCGAACAGGCATCGGCGGGGCTGGATCGCCTGACGCCGGAGGAATTCGCGCGGTTCAGGACGCTCAATGAGGATTATGCGGCAAAATTCGCCATTCCGTTCATCATCTGTGTGCGCCTGTCGGACAAGGCGCGGATACTTGAAGAAATGGCGCGGCGGCTGGCGCATGACCCGGATACGGAAATCGGCGCGGCCCTTGATGAAATCGCGAAGATTGCTGCCTTGCGACAGGCCGATATCCTGGGACGACTGGAGGAAACATCATGAGCACCCTTTCGACCCATGTCCTTGACCTTGTCTCGGGACAGCCTGCGGCGGGTATGGAAATCACCTTGTGGTCGGGGGGGGAGCGCCTATTCGTGGGCATGACCAATATCGATGGGCGCTGCCCTGACCTGTCGGTTGCGGTGGGGGATATGCCCGGTGGCAGCTATCGGCTGGAATTCGCGGTTGCGGCCTATTTCCGGGGGCGGGGGGTGGCGCTGTCGGACCCGCCGTTCCTTGATATCGTGCCGATCGCATTCGGTATGGCGCAACGCGCCCCGGGGGAAAAAGGGGGGCATTATCATGTACCGCTCCTGGTCTCGCCTTATGGGTTTTCAACCTATCGCGGAAGCTGAAAATCCGAAAAAACCAGAGGGTCACAGTGTGTTTGAAAAACTTGGATGCCGCTATCTTGTGAGGGAATGAACGGTCCTGAGGAAGGATTTCGAAAAAAATCCTGAAAATCGTTGTGTTTATTCAAAGCAAGGAACTGTTTAAAAATAGACCATTGATAACATCCTGTAATTATAAAGGTTTTTGGTGAAGCTTTTT
>NZ_BANE01000157.1 GCF_000964405.1 Novacetimonas hansenii JCM 7643
GAAGCTTTTTGAAAAAAGCTTCACCAAAAACTTTTATGATTTCATGATCTTGTCGGACTTACCTTTTCAAACAGTCTCCCGGCGCTGCGGAACCTGGGCCGCGGTATGGCAATCCTGCGCCAACGGATCATGGGCCAGACTCTGCCCTTGAAGGTTCCCCCACTCACACCGCAAATGTCATGGGGCGTCTTTGCCGTCGCCATACCATATTCGATATCGGATCGCCCTCACTCTACCAAGATAGAATGAGCCGAACGCACTGACACATTGGCCCTTCGGCCAGATATGCAGCCTGATCGGTGTGTCATCTTCCAGATCTACTGGCGGCGATCAACCTCCAGCATAGGTTGCTGTCGCACCGGTCCGCACTGGTGGAAACTCTGGAAACGAAAGACGGGCGGATATAACCGCGCGCCGTGACTGGCCCCGATTATGGCCGCCCCTGTCCGTGGGATGTTTCCGGGTCGTCTCCTGACGGCGCATGGCATTTCCTCAACGCTGACCTGTCGCTTCGACCGTGCGAGATGCTACGCGCCTTTTCATACCCTTCATGCACGGTAACACCGCACATGCCTGCCCCTTCCTGCACCGGGGCGGCATAGGTTCACCATCAGCACCGCAAGACCACAGAATGCCACCCCCTATCCCCCCGGTAAGGCTGGCTGGGATGGGTGATAGAACAGCAGCGGCGTAGCTTGGCAATGATGGCGGGACCATAATCCTGTGCCGCAAAAATGCTGAAACGCGGACGGTACTTATGGCGTGGGGCCTGCCATCACGGCATGCGGTCACGGGAAGTATGCAATAAGATGTATAATTTTCACATCTTTTATAATGCTGGAAAAAGATGTTCATGTTGCATACCTATCGACCCATGCGCCTGACCCTGCATACTGATTATGCCCTCAGAACATTGATTTATCTGGGAATCCATACGGACCGCCTGACCTCCATCCACGAGATCGCGCAGGCCTATGGCATTTCGGAAAATCATCTGATCAAGATCATTCACCGTCTTGGCCGTGGTGGCTTTGTGGAGACCCTGCGTGGCCGCAGGGGGGGATTGCGCCTTGGTCGCCCCGCGCATGATATCCTGATCGGTGATGTCGTACGTTATACCGAGGAAGACCTCGGCCTTGTAAGCTGCATGCAGGCCCCTGCCGAAGGGGTGCGGCCCTGCCTTCTGGTGGGGGGATGTTCCCTGCGCGGCATCCTGAACGAGGCGCTGGGGTCATTCATGAGTGTACTCGACAGCTATACACTGGAACAGGCCATCACGGCGCATGAACGCCGCCTGCTCGACGCGCCGCCGCCGACCACGCCCTGACGCCCTGACGCCCTGACGCCCTGACGCCCTGACGGGCCTTCGCACATCCTCACGCCACATACCATCACCATACCATCACCACGGTGCGGTGAATGTCCATATCCCCCTTGCCACATCATGCCACTGGCACATCATGCCCCTGCCACACATAAACCGCGTGACAGGGACACCGTGATGGTGGGGAACAGGGAGGGGGGTGTCAGCCCCCGGCGTTCTTCTTGCGCCGCCCGCGCGGTGCCGCGGTTTGCGGTTCCTCCGGCATGGGCGCCGCACCGGCATGGGCGGAAGCGGGAACCGTGCGCCCCAGTCCGCTTTGCTGCGCCAGGGCGGAACGTTTCGCCGCGTAATTGGGCGCGGTCATCGGATAATGCGACGGCAGGCCCCATTTTTCACGATACTGCTCTGGCGTCATGCCATAGGCCCGGTCAAGATGCCGCTTGAGCATCTTGAGCTTCTTCCCGTCTTCAAGGCAGATGATATAATCGGGGAAGACGGATTTCTTGATTGGCACGGCGGGTTGCAACGGTTCCGCCTTTTCCTGCCCATCACCGCCTGTGGCGCCGAGTGCGGCGAAAACGTTGCGGATCAGGTCCGGCACACGTTCGGGCGGCAGGCTGTTATTGATCATGTAAGCTGACACGATATCCGTTGTCAGGGACATGAGTTCAGGGGTCTGGATGTGTTTTTTATCCAATTTCTCACCATTCATGCAGAAAATATCAGAATAATATCACCGTTTGCATTGATAATAATCCCATGCGGCGCACTACGCAATTGTTGTCTTCCGGCGCTGTTGGTTCCTGTATATATGCATCACCTGAATTATTTATAGATCATCAGGATAATTTATACATGATTGCATCGACACGATCATGATTTCATCCATACGGCACCATACCGTGTCTCATGGCCGAATATTTTATGTATTTATCGCAATGGGTACCTGAAAAGTTCCCCCATTTATTGCCTGTCATCATCACGTTTTGCCAGCACATCTGAACATGTGCGGTTTTTTCTTCGCACCGGCCTGTCCAGAAATTCTTCTGCCCTGTCACCATGCACCGCCGCCCCTGCATCGCCCGTCCGTCGGCAATATCATGAAATCATAAAATTTCTGGTAAATACTCGTCTGAAAAATCATTACAAAAACCATGAATTCCTGAAAAAAACGACCTTTCGTGCCGTTCATTACTTCTGTCGGGGCGGTTTACGGATATCCCTCCCTTGCATCATCCCCTGACATGACGGCGGCGTTGCACCGTGGCGGACGGTCATGCACCCTATTGCGCGCATGGCTGCCGACGTGACAGATGGCGCCGTATCCATGGGCAGGCCATGGACACCGTTCCGTCCACACTGCGCACCCGGCCATGGGATGGGACATGTTATGGATCGTAAAACCCTGATGGAAAACCGATACCGGATTCCCTCGCTTGCGGCGCTCAATGCGTTCGTGGCGTTCGCCCGCACCGGGGCCATCCGCCGGGCGGCGGCAGAACTGCGGATCGACCATGCCGCCGTCAGCCGGCACCTGCGCGATCTTGAACATGCACTTGGCGTGCCGTTGCGCACCGGCCAGGGCGGCCTGACCCCACAGGCCGAAATCTATTGCGCGCGGATCATCCCCCTGCTGGAGGGACTGGCCCACGCCACGGCGGACATGCGCCAGGATATTGCGCATCTGACTGTCACCTGTTCGCATGGCTTTGCCTATCACTGGCTGCTGCCGCGCCTGTCGGCCTTTCGCCGCGACCATCCATGCATCGACCTGTTACTGCGTCCCGTCGATGCCGATACCGGATTTGATCCCCGCCATGGCACTGGCGCCCTGCATGCCGACATCCGGTACATGACCGATGAACCGCAAGGACCGGAATACAGGGGGGCGGAACGCAACATGCGCTGCATGGAAATCACCCGCCCGGCGGTCTTTCCCGTGGCAAGCCCGCGCTGCCTTGCGCGCCTGTCCCACCCGCCCCGCACGGCGGCGGATCTGCTGGACGCCCCCCTGCTGCTGGAGGATGACGAGACGGAGTGGAAATTATGGTTCGCGGCCCAATCGGTGCAGATCGGCACGGTGCCTGCGGCGGGACGGCTGTGGCAGGCGCATCTTGCTCTGGCGGCCGCACGGGCGGGGGAGGGCATCGCGCTGGGCAATCCTTACCTGTTGGCGGAGGACCTGCGGGCGGGACTGTTATGCCCCGTCACCACGACGGCAACACCCCTGCGCCGGGTCGCGCTGGGGTCATATGTGCTGCGTGCGCCGGCACATGTATGGGAAGGCACGGCCCTGCGCCTGCTGCGCACGTGGCTGTCCGCTCAGGTGGCGATCTATGAAGGGGAGTTGCAGGAGAGGGCACATCCCGGCCCCGAAACCTGACGGGTGTTAAAAAACAACCTGTTCACAGGAACAAAAGACACCTTCCGGGGAGGTCTGTTTCCAACGGGGGGCGCCTTTATCGCGCCCTCTGGCATGGCGCGTCATGCAGGGGGGATTGCCCCATTGCGCCGGTCGCGCGCGCCTTCCTCCGCCGGGGGCAGCCACAGCGTGCATGATGTGCCCTCCCCCTCCCGGCTTTCGATCTGCAGGCGGCCACCGTGGCGGTCCACGATATGCTTGACGATCGCAAGACCCAGCCCCGTGCCCTGCTGCACCTGTCCCGGCACGCGATAAAACTGCTCTGTCACCCGGGGCAGGTAACGCGCGGGAATGCCGGGGCCGTTGTCACGCACGCACACGACCACGCCCCCACCGCACGGCCACGGCGCGTGCGGACCGCCATCCCGCCCGGTCGCGTTCGCCACGGTGACATCCACCCGCGCCCTGCGTCCCGCGACACCGGGGGCATAGCGGATGGCGTTCCCCACCAGGTTCAGCATGACCTGCACGATCTGGTCCCCATCGGCCATGACCGGCATGATGTCGGGCGCCACATCCAGCGCACAGGTAATGTCCGCGCCCTCCAGCAGGGGGCGGGCCTCGTCCATGGCGCGGGCGACGACGGGGGCGACATCGATGCGCGTGCGCGGGCGCTGATGTTCGACCATCTGCACCCGCGACAGGTACGACAGCCGGTCCAGCAGGCGCAGCATGCGTTCGGCCTGCCCCGCCATGATGCCAAGGAAGCGCGCCCGCGCAGGCGCATCATTGGCGGCAGGGCCACGCAGGGTTTCAATGAAGCCCGACAGCGCGGCCAGCGGCGTACGCAGTTCATGGCTGGCATGGGCGACGAAATCGCCGCGCATACGGTCCAGCGCATCCTGTCCCGTCCGATCCTCCAGCAGGGCAACGACAACCCCACGCCCCCCCGGTGCCGAAGGCGCGATCCGCCGCAGCAGCACGCGCACGACCCGGCGCACCGGCACATCAAGCGTGACGGTCGTTTCCGCCGTGGTCGAAAGCTGTTCCAGCACCTGTTGCGTCGCGGGATGGCGCACGATCGCGCCCAGCGTATCGCCAAACATGTCACGTGCGGAGGTGGAGGCATGGGCCAGGTCGCCACGCGGGCCAAAGACGATGCACGCGCCGGGCAGCAGGTCAAGCATATGCGGCAGCGTCGCCAGCGGATCGACCTGCGACGCCGCCGCCGCACGGTCCATAAGGGTGGAGGACGCCGGCACCACCGCATCCGCATCCCTGCCGTGCGCCGTGCTGGCGCGTGATACGCCGTCCCCATGGCGATACCACCGCATGCCCCGCGCCATCATGGCGCGCGTCAGGGCATACCCCCCGCCGCCCAGCGCGATCCCCGCCAGCAGGTCATGCATGGGCGCGCGCCCTGCGGGGCGGGGCCGCCATCAGGGCGTCACGTCACCGGACATGTCGTCAAGGGCATAACCGCTGGCCCGGACCGTGCGGATCAGGTCCGGCAAATCCCCTTCGTTCAGGATACGGCGCAGGCGGCGGATATGGACATCGACCGTGCGCGATTCCACATGCACCCCACGTTCCCAGACCGAACGCAGCAGGTCTTCGCGCGAGAAGACGCGGTTGGGATTGCGCATGAAGAATTCCAGCAAACGATATTCCGTCGGGCCGGGGGCCAGCACACGCCCCGCACGCGTTACGCGGTGGCTGACGGGATCAAGCACGACATCGACAAAACGCAGCACCGCCGTCGCATCGGCCTGTGCCTGGACACCGCCGGCCCCGGCATTCAGCACGCTGCGCCGCAAAAGCGCACGCACGCGGGCGTTGAGCGCCTCCATCCCGCAGGGTTTCGTCAGGTAATCATCCGCGCCGGTGTCCAGCGCATGCACGCTGTCGCTTTCGGCGGTGCGCGCCGTCAGCATCAGCACGGGCATGTCACACATGGCCCCGCCACGCGCGCGCAGCCTGCGGCACAGATCCACACCCGACAGGCCCGGCAGCATCCAGTCCAGCACAAGCAGGTCGGGCTGCCACGATCCCACCTGTTCCAGCGCGTCCAGCCCGTCGGCCACGGCGCGGACTTCGTATCCCGCCGCCTCCAGATTATAGGTGACAAGGACGGACAGCGCCTCGTCATCCTCCGCCACGAGGATTTTCGCACGGGGGTCCGTGCCGGGGTCGGTGGCCGGGGTGGAAGTCGACAGCGACGTCACTGCGTGTCATCCCCCGGCACAAGGTCGGCAATCGCGGCGGGACCTGAAAAACCGCCACGCGGGCGCACGACCGGCAGGATATCGCCCGTCACGGTATAATACACGCGCTCGGCAATATTGGTGGCGTGGTCGCCGATGCGTTCAAGGTTCTTGGCGAT
>NZ_BANE01000156.1 GCF_000964405.1 Novacetimonas hansenii JCM 7643
TTATCAAGGTCGTGGAATTGGGGTCCTTTGCTGCGGCCTCCCAGCATCTGACTTTGTCGCCGCAGATGGTCGCCAAGCATATAGAGGCTCTGGAGCATCACCTTGGTGCTCGCCTGTTGCATCGAACGACACGTCGGCAAAGTCTGACTGAAACAGGACGGCTCTATTGCGAGCAATGTCGGCTTGTTCTGCAGGCTGCTGAACGAGCTGACAGTCTGGCAGCCAATACGCTTGGCACACCGCGCGGCACATTATCTGTCAGCGTCCCAGTCACCTTCGGGCGAACGGTATTTCTATCATTTATTCACAGTTTTCAAAAAAGATACCCAGAAATTCAAGTGCATTTATCCCTGACAGACCAACTGGTTCACCCCACAATGGATGGTCATGAGGCTGTGATCCGAATTGGTGAACTGGAGACGGACCTTACAGCGGTCAGTCGTCCTTTGACGGCCTATCGTCGGGTCATCTGCGCGGCTCAAACCTATCTGGAAAAACACGGTTTTCCAGGGCAGCCCGAAGATCTGATGCGCCACGAGTGTCTCCTATATGAAAACTCCGGCGGCCCTGTAACCACGTGGCACCTTTCTCAAGGAAGCGTTACGCGGCCTGTCACCGTCTCCGGGAGGATAATCAGTAATGATTCAAGTGTTCTGCATTCTGCAGCACTTGCTGGCGATGGCATTCTACTGGGTTATGAGCAGGCTCTGCTTCCAGATATTAAAAGCAAACGGCTTGTCCGGCTTATGCCCAGGTGGACAGTTCCGGACAGGCCCATGCACCTGCTCTATAACGCAGGTCCGGTTATGACACCAAAGCTGCGGGTCTTTGTGACCGAGCTTCAAGAGGCTTTCCAGCCTGAAGCCTCTTTTCGACGGTAGCGTGCCTGACTCCTAAGCTCAGTTGGCAATCAGTTCCTGTTCACCATCCCTGTTCAGTCGGAAGAACAAACAGTTCTGCAACATCCATACGTGCAGGTGATTTCAGAGCAAAAAGGATACTGTCTGCTATGTCCTCGCCCTCGAGAAAGGTCATGGACTCTGCAAGGTCATCCATCTGTTTGCGGTAATCAGCATCTGTAATGTGATCGTAAAGCTCTGATTTTACGGCTCCCGGCTGAATGCAGGTAACGCGGATATTATGCTTTGGTCCGATCTCCATTCTTAGGCCGTCTGAAAACGCTGTCACCGCAGCCTTGGTGGCACAATAAACGGCGAGACCCGTAAAGACCTTCCGGCCTGCAATCGAGGACATGTTGAAAATATGACCCGAATGCTGTGCGATCATCTGCGGAAGAACGGCTGCCGTTGCATTGAGAGCACCGGATATATTGACGTCCACCATCTGCTGCCATTCGTCCACTTTCAGGCTGTCAACGCTGGATAGGGGCATTAGGCCCGCGTTGTTGACCAGAACATCAATCCTTCCAAATTGGGCGATCAAGCTCTTTGCCGCTTCTTGACACGAGACAAGATCAGTAACGTCCGTCACCAGAGGAATAGCGTGACCGCCAGCCTTGGTAATCTCACTGACAAGCGTTTCCAAGCGATCATGACGACGTGCCGCCAGACCAACTGTGATTCCTTCTGTTGCGAGTTTGCGCGCTGTTGCCGCACCAATGCCACTGGATGCTCCGGTCACCAGAGCAACTTTTCCTGCAATATTCATAATCTTCTCCACACGACGAGCCTTCAATCGGCCTTCATTGTCGAAGGAGATGTAAATTATGCCAGAAGATATCTCTCATGGCTTCTTGCTGAAACTATCGCGATTTTGCGCTATAGATAGTCGCGCATGGAAATGAGAGAGTGTAGCAGATGGTTTTGTCCTGCCTTCCTTCTCGGCGTGCTGCCAGTTTGACACTGGAGCAACTTCTCCCCGGGAAGAAAGTCGCGCAAAGTGAAGGGGATGTCTGGAAGGATGTTGACGTCCAGATATTCACTCGCCCGGTACAAGAAGACGAAATTCTTGTACCTGCCGTCGCAGAACCCCTGCTTGTTTGGGTTATCCGCGGAGAAGCAAATATTGAAGAGCGTGAACTGACAGGGCCTTGGGAACAGAGCAAGGCAAGAGCAGGAACATTTTACCTCACGCAGACGGACACACCCTATCTGATGCGGTGGCAGGGCAAGGGAAACACTTGTTTTGAAGTGTTGCATCTCTATCTTGGACTTGAGCTTGTCGATCGAGCTGCCAAGTCATTAAATCTGACTTCATCCCGTATTCGAATGCGGGATGTTTCGGGCGGGGAGGATGCTTTCATATCAGGCATTTTGAGTGGTCTGATAGCTGAAATGCAATCTTCCGTTATTACAAATTCCTTATTTGTAAATGGCCTTCTGGAAAGTCTGACAGTTCATCTTTTAAGACAGTATGCTGATGCCAGAGCTAAGAGCCTGATCCGAAAGTTTTTGAACAATACCAGCCTGTTG
>NZ_BANE01000155.1 GCF_000964405.1 Novacetimonas hansenii JCM 7643
CTGAAGCTTTTTGGGAAAAGCTTCACCAAAAACCTTTATGATTTTAGTGTGGTATTCATTCTGACTTTGTAAATAATCCCTCAGGTGCAGGGTGCCGCCACCCTTGGCCCGGCAGGGAAAGTATCATTTGGGCATCATGATTTTGGGGAACATAAAAAACGCATGCCATGGTGTCCCATGACATGCGCAAGGTGGTCTGCTGCGCCCCCGGTGGGTGGGCCTGCCCCGTTCCCCCACGCACCGGCATGGTGCGGTGGGGGATTGAGGTGACAGGGGGACGGCGTATGGTCCGTTGCCTCCGGTCGCAGGGGCAGGGGGATCAGATCTTGTTGATCGCGCCCTTGACGCTACCTACGGCCTTTTCAGCCTCTCCCTTCAGCTTCTGGGCGGTGCCCTTGGCCTGAAGTTCCTCGTTGCCTGTGGCCTTGCCGACGGTTTCCTTGATCGACCCGACGGTCTTGTCGGCTGTGCCCTTCAGCTTGTCGGTAAATTCACCCATGATGATGCTTCCTGATTCCGTTGATGTGTGTCCGTACCATATGGTGCGAACACGTCTGGTGGCCTGATCATGGCGATCCGCCATACAGATCCCAACGCCGCGATGGGCGTCGGGTTCCATTGGTGCGGAAAGTAACGCACCCTTTACTATGATATCCCATGTATTGATTGAGTGTTAATTTCAGGGAATAAAAACGCCGGGCATGATGATGGCATCCATCATTGTGCCGGGGATGTGCTGGCGCGCAATACATGCATCGTCACAAATGAAACACCCTGCCGTTATTGCAACATTGCAATGCGCATGCTGGGCTGTGCCCTCGCCCGGACTGCCGGCGCGGCGGGCGGGCATGTCCGAAACGGTCGGGCCAGTGCCATGGTGGGATGCGGGACGCATTTTGAAAAGGTAAATCCGATAAGAACATGAAATAATAAAAGTTTTTGGTGAAGCTTTTTTCAAAAAGCTTCGAAAGATGTTGCCTTTTTTGATCGAAAGGCAACAGAAAATATTTTCCTACTGTTTATCAAAGACCTGTTTTCAGACAGTCCCTAAAAACAACAAAAGGTTATGGATTCTACCTTTTTTCAAAAATGTGGCGTCTTCTGAAGATTTTTGGAAAAATATTCGCCAAAAACATTGATGATTTCAATGGGGCGCGGGTTCTGGCTTTTGCCAAAGGCATCATAAAGACGCCGCCTTTTCGGAAAAAGGCGACGTCCGGAAGGTTTCCATCAAAGACATTGTTCGCGAACGCAGGCATCCTGCCGCGTTCCGCCATCCCTTACCAGTAAGGATAGACCGGCGGAGGTGGTGGCGGCGGGGGTGGCCCGTAATACCGGCCCCACACGGGCGGTGGCCTGCGCCACATGGGCGGCGGCGGCGGTGGCCTGCGCCAGCCACGGCGTTCGTAACGCGGACCATAATGATAATAACCCGGCGGCATTGGCTGCGCCATGGCAAGCGCGGGCGCAAGGCCCAGCATCAGCGCCAGCGCACCAAATATCGTTTTCTTCATCCTGCATTCTCCACTAACGGGGCTGCCGGGTGACATATCGCACGGCCATTGCGGCAGGAGTGCGGAAATATCGCGGCACAATACCGCTGCATATCACTGCTGCGCCTTCCGGGTGGGAAAAAACCCCTGGTCCGGTAATTTTTGCTACCCCAGTATTCTTTGCAGGATCAGGAGGACCACCAGCGCCAAGGCGATTGAAATTATGCCTTCGATGATCTGGTCCTTCATCCTGCGTCATGCTCCGTGCTGTACCGACGCGGCGCATGGTGGCGCCATGGTGGTCATATGGCAACCACCTGTCCGCGCTGGCCACCGCCCGGTGCCGGTTGCTTACCACCCGCGTCCGCCTCCGCCATATCCGCCGCGCCCATACCCGCCGCGCCCGTCATGGTATCCGCCGCCATAATATCCGTCGCGATGATGGTGATGGTCGTGCCAGTCCCGGCCGCCGTAACACCCCGCAAGTGAGACAAGACACAGCAACAGCGCGACCGGGCGCAGGGACGCGGCGACACGCCTGCGCCCTGGGGTTCGTGCCTGTCCCTGTGCCCCGTCATGGCGGGGCGTGCGGAGGGTGGGGGTGCGCAATATTGTCATGATGATATTTCTCCCATGGTCCGTCATGGACCGCGTAGAAGCAGGGGGCCAACGGCTGGTGGCGGGCAGGGTTGCCGGGCGCGCGCATAATCCCCTATCCATGCCGGACATTGCCCCTGCCTGTCCTGATGTTGGCGCATGGCACCGTGAACCGAGGAACCCTGCTGATATGCCTGTGGAATGTGGCGGATATTTGCCCGTTGGCCTGCGACGGCGGCAGGTGGCGACGCGGATGGTATTCCTGGTGGTGGGGTTTGCGCTGGCGGGATGGGGGCCGCTGGTTCCGTTCGCGCGGGCGCGTGCCGGGCTGTCATCGGGGGCGCTGGGTATTCTGCTGCTGTGTCTGGGGTTGGGGTCGGTTGTGGGAATGCCGATTGCCGCGCGTCTGGTTGCGCGCGCGGGATGCCGACGGGTGCTGGTGGTCGCGTGTGCGCTGTTGTGTCTGGCGTTACCGGGGCTTGGGCTGGCCTCCACCTTTGTCACGCTGGCGGCATGCCTGTTGCTGTTTGGTGCGGCGATGGGGGCGATGGATTGCGTCATCAACGTGCAGGCCGTCGCGGTGGAACATGAAAGCAGGCGGCCCATGATGTCGGGCTTCCATGGCATGTTCAGTGTCGGCACGCTGCTGGGCGCGGCGGGGGCCAGCGGGGGGCTGGGCATGGGGATGTCGCCTGCGGGCATTACCGTGGCGGGTGTCATATGCGTTGGCGGCACGATCGCGCTGGCGGCGGGGGGGCTGCTGGGTCCGGTGTTCGGACCGGCGGTTGCGCCGGATGCTGTCCCGGATGCTGTCCCGGATGCCGTGACGGACGCTGTGCCGGGCGCTGTGCCGGGCGCTGCGGCGGAGTCCATGCTGGAATCCTTGCCGGGGATGGTGGCGGAATCATTGCCGGAATCCGACATTACATGCATCCCGGCATCCCCCCAGAAACCCACCACGGTGCATGATGGTGCCGCCCGCCCTGATGCCGCCCGCCCTGGTGTCGCACGTCGCCTGATGTTGCCGCGCGGCGTCGTGCTGCTGGCGGGGCTGATGTGCTGTGCCGCGTTTCTGGTCGAGGGCGCCATGCTGGACTGGAGTGCCATTTTCCTGTCCAGCGCGCATCACCTGCCGCCCGCGCGTGCGGGGGGCGGTTATGTGGCCTTTTGCGCCGCCATGGTGCTGGGCCGGCTGTCGGGGGATGCCGTCGTGCGGCGTATGGGCGATGCATGGGTGATCGGTGTGGGGGCTGCCTGCGCGGCGATGGGGCTGGCACTGGTTGTGTTGGCGCCCTCGCTTTGGGTTGCACTGTGCGCGCTGGCGCTGATGGGGGCGGGGTGTGCCAATATTGTCCCGGTCCTGTATGGCGCGATGGGCAGGCAGCGGATCATGCCGGTCGAGGCCGCCATATCGGGCATCACCATCATTGGTTATGCCGGGATACTGATCGGGCCTGCGCTGATCGGTCTTGTGGCGCAGTACAGCGGCCTGCCGATGGCGTTTGCGATGCTGGCGGCCATGCTGGTGGCGGTCGCGGCCTGCGCACGTGCCGTGGCGGGTGCCCCCCGCATGGGATGACGCCGCCACGGCATGGTCTGATGCCTACCGTCTGTTTTAAGCGTAATCGCCGTTTCAAAGGGAGGAAGGGAAATCCCCTAAGAGAGTGTTTGAAAACACATCATTGATAAAAAACAGGACAAGTTTCTGGGTGCCGTCTTTTGATCGAAAAAGGCGGCATCTTCTGAAGCTTTTTGGAAAAAGCTTCACCAAAAA
>NZ_BANE01000154.1 GCF_000964405.1 Novacetimonas hansenii JCM 7643
GAAAAAGGCGGCGTCTTCTGAAGCTTTTTAGAAAAAGCTTCACCGAAAACCTTTATAATTTCAGTGTGTTATAGAGCCTGACTTTCCAAACAGTCTCTAAAAAATCAACATCCCAGATTTTTGCAGTTCCTTATCAATCGCGCTGTTTCCAAGCCTCCCCTCCCCCCCCCACGCCACAGTGCAATCGAGCCATATGACAGCAGGTTTCTGGCACGTCGCGCCATCATACCTTGATCGCCCCTTGATCACCGGGACATCTTGCGCCGTTTCTTTCGTGGCGGATTGGGGTATATCTGCGTGCGGCGGACATGTCGTGCGCCCTGCGTCTGATTTAGGTGGATCTGGTTTTTAGCAATGCTCGATAAGTCTTTCTCCCCCGGCGAGACAGAAACCTCCCTTTACGCATTATGGGAGGGATGCGGAGCATTCGCCGCCGATCCAGACAGTCCGCACCGCCCCTATACCATCATGATCCCCCCCCCCAACGTCACGGGCACGCTGCATGTCGGGCATGCCCTGACGATGACGTTGCAAGATACGCTGATCCGCTGGCGCCGCATGCAGGGACGCGACGTATTGTGGCAGCCCGGCACCGACCATGCAGGCATCGCGACCCAACTTGTGGTTGAACGCATGCTGCAAAAGGAAGGCACGTCGCGGCAGGAACTGGGGCGTGAGGCTTTCGAAAAACGCGTGTGGGACTGGAAGGCGCAGTCTGGCGGCGGCATCACCACGCAGTTGCGTCGCCTTGGCTCCTCCCTCGACTGGCCGCGTGAACGTTTCACGATGGATGAGGGGCTGTCGAAGGCCGTGCGCGAAGTGTTCGTAACCCTGTATCGCGAGGGGCTGATCTATCGCGACCGGCGCCTTGTCAACTGGGATCCGGCATTCCGGTCCGCCATTTCCGACCTTGAGGTCGATAACAAGGAAATGCGCGGCAGCCTGTGGTACATCCGCTATCCTGTGGAGGGGCAGCCCGGCCGCACCATCACGGTGGCAACCACCCGGCCCGAAACCATGCTGGGCGACATGGCGGTGGCGGTCCATCCGGACGATGCCCGCTATGCCGACCTTGTGGGGCAATCGGTAATCCTGCCGCTGACGGGACGGCGCATCCGTATCGTGGCGGATGAGCATTCCGACCCCGAAAAGGGCAGCGGCGCAGTGAAGATCACGCCTGCGCATGATTTCAACGATTTCGAGGTCGGACGTCGCCATAACCTCGACATGCCCAGCGTGCTGGACGCGGACGCGCGCATCACGCTGGAGGAAATCAGCGACGAACTGCGCGCCGAAGCGGGCATCGCCGATCCGGCCTTTGTCCGCACGTTGCAGGGCATGCCGCGCGACGAGGCGCGCAAGACCATCGTCGCCGAGCTTGAACGGCTGGAATGGCTGGAAAAGATCGAGCCACACACAAACCAGGTTCCCCATGCCGAACGCAGTGGCGCAGTGGTTGAACCCCGGCTGACGACGCAATGGTACTGCGATGCAGCCACCCTTGCCGCCCCCGCGATCGAGGCGGTGGAGACAGGGCGTGTCGAATTCGTGCCGCGACAGTGGGAAAACACCTTCTTTGCATGGATGCGCGACATCCAGCCCTGGTGCATCAGCCGCCAGTTGTGGTGGGGCCATCGCATCCCGGCATGGTATGGCCCGGATGGGCACGTGTTCGTCGCCCATGACGAGGCCGATGCCACAACCCAGGCCCGCGCGCATTATGGCCGTGATGAGGTCCTGACACGCGATGACGACGTGCTTGACACGTGGTTCTCCTCTGCGCTGTGGCCGTTCTCCACCCTTGGATGGCCGGACCAGACACCCGAACTGGCGCGTTATTACCCGACGGACGTACTGGTCACGGGATTTGACATCATCTTCTTCTGGGTTGCCCGGATGATGATGATGGGCCTGCATTTCATGAAGGACGTGCCGTTCCGCAAGGTGTTCATCCACGGGCTGGTCCGTGATGAACGCGGGCAAAAGATGTCAAAAAGCAAGGGGAACGGCATCGATCCGCTGGAGATGATCGACACCTATGGCGCGGATGCCATGCGCTTTACGATCTGTGCCCTGACGGGTCTGGGCCGCGATGTGAAGCTGGGCCGCAAGAAGGTGGAGGAATACCGTTCCTTTACCACCAAGCTGTGGAACGCCGCACGTTTTTGCGAAATGAACCGCGTCGCCCCGGTGGCCGGTTTCGATCCCGTCACCGTTACCTCACCACTGGGCCGCTGGCTGCTGGCAGAGGCAGGGCGCGCGATCACGGATGCCACGGCGGCGTTGGAATCCTTCCGTTTCGATGAATATGCCGGCGTATGCTACCGCTTTGTCTGGAACTGTTTTTGCGACTGGTTCCTTGAATTCGCCAAACCTGTCTTCAACACGGAAGGCGACACGGCAGAAGCGACAGAAACCCGTGCCGTCACCGCGCATGTGCTGGGCCTGATCCTGCGCCTGCTGCAACCGGTCATGCCGTTCATCACCGATGAACTCTGGCACCGCTTTGGCTATGGCGCGCAAGGCAGCCTGATGCAGGCCGCGTGGCCAAAGCCCGATACCGTGACCGATGCGGCGCAGGCCGGGGCGGAAATGGAATGGCTGGTCCGTTTCATTACCGAAATCCGTACCGTGCGCGCGGAAATGAACGTGCCGCCGTCACGCCTTGCCCCCGTATTGCTGCGCGATGCCTCGGCACAAACAGTGGCGCGCGCTGAAAAATGGTCCGAGGCGATCGGCCGTATGGCCCGCGTGTCCGAAGTCCTGCCGTTGGAAGGCGACATGCCGCAGGGTGCCGCGCAATTGGTGGTGGATGAAGCCACACTGATCCTGCCTCTTGCGGGGATTATCGACCTGTCGCAGGAACGCCAGCGCCTGGAAAAGGAATGCGGCAAGGTCGATGGGGAAATCACCAAAGTCGAGCGCAAGCTTGGCAATGCTGACTTTGTCGCCCGCGCCAAGCCCGAAGTGGTGGAGGAAAACCGCGAACGCCTGGCTGCATTCCGTGCGGAACGCGTGCGCCTTGATGCCGCACTGGCGCGCATTTCCTGATCGTGCCGTCGCAGGGCATCCTGCGGCGTCCCCAACCTTTCACGGACGGTTCGAAAACGGCCGGTCGATGAAAATCAGGTGTTTATGGTGGGACTCTTTTGAGGAACAAGGCGTCCTTTGAAGCTTTTTGAAAAACGCTTCACCAGACATCTTTATTGTTTTCAAGGCAAGGCAGGGAGTCCCCCATGACACAGCACAAGACAGAGACAGCCGTTCTGGCCGGTGGATGCTTCTGGTGTATCGAAGCCCCCTTGCGTGAAATACGCGGTGTGCTTTCTATCGAACCTGGCTATGCCGGTGGCGATATGCCCGACCCGACTTATGAAGCGGTCTGCACCGGCAGAACAGGACATGCGGAGGTCGTACGGATCGAATTCGATACTGCCATCCTGTCCTATCGCGACCTGCTGGGCATGTTTTTTGTCCTGCATAATCCCACGACCCTGAACCGGCAGGGAAACGATGTCGGCACGCAGTACCGCTCCGCCATTTTTACCCTGTCCACTGAACAGGCACAGATCGCCCATCAGGTGTGTGCGGAACTGACGGCGCAAAAGCTGTGGCCCGATCCCATCGTAACGCAGATTGTTCCGCTGGAGCATTTCTATCCTGCTGAAACCTATCATCAGGACTATTTCGCCAAAAATCCCGGCAACCCTTACTGCAGTGCAGTCATCCCGCCCAAGATCGCGAAAATCCGCAAGCTGTTCCGCGACCGGCTGGTACATACCTGAAGATCATGCCACCTGCGCGCCGCAATCTGGCGACAGGTGGCATTGGCCGTGCATCAGGGCTTGGGATCAAAGCCATCCATCAGCCCGTCGAAAAATGACCTCAGCCCCAGCCGTGGGGACTGCGCCTGTTCCACCGCGACCCCGTTGACGCCATCTTCGGGATATTTCGGCAAGGTGGGGATGGCCGTGCTGAGTTCACGCCACAATCCCGCAAGTTTCTGGTGCTCAGCCTCATGCGAGGCTGCAAGCTCCTGCACCAGCTTCATGCAGGCGACTGCCTGCGGGTCCTGGTTCTTTGCGCCCTCTTTCAACAAGGCCGCAATTTCCAGCACACCACTGGAACTCTGGTCCATCTGCGCGGACAGCGCGGCATAGGCATCAAGGATTGGCTTGAGGTTCATCGGGTCTTCTCCATCGGCTTGTCCTGACACTTCTATCGTTTCCGTACCAACTGCGCACCTGATGAAGAAGGGTTGGCACCCGTCCGCGCCGCAGCCCCCACCAGAACAGGCATGTTCACAGACACCCATCCCTACAATAAATTATATCAGGTGCGATAATAACAAAGCCCATATGATGATATAGCAGGAACGATCAGGAGAAATCCTGCCGACAGGAAAAGTTTTTGGGTGCTACCTTATTTCAAAAAGGCAGCGTCTTCTGAAGCTTTTTAGAAAAAGCTTCACCAAAAACCTTTATAATTTCAGTTTGTTATCGAGTCTGACTTTTCAAACAGTCTCTAACAAAAATGGTTTTCCAATCTCTCCCGGCTTCAGGAAAACTCTTGTTGTTGCACTGTTTTCAGACTGCACCATCCCCAAACCTGCCATAAAAAAGGGCGGCAGGATGATCCCCACCGCCCGTTCCTGACGCATCTGACGTCGGATGGTAAAGAGAGCTGTCTTCAGGCTGTAATATCGCGATAGGCTTCGGCAAACGCGGCTGCCGCGCCAAGCAGTCCAGGCTGGGGGTAGGTAATCAGCTTGACCGGCATCGCAGCCATCAGGCTTTCGAAGCGTCCCTTGGCCACAAACCGCTCTGCAAAGCCCGAAGCGCCGAGATGCTTGGCCAGACGCAGGCCCAGGCCACCGGCGATGACGACACTGCCGCCGCCCTGCGCCAGCGCCAGGTCGCCCGCAACTGTGCCCAGCGACAGGCAGAACCGCTCCAGCGCGGCCCCCGCGACATGATCGCTGCCATCAAGCGCCATGGTCCACAATGTCTTGTCATCACGCGTGCGCACCGGCAGGTTGCCGATTTCCGCAATCGCCTCATACAGGTTGGCAAGACCCGGCCCCGACACCACGCGTTCGACCGACACCCGCCGATAACGCAGACGCAGAAGTTGAAGGATACGGTCCTCGAACTGATCAAGCGGGGAGAAATCTATATGCCCCCCCTCGGTCTCGCACACGAAATAGCCACCCTTGCGCCGCACGACATAGGCCGAACCCAGCCCGGTGCCCGGCCCCACGATCGTGATGATCCCCTCCTTGGGCAGGGGGATATCCGGGCCGCAGACATGTTGCAGGCTTTCTTCGCCAACCTGTGCCACGGCATGCGCGACGGCGCCGAAATCATTGACCAGCACATGTTCGTCAATACTGAGCTTGGCCCCAAGCTGCGCGGGCTGGATGACCCATGGGTTATTCGTCAGCTTCAGGATATCGCCCTTGATGGGACAGGCCACGGCAATGCCCGCCGCACGTGGCAGGGGACGTCCCACCACACGACCGAACGCCTCCCACGCCAGTTGCAGGCTGGCATGTTCGGCACATTTCAGGGTCGTCGCCTCGCCAAGGCTGACGACACGGCCGCCTTCCACGTGGGCCAGCGCGAAACGCGCATGGGTTCCCCCGATATCGACGGCTACGATTTCTTTCATGTGGGATCACTCTCCGCAGTCAGCAGGCAATCTTATTTCGGGGGTGCAGGGGTTGCGTACGGCATGAAACGTCGCAGGCCCCGTCCCCGTCAAATCAGATCCTCTAAAATAATCATGGGTTACGCCCCCAGCTACGGCAGGGGGGAACGAATGACATTGATAAAAGTCACGTTATCCCATCAATTCCGGCACAATATCACAATAATATTACTTTTCCTGCCCATTATTGGGATATCTGCCCACGCGGCACCTGCCCGGCCTTCAGTCGCGACAATATCCATCGCTTCAGCGGCCATGGCACGATGACATCCACCAGACGCAGGATGGAAAACAGGAACGGGAACACCAGATGCGCCTGCCCGCGTTCCACCGCCCCGGCAATCTGTCGCGCGGCGGCGGCCGGGGTCTGCAAACATGGCTTGAATCCCACCACACGGCGGCTCATCGCCGTATCGACAAATCCGGGCGATACCAGCGTCACCCCCACGCCATGCGGTGCAAGCGCCATATGCAGCGATTCCGAAAAACGCTTCAGCCCGGCCTTGGACCCGGAATAGGCGGCGGCGAACGGGATGGCATGAAAGGCTGCAACCGACCCCACCAGAACGATATGCCCGCGCCGGCGCCGGACCATGGCCTCTGCCGCCGCAGCGGCCATGGCGGACGGCGTGGCATAATTAACCAGCCCGAGTTCAAGCACCATCTCCGCCTTTTCGGTCACCTCGTCCGGTGTTTTCATGTCGCCAAGCCCCGCCGCAAGGATCGCAAGGTCGATGGGCATGGCCGCGTCATCCTCGCGATAGGCAGCGATGGCGGCACGCCCGTCCTGCAGGTCAAGCGCACGCACCATGACATTCACGCCACATTGGCGACAGTCCCGCGCAATTGCCTCCAGCCGGATCGCATCCCGACCCCACAGCACAAGATTCCATCCCCGTCGTGCATAAAGCCGCGCCAGTTCCGCGCCGATCCCCCCCGATGCACCTGTAATCAGCGCCCGTCCGGGGGCCCCGTTCATGGTCTGGCTGGGCTGTGATTCCATTGTCTGTCTTCCTTTCCACCACCATTTTGTGCCATCAGCACAACGAACGGGTTATTCAACCTTCTACACCACTCGCGGGCATCTCCGCCACGCCATGCCCCGGCGCGGCAACGGTTGACGCCAGCACAGTCAGGAAGCTGCGGACAGGTCATGAACGAAGCCGACCAACTTGTCATTATTCCCGTTTCCGGTTTTCGTCAGATGACCACCTTCATCCAGTTACCGCGCCTGCTGTATGCAGGGCTGCCGGGATATGTGGCACCGCTTGACATGGTGCAGCGCGACCTGCTGCTGCCCACCCGCAACCCGTTTTTCCGCCGGGGGCAGGCGCAGTATTTCCTTGCAACCCGTAACGGACAGGCCGTGGGCCGCATCTCTGCACAGATCGACCCCGTCGCCATCGACCATATCGGTGAACAGGTCGGCTTCTTCGGGGCGCTGGACGCGGTGGATGACCTTGGCGTTGTTTCCGCACTGATCGACGCGGCGGCGACATGGCTGCGTGAACGCGGGATGAAGGTCATGCGCGGCCCCCAGACGCCCAACAGCAATGGCGAGTTCGGGATGATGATCGAGGGGCAGCACGAACTGCCCATGGTGGCCATGCCGTGGCACCCGCACTGGATGCCCGCCATGATGGAAGCATGCGGCATGATCCGGCGCGAAGACCTCCTCGCCTACCGCATCTTCACCGGCCCCGATGCGGAGGAAGCGCACCTTGTCCCCACCAGCCTGAAGATGGGCGAAGGCCGGCTGGGCAGCATCACCACACGCGGGCTGGACATGAGCCGCCTGCACGAAGAAGGGGAAACCCTGCGTCGGCTTTATAATGACGCATGGCGCAACAACTGGGGTTCCCTCCCGCTGACCCGTGACGAGATGAACGGCATGATCAGCGAGCTGCGCCCCCTGCTGAAGCCCGAACATTATGTCCTGATCGAACAGGATGGCGACCCGGTGGCCTTCGCGCTGGTGGTGCCCAATGTCTATGACATCTCCGCCGATCTTGGCGGTGCGCCGTCACCGGTGGGATGGCTGAAACTCGGCAAGCGGCTCCTGCGGCATGAATTCCATTCCGCGCGCGTCATCCTGCTGGGCGTCAGTTCCCGGCTGGAGGGCACGGCACTTGGCGCGATCATGCCCGCACTGGCGATTTCCGAACTGATGAAGCGCGGTCGTACCCTGCCTTACCGCACGGTGGAACTTGGCTGGGTTCTGGAAAGCAACCTGCCGATCCGCCGCCTGATCGAACGGATCACGCCGCATCCCTACAAACGTTACCGCGTATATGACCGTCCCCTGACGGATGATGACCTGTAGGCCTACAGACCCCATTCCCATCGCCCATCACGATCCCGGCGACCCTTTGAAATAATATATCATAAACCTATAGGGGTCACGGGGCGGGAGTGTATTTCCCCACATGCAGCATGGCGCGCGGCAGTTGGGAAAAAAGCGTCACCAAGAGCCGCTGATGTTGGGGATCATGCCTGTCAGATCACCGCTTCAGGACGCCCGCCAGCCACATGGCGGCTAAAGATGGCTCCACCCTGTCCGCGCGACTTTCACCACATTCCCCTGCGCATCATATAATTTGACACCGGTCCCAGCCGTGGGATCGACGAACCGTCCGATGCGCGTCATACGCACCCCGTGATGGCGGCCACGCGCCAACAGGGCCTGTTCATGATCAGGTGGCACCGCCAGCAGCAGTTCATAGTCATCGCCACCCGTCAGGCAGGTTTCGCGCCATTGCGGCCCCGCCGCCCGCGCGGCATCGGACAGCGGCACCTGATCGACCTCGATCACCACGCCCAGCCCGCTTTCCCGCGCCAGATGGCCGGCATCCTGTACCAGGCCGTCCGAAACATCCATCGCGGCCGAGGCAATGCCATGCAACCCAAGCCCCAGACGCGGGCATGGCAGGCGATAGCGCGCGGCAAGGGCATGGTCGGGATCCGGTACCTGTCCACGCAGCGCCAGCAGCCCCAGCGCCCCATCACCGATGGTGCCCGTCACCCACAGTCCGTCGCCCGCACGCGCCGTCGTGCGGCGCAGCGCGCATCCGGGGGCCACATGCCCCACGATCGTCAGCGACAGCACCACAGGCCCCGGGGTTGAGGTCGTATCCCCGCCCAGCAGGCCAAGCCCGTATGCATCCTGATCCACACGCAGCCCCCCTGCAAAGGCCGCAAACCATGCCTCCGCAAGATGCCGGGGCCGCGCCACCGTCAGCAGATAGCCAAGCGGCGTCGCATCCATGGCGGCAAGATCGGACAGGTTACAGCGCAACAGCTTGCGCCCCACCGTGTCGGCAGGGTCATCGGACAGGAAATGCACGCCCTCGACCATTGCATCGACGGCCATCACCATTTCGCGCCCCGGGGGCGGGGTCATGACGGCGGCATCATCCCGCAGGTCGAGCGCACCTTCACCCGCCAGAGGGCGGAAGATGCGCCCGATAAAGCCGAATTCCGCAGGCACGGCACCTGTTTCCCCTGTTGGGTGACTGGACATCGCCTTGTCCCTCCCTGCGCCCCCGTGCCGTCGCGTATGTGGCTCAGATGGCCGAAGGTTCCGCACCGGGCACCGGAGTCGCAGGCGCAGCCTCCGTCCCCGCAATACGGCGTGACATCGCATCAAGAACGCCATTCAACATGCGCGGTTCGTCACCAGAGAAGAAACCGTGCGCAACATCCATGTATTCATTGATGATCACGCGGCTGGGTGCCGGGTCCTGCGCCGTCAGTTCCCCGCCCGCCGCACGCAGCAGCGCGCGCAGCACGGGATCAAGGCGATCCATCGGCCAGGAGGCAGGCAGGACATCCGCCACCATCGCGTCGATATCCGCCTGCCGGGCCACACTGCCCCGCACGATGGCGGTAAACAGGCGTATATCGGCATCGGGCACCTGCCCTTCGGCATAACCCAGCGACGTCTTGCCGGTCGGCAGGCGGTGATGGGTGAACTGCGACACCACATTTTCGGCGTTATCGCCCCCCTGCTCGATCTGGAACAGGGCCTGCACCGCGCCCACACGCGATGCCGTGCGTGACCTGTTCCTGTCTTTACGGGGGGTGTCATCGGGGGCGGGGGCGCCTGTCTGTGTCATCTCAACTCTCTCCTGCCTGTCGGGCGTCGTGCGCAATGCTGGGCTTCATCGCCTCTTTGGCGCATGGGGTCCATAGGCTTTCGCCGTCATTTGTCCCCTATTGGCGGGTCATCCCCTTCCCGTGGGGCCGTATCTGCCGCAACCGAGGTGGAGATCGTCTCCAGTATCGCGGCGAAATCCTTGGTTTCCCTGAAATCCCAATGCACGCTGGCAAAGCGGATATAAGCAACCGAATCGACTTCCCGCAAAGTTTCCATCACCCTGCGCCCGATATCGACCGAAAGGATATCCGGCTCTCCCGCCGCCTCAAGATGACGGACAAGGCCATTGACGATACGTTCGATACGCTCCTCGTCCACCGGGCGCTTGCGCAGGGCGATGCGTACGGAACGGGCCAGCTTGTCACGTTCAAACGGCACGCGCCTGCCATCGGCCTTGACGACGATAAGGTCACGTAACTGAATCCGTTCTATCGTCGTGAAACGCTGCCCACATGATGCACAGATGCGGCGCCTGCGGATCGCGGCCCCGTCCTCATGCGGGCGGCTGTCCTTGACCTGGGTATCTTCATGTCCACAAAACGGACAACGCATGGCAACCACTCAATTCAGGCAGGAATGCCGCACCCCAGGGATCCCTGTGGGCACGCACATTCATCATCCATTGGAAACTGTTTCAAAATAACGCATTGAAAACAGTAATAACAGTTCCCCGACACCGCATTTCAAAAAAATACGACGATCCCGGACGCTGTTTTCAAAAAGCACCGCCAAGAACTTCATCCTGATCGCAGGATGTTACTTTCGCCCCATCAGGTCAGTGGCGTTTCGGAGAGGACCTGCAACACCGCATCGCCATAACGTTCCAGCTTTGACGACCCGACCCCCTTTATGGTGCCAAGTTCATGCAGGCTGGTGGGATGTTCCTGTGCGATGTCATGCAGCACGGCATCGTGGAAAATCACATAAGGCGGGATTTCCTGTTCCCGCGCCTCCCCCAGCCGCCACGCCTTGAGCGCGCGAAACACCGCCGCCACCTCTGGCGCAAGCGTGTCGGGATCGAACCGGCCGCTGCCGCCACGTCGTTCCCCTGCCGCCGCCGCACGCAGGTCATCGGTCGCATCCTCGCGCAGGGAGACAACCTCCTCCCCCCTCAGGATGGGACGCGCCCGTGCCTCGTCAAGGGAAAGCGCATTATATTCGCCACTCACACGAATCGCGCCACGGGCAATCAACTGCCGGATCACACCACGCCAGAAGGCCTCCGGCCGGTCCTTGCCAATGCCATAGACACTCAGCCGGTCATGGCCATGCCGTGTGGCCATGTCGGACGTCTTGCCACGCAGGACGGCAGCCACATGTACCGCCCCGAAACGCTGCCCCGTGCGATAAATGGCCGACAGCACTTTCTGCGCCGCAACCGTGCCATCAAATGTCACTGCGGGGTTGCGGCAGTTGTCACAATGCCCGCAAGGCTGTTCCAGCCGTTCGCCGAAACATGCCAACAGCGCCTCTGTCCGACATCCTGTCGTCTCGGCCAGGGCAATCATCGCCTCCAGCCGGGCGCTCATGATCCGGCGCTGGGCCTCGGGGGCATTTGACTGTTCCAGCCAGTAACGGGCACGGGCGATATCGTCCCCCCCGTACAGCAACACGGTTTCGGCTGCCTCCCCATCACGCCCGGCGCGACCGATCTGCTGATAATATCCCTCGGGCGAGGATGGCATGTCCAGATGCACGACCGTGCGGACATCAGGACGGTCGATTCCCATGCCGAACGCAATGGTGGCCACGATGATGACGGCCTCCCCCGAACGGAACCGCATCAGGGCGGCGCGCTTTTCCACCGGTGACAGGCCCGCATGGAACGCCAGCGCGACATAGCCGCGATCGCACAGGGATTTTGCAATCCGCTCCGTCTTGTTGCGACTGCCGCAATAGACGATGCCCGCCTCCCCTTTGTGCCGGTCAAGGATGCCGACAAGCTGGCGCAATTCCGATGTTTTGGGACGCACCACGACATCAAGGTTGGGGCGATGGAAACTTGCCTTCAGCACCGTGGCATCAGGCATCGCCAGGGCTTCGAGGATATCGCTTTGCGTGCGCGGGTCTGCCGTCGCGGTCAGCGCGATGCGTGGCACACCGGGGAAATGGTCCGGCAGGGTCGCAAGCGCACGGTATTCGGGACGGAATTCATGCCCCCACGCGGAAATGCAGTGCGCTTCGTCAATCGCGATGACCGACAATGTCAGCCGCGAGAGACGTTCGAGCATTCCCGGCGACAGCAGCCGCTCGGGCGAGACATACAGGATATCCAGCCGCCCCGACGCAAGGTCCGAACGGACGCGCGCCGCGTCATCGGCCTCCTGCTCCGAATGCAGGGCGCCGGCATTGACGCCAAGCTGGCGCAGGGCCGCGACCTGATCGTCCATCAATGCGATCAGGGGGGAGATGACAAGACCGGTGCCCGGGCGACTGAGCGCGGGCACCTGGTAACAGACACTCTTGCCGCCACCGGTCGGCATCAGGACGAGGCAGTCCTGCCCCGCCATGACCTGATCCACCGCCTGCTGTTGCAGGCCGCGGAAATCAGGGAAGCCAAAGACACGCGACAATATGCCGCGCGGGGACATGTCGATATCCGCGGCCATCGTCACAGACCCGCCACCACATGCAGGGCCCACGTCACCGGCGGCCTCATTGCGGCGGGGATCAGTTGCGGACGACCTCGATCTCGACACGACGGGATGCAAGGGCGCCGTCCTCGTTATTCACGGGGCCACGGGGCTGCTGGCGGATGCGGCTGGCATCCACGCCATCAACGGCAAGCTGGCGGGCCACGATCTTGGCGCGGTCGATCGCCAGCAGTTCATCAGCCGACAGATCCTTGGACGCCGCGGCATAGCCTTCGACGCGGACCGTGGCATTATGCGCCAGCGCGCGCTGCGCCGCCTGGGAAATGACCGCCTGGGCAGGGGTGTCGAGCTGGGTGGAATTCTGGGTAAAGAAGACAACGAACTTCGCGGGATGTCCCCCCGCGCAACCCGCCAGAAGACCAAGACCCAAAAGGAGAGACAGGCGACGCATGATGGACCACTCCTGATAAAAATATATTTTACACGGGATCGTCGCGGCCGCGCCCCATTATTGTTACGCAGGTACGATATGACCCCTAATTTCCGCTACTTCGTGCCCGCTGCGCCTGCCTGCGTCAATCCTTTCCGGCCACACGACGCCCATTACTGCGCTGTCGTGACGGCATGACCGCCAGAAATACGCCATACCTGATCCAGTTCTTCCACCCCCGTCAAACGATGGGCGATCAGGATGACGGTGCGTCCCTGCGTCACTTCGTTCAGGGTGCGCAGGAATTCCTGCTCCATCCCGGCATCCAGCCCGGTGGCGGGTTCATCAAGGATCAGGATCGGCGCCTGCGACAGCAGGGTCCGCGCCAGCGCGATGCGCCGTCCCTGCCCGCCGGAAACACGCGCGCCCCCTTCGCCAAGCCATGTCTCAAGCCCTTCGGGCATGTCACGCACCAGATCCCCCACCCGCGCCCGGTCCAGCGCGACCCACAAATCATCATCAGAGGCATCGGGCCGCCCAAGCAGAAGGTTTGCACGAATCGTATCCTCGAACAGGTGCGTTGCCTGCGACAGCCACGCCATGCGCTGGCGCAGTGCATCATCACCGATGGTCGCGATATCAACCCCACCCAGCAGCACACGCCCCGCGTCCGGGGACACGACCTTCAGCAACAGTGCCGCCAGCGTGGACTTGCCCGCCCCCGACGGTCCCAGCACGGCCACACGGCTGCCTGCGGGAATATCCAGCGACAGGCCGTCGAATACCGGCACACGATCGCTGTCCCAACGGAAATGGATGTTTTCAAACCGGATATCCGTACCCGCCGGGGCCGGGGCATTCCCCTGCGCGATTGCCGCATGGGGGGGGATATCAACGGCCACCACACGCTCTGCCGCGCGCGTCACATTTCCCGCCAGCGCACCGGCACGGGTCAGGCCGCCGATGCTTTCGAATGCCGCAACCGTCAGGAACAGCACACCTGCCGCAGGCAGCGGGGCCAGCGGCCCCATGCCGCCGATACCCAGCGCCGCCGCAAGCACCACGACCACCGCCGCCTGCCCACACAGATAGGATGCCATCCCTGCAAGCGCGAGCGCACGTGACTGGCGCATCTGTGCGCGGAACAGGGCGTCGTCACGCGCCGTGACATGCGCCAGCATGCGCCCTTCGGCCCCAAAAGTCCGGATTTCACGCAGGCCGCTGACCATGTCCAGCACACCAATACGCAATTGTGCGGCATGGTGGTTGACCAGCCCGCCATCACGCCGCGCCAGCACGGCGGCACATGCGGGCAGTACGAACGCCCCCAGTGCGAACAGCACGGTAATGGCGATGGCCAGCGGCGAATTGACCAGGTTGATTGCAATGAACAGGAACGGCAGCACCAGCAGCGCCCCAGCCAGCGGCACGAAGATGCGCAGATACAGACCGTCCAGCGTCTCCACATCCGACACCAGCCGCGACAGCAGGTCGCCCGCACGACGGAAACCAAGCCCCGCCGCCGCACCCCGCGCCAGATGGCGGAAAAACCACACACGCACATCCGCCAGCGCGCGGAACATCGCGTCATGTGTCACCAGGCGTTCCACATAACGCATGACAACACGGGCGATGCCAAGCACACGCAGTGCGGCAACCGTAATCACGATGCCGCCCATCGCCATGCCCGCGACACGTATCCCCGCCTCACGCGTCAGCAACAGGCCACATAACAGCGCCAGCAGCGACAGGATGCACCCCGCCGTCAGCAACGGCGCGCGCAGCCTCCAGATCGACAGGATCGTCAGGACAGGCGCAAGGACATGCCCCCGCCGGCCGGTATGGTGACGATGTTCCGTGCGCGAACGCATCATGCCGCCGTTTCCCCTGAAATCACCTGTCCATGGTCAAGATCGACCCGTTGCCCCGTAAAGGTGCCCACCGCCGCCGAATGGCTGGCAAGGATGACCGTCCTGCCCTGCGCCAACCTGCGCAGGCAGTCGAAGACGTCTGCCTCCGTCGCGGGGTCGAGATGCGATGTCGGTTCATCCAGCAGCAGCAGCGGCGCGTCCTTGAGGAAAGCCCGCGCAATCGCGATGCGCTGTGCCTGCCCACCCGACAGGCCGAACCCACCTTCGCCGATACGGGTTTCCAGTCCCTGTGGCAGCCCTTCGGCAAAGCGATCAACCGACGCGGCACGGATCGCCGCCTGCACCGCGCATTCGTCCGCGTCGGGACGGGCGAACAGGATATTTTCGCGCAAGGTACCCGCAAACAGAACCGGCTTCTGCCCGATCCATGAGATCATCTCGCTCAACGCCTGCGGCAGGATCGTCGTGATGTCCGTGTCATTCAGCAGCACCCGTCCCCGCGCCGGGGCAATGAAGCCAAGCAGCATTTCAATCAGGCTCGACTTGCCCGAACCTGAAGGCCCGGCAAGGATCACCGTCTGACCGGCGGGCACACTAAAGCTGACATCACGCAGGGTGGGGCCGCGCGCGGCATCCCATGTGAAATCGACATGTTCGAAACGCACGCCAACACCGTGGTGTCCACCTGCGTCAAGGACCGTCTCCTCCGCCGCGCGGACCTGGGTTGCGGACGGCAGTGCCAGCATCGCCGCCGCAGCGCCAGAGGCATGGGCACGATCCTGATACGCCAGCGCCAGCCCACGGAACGGCGCAAAGAATTCCGGCACCAGAAGCACCACGAACAGGGCGCGTACCGCCGTTTCCGTCATCTGCGCCGCCGGCGCCCCCGACTGGTGCAGCGCCAGCAGCGCCGCCCCGTTGCGCAGCGCAATGACCACCAAGGCCACGACCATGGCACAGTCGATGGATGCCGAAGACAGGAACGCCACACGCAGCACCTTCATCGTGCGCCGCCGCAGGTCATCGGCGGAAGCAGCCAGCCTGCGGGCCTCGTCCTCCGTCCGCCCGGCCAGCACGATGGTCGCAATCCCGCGCACACGGTCAAGAAAGCGCGCCTGTAACCGCTGCATCGCAAGGAACTGGTTGCGTGAGGCAACAGCCGCCCCGATCCCGAAAAGCGCCTGCCCGAATGGCACTGCGATCCCGCACAACGCCATGACCAGCGCCGAGCCGGGCTGCACGAAAGCGGCGATGACACCAAGGATGAAGGGCGCGGCCATCCACAGCACGGATGCAGGCAGCCAGCGGGCGAAGAAACCGTCAAGCGCCTCGATCCGGTCCACCGTCAGCGCCGTCAGCGCGCCGCTGTGATGCTGACGCAGCAGGGCGGGACCGCCATTAAGGATGGAAGACACGACATCGCCACGCAGCCGCCTGCGGGCATGCATGCCCGCGCGTGCCGCCGCGATGTCCGAAAGCGCCTGGCACACGGCGCGCAGCACCGCTGCGACCACCAGCCCCACCAGAGACCATTGCGCAGATATCCCCGCACCGGACGGCAGCAGCACATGGCCCAGCACATTGGCCACGCACCACACCTGCCCCGCGCCCAGCATGCTGGAGATCAGGCCAAGGCACACGACCGGCATGGCCTGCCTGCGCCCCAGACGTGACTGCGCCCGCGTCCACGCCTTCATCACTGTCTTGTCATCACTCATGATCGCTCCCTATACCGAATGAACCGGATCAGGGACAGTCATCAGGCCCCATGGGGGTGTAACGCTGGCATGGGGCAGCCATGCAATTTTTACCCCTCAGATATCATCCTGATCGGGTTCGGGCTGCTGCAGGACGAACACCAGCACATAACGCGTGCCGTTTTCCTCGAACATCTGCAACTCCCCCCCCAGTTGCCGGGCGAAACCACGGATAAGCTGTAGCCCGATGCCGCTGCGTTCCTCGTTTCCGCGCCGTACGCGCCCCGCCGCCATGCCCACGCCGTCATCGGCGATCCACAGGCAGGCGCGCATCTTGTCCACCTGACGCAACCCGACCTCCAACGTGCCGCGCGCACCATCGGGGAAGGCGTATTTTATGGTATTACTAACCGCCTCCGTCACGATCAGGGCCAGCGGCACCGCCTGATCAGGAACCATCAGCAGGTCTTCCACCTGGATATCAAGGGTGATGCGCCCGTCATCCGCCTCCCCGATCGCATGCATGATCTGACCGCACAGTTCACGCACGAAACTCTGCATATTCAGGTTGTACAACCCACCTTCGGCGTACAGATACCGATGCAGCGTCGCCAGCGCGCGCACACGGTCACGCGCCTGCGCGAACTCCTCCCGCGCGGCGGGCTGCGTGATACGCCCGGCCTGCAGGTTCAGCAGGGAGGCCACGATCTGCAGGTTATTCTTGACCCGGTGGTGCATTTCCTTAAGCAGCAGCTCCTGCCGCACGGCCGCACGTTCCAGCCGACGTTCATGGCGCGCCAGGCGGCGTGTCGCCTTGCTGAAGGCATGGGCAAGCTGGCGCACCTCGAACGGCATCGCCCAGTTGGAACGCACGTCATACACACCGCCAAGCTGCCACAGATTGACCGACGCGGTGAGCTTGCGCAGGGGGGAGACAATCAGCACATCCGCGCTTTTCGAAGCACCCAGCAATCCCGTCAGCAACAGCAGCCCGCTGCTGACCAGCGCAATGGCGAACATCAGCACCGCATGGCGTTCCTTTGCATTGCGCCGCGTCGCGGCCAGCACGAACACACCACCTTCCACCCGGCCAAGGGAGAAAGCGCCATCAGGCAGGGTGCCACGCGCATGGTCATGCCCATTGCGCATGATCCGCTGCACCCGCCCCAGCAGCATGGCCGACGGCATCAGGGGCCAGTCGCAATCCCCGCACAGGGGGGCGGCGGCGGACCCGTCGGGGTTGAGCACCCATATCGCAACCGGATTGTCGCGCACGACGATATCAAGCCGGGGATCACCCGGACGCAGCTTCCGGTCCGCCCATGACAGCGGCATGATGGCCGTCAGGAACCCGCTACGGGCAAGGTGGCCGCTGCCATCGCCGATCATGGTTGCAACGGTCACGCGAAAGGCGATGGGAAGGTTGTGGGACTCCGCCCCGCCATTGATATAGGAGACCCGCACGTCCCCCTGGAAACGAGGCATGTCGTCAAGGACAAGGCGGTGCGCACCCTCTGTCCGCCCCACCTGCGTCACGATGTTACCCAACGCATCCACCAGCGCGATCTGGTCATAATGATGCCCCGTCAGGGACTGCGCCAGTTCCAGCATGCGCCGGATACCTTCGTCATCAAGCGCCATATGGCCGACGACACGCAGCATGCTGCCAAGGTCATCGACCTCATGACGGATTTCGAGGTTGACGCGCTCCAGCGTCATGTCGGTACGATAACCGGGGGCGGCAAGTGTCTTGTGATAATTACGCCATGCCTGTACCGCGCCGATCAGGGCGATGGGCATTGCCGCGAACAGGATGATGGCCATCATCCGCACCCGCACCGCATCGAACATACGCCCGATACGAAGAAGGGTGCGGTACGACCTGCCCTCGCCATTCCTGGGGGCGGAACGGCGGAACATGGTGTTCATCTATTTTTTACGCTCGCGGTCGTTTTCTATCAAGCGCAGCAGTTCGTCAGGTACCGGTTCGTTGGCCACATCATCGAACAATTGGTGCAGTCCCCGCTTCAACCACAGTTCGAATGCATCATCCGAACTGTTTTTGCTTTTTTTATCTGGTTGTTGCCTAGGAGGACAGTTCTCCTTTAACGGCATCTCATCATCCCGAAGCTTATATTCATCTACCCACAAACTTCGGATAAGCATCGCAGTTGCAATCTATTTTCCGAAAGAAGTCGGGAACAACCAAGACCCCGCCTCCTCCCGTGCCACATTTTGATCACAATTCAAAGTGCCATTTTTAAGAATTGGTAACCAATACCCCTAGCGCGAGCGAAGCTCGTCGCGGGCGGCGCCCCCCTGACGCAGGCGGGCGACGACTCCACGCAGGCGCACCGTCTCCGTGCTCTGCTCCTCACCTTCAAGCCATGTCTCAAGCTGGCGGCGGGCGCGGAAAACGCGGCTCTTGGCGGTGCCAACGGCGCATCCGCTGGCTTCGGCAAGCTCCTCGTAGCTCATGCCCTGCATGACAACCATCACCAGCGCCTCGCGCTGATCGGCGGGCAGGCGGTCCATCGCGCTGGCCAGTTCCTTGACCGCAAGGCGTTCCTCATGCGCGCCGCTGCATGCCAGCGCTGCGGTGGGAACATCCTCGATATCGCCGGTTTCGCGCTTCTTGCGCAGGTCGGAGATAAAGCGGTTGCGCAGGATACGGTGCATCCATGCGGGAAAGTTCGTTCCGGGGGTAAAGCTGTGCTGCGCGGACAGCGCGTTGCACACGGCGTCCTGCACAAGGTCATCAGCAGCCGCGCGGTTACGCGTCAAGGACAGGGCCTGAACCCGCAGTCGGGGCAGGAGTGCTATCACCTGGTCGTGAAAGTCATTTGTCATTGTCTTGTCCCCTTTCATACCCGTCCAATGAACGGGCCGGGAAAAGGGTTGCATCCGCATTGTAACATAACCGTGAGTTGTAGCCCGCCCCACGCCCCATGGTGCAAAGCGGCCGTCCCCTGCCCCTTATTCCGGGGGATCGTCGTGTGGGGGCATACCGGACAGATCGGGCATTGCCGCGCCATCACGCGCGGCGTTCACCATGACCATGATCTGCGCCCGCGCGCGCGACACCCGCGCCTTGACCGTGCCGACGCTTACGCCGCATACGTCCGCCGCCTCCGCATAGGTCATTTCCTGCACCCCCACCAGCAACAGCGCCTCGCGCAGGCGGGGCGTCAGCCGCCATATCACCCCATCAAGGTCGCGCAGGTCATCGCCACGGCTGGCGGGTGCGTCGGAACGCGCAAGGTCGGGACTTGCGGCGTAATCAGACATCACATCACGTTCACGCCTGCGCCTGCGCGCGGTTTCATAAAAAAGGTTGCGCGCGATGGTATAAAGCCACGCACGCAGGTTCGTGCCCGGCTGGAACTGATCCAGCGCGGCCAGCGCACGCAGGACCGTTTCCTGCACAAGATCATCGGCGGAGGACACCTCCGCGGTCAAAAATCTGGCAAAGCCCCGCAATTGCGGCAAAAGAGACATGATCTCCTTGCGCAGTTGGGTTACGCTCTGCGTATTGGCTGATATGCTCTGGGTCAGTGTGTTCAACTCTCCTTGGTCAGGCAGCCTAACGCCGTAATGGTTTATGGTGTAACAATTTCTTCGGGGGGATAAAGTCCACATGCCGCTTTCCCGGCGTCAAGATCTGCTCCGCGCCCTTCCTTACGCCAGACGCTATGCAAGGGCGCTGTCCGGCAGCCAGTCACGGGGGGATCTCCTCGTGGCCGAGAGTCTGCGTGAACTTATCGCCGTCGATGATCCCACCCTGCGCCCGCGCCTGCGCCTGTACCAATGGATATCGCGCCATTACATGTCTTCCACCGCGCAGTGCGCCACTGGCGAGCTGACGGTACTGGACCGGCAACTGCTGCTGCTGACCGCACTTGAGGAACTGAGCCTTGCGGATGCGGCGCGCGTTCTGGGATTGGACGAAGATACGGCGCGCGTCACGCTGGAACATGCATATTCCGGCCTGCGTTCATGCGCGCAGACGAATGTCCTGATCATCGAGGACGAACCCATCATCGCGATGGATATCGAAGAACTGGTCCATAAATGCGGACACAGGATTGCCGGTGTCGCCGCAACGGAAAAGGAAGCCATCGAAATCGCGACGCGCACACGTCCCGGCCTCATCCTTGCCGACATCAACCTTGGTGCGGGGGGGGACGGCATGGCGGCCGTATCGCAGATCCTGCAACAGCAGAACATTCCCGTGATCTTCGTCACCGCCTATCCCGAACGCCTGCTGACGGGGGAACGCATTGAACCTGCCTTTGTCATCACCAAGCCGTTTGAGCCCCTGACACTGGCGATCGCAACGTATCAGGCAGTCAGTGGTGGCCTGCCCCTAAGCTAACACGCCCCGAACCAGCCCACTTGAAAGCAGCGCCCCTGAAACCAGCGTTCTGGACCCGCAATCCTGATGAACGCATCCGGGCCGACCACACTGGACTGACCTTGTAACTGCCTGCGGCCGATCACCGTACCGCCCACAGGATCGACCGGGGCGGGACGGCAGGGCGTGTGCATATTGCTGTTGCCTTTGCCCGGCCCTTCCTGCCTATGGGGTGGGGCAACACCCCACAACACCGGGGCAGGACGCAGAACAGTCGCGCGGTACAGGCATGACGACGACCGCCTTGCGTCGGGCCTGCCCCCTGCGACATTGTGATGGTACCCTTGGTCACGCATGCCAGCAAGGAACGCATCGGCCGGGAACGGGCCTACGCGCCGGCAGGGATGCCCGGACAGATTGGAAGAGGAAAATATGAAACGGCTGGTCATCGTCTCCAATCGCGTCCCCGTTCCCAAGGAGGGCCTGAGGCCCGGGGGGCTGGCGGTTGTGCTGCATGACCTGCTCGCACTGCAGGGCGGGATGTGGTTCGGGTGGAACGGCACCACCAGCGCGGATGCGGAAACCACCCCGCCACAGATCCAGCACGCAGGGGGGGTCGAATACGCCACGATCGGCCTGACACCGGCCGAACACAAACATTACTATACCGGCTTTTCCAACTCGACCCTGTGGCCGCTGATGCACTCCCTGCCGGAGTTCATACATTTCGAACGCCGCGAACTTTCGACCTACTGGTCGGTAAACGAACGGTTCTGCGAAAACCTGCTTCCGCTGCTGCGCGACGACGATACGATCTGGATCCACGACTATCACCTGCTGCCCCTTGCCGCGCAACTGCGCCGCAAGGGGGTCAACATGCCGATCGGCTTCTTCTTGCATACCCCCTTCCCCGCGCCAGACATGCTGGCCATCGCACCAGACGGGGGCACATTCCTACGGGACATGCTGTGCGCGGACCTTCTGGGTTTCCAGACCAGCGACGACACCGCCAATTTCATCTTTGCCGCACAACGCACGGCAGGCGCCAGGCTGGTTGCCCCCGATACCCTGTCGTTTGAGGGGCATACGGTGCGCGTTGGCTCCTTCGCGGTGGAAATCGACCCCGATGCGTTCGCCCGGACCGCCGCCGAGGCAGTAGAGGCCCCGGAACTGAAGCAACTGCGTTCCTCCCTTGCCGGGCGGAAACTGATTTTCGGGGTGGATCGCATGGACCCGACCAAGGGCCTGTGCGACCGGCTGGCAGGTTATGACCGCCTGCTTGAAAGCTATCCCATATGGCAACGCAACGTGACGTTCCTGCAGATTGCCGCTGAAAGCCGGGTGGATGTCCCCTCCTACAGGGCATTGCGCCAGGAACTCGAAGGGATGATCGGCAAGCTGAATGCACAGCGCGGGCAGGCCGACTGGACCCCGCTGCGTTTCCTGACGCGCGGCAGCGCGCGCCGTGTCGTGGCCGGTTACATGCGCCAGGCGCAGATCGGTTATATCACGCCGCTGCGTGACGGCATGAATCTGGTGGCCAAGGAATATGTTGCGGCGCAGGACCCCGATGATCCGGGCGTTCTGATCCTGTCGCGCATGGCCGGGGCCGCCCGGCAGCTGGAGGCGGCGTTGCTGGTCAATCCGCTGGACCATGATGACCTTGCCGATGCGCTGAACCGTGCGCTGGGCATGCCCAAGGCCGAACGCCGCGAACGCTGGCAGGCATGCCGCACGCATCTGGAGGGCTGCACCGCACTGGGATGGGGGCAGGCATTCCTGCGGACGCTCGAAGCCACCGTTGCCAGATAACACGCACCCGGCAACGCTCGTACGCTGACACGCGCCCATAGAACCCGTCGCGGACACTGACGCGGTGATCGGGACCACGGCGTGAAAGCAGGCCAACGCCCCTGCCTGACGGAATATATGTTCCGTGCGCATGTCCCATAAATATGTATCCCAAAGGGGTGTGTTTGGGGATATGTAACCCTTGGGCGCGCCCCGGCCGGGTGTGATCGTCCCCCCTTGCGCCTGCGGCGGGAGTAGGTGACAAACGCGCATGGCCTTACCTCCCCTTCTCCTCCTTCAGGATATCACCCTGACCCTCGGCGGTGCGCCGCTCCTTGACGGGGCGGGCTTTGGCGTGGCGCCGGGCGAACGCATCTGCCTTGTCGGGCGCAATGGCTGCGGCAAATCGACATTGCTGCGCATCGCCACGGGCGAATTGCAGGCGGATTCTGGCACACGCTTCCTTCAACCGGGCACGACCGTGCGCTACCTGCCGCAGGAACCCGACCTGTCAGGGTTTGAAACGACGCTGGATTACGTACTGGCGGGCATGGGGCCGGGCGACCCGGATTACCGGGCGACGGCGCTTCTGTCGGAACTGGGCATGACGGGGCTTGAAAACCCGGCCAACCTGTCGGGGGGCGAGGCACGACGCTGCGCACTGGCGCGCGCACTGGCGCCGGAACCTGACCTGCTGCTGCTGGATGAACCGACAAACCATCTCGACATGCCGACCATCGAATGGCTGGAACGCGAACTTCTGTCGCTGTCTTCGGCCATGGTCATCATCAGCCATGACCGTCGCCTGCTGGAAACGCTGTCGCGCTCGGTCGTCTGGCTGGACCGTGGGATCACGCGCAGGCTTGACCACGGCTTTGCCAGGTTCGAGACCTGGCGCGAGGAGGTGCTGGAGCAGGAAGAGCGCGAGGCGCACAAGCTCGATCGCCAGATCGCGCGTGAAGAAGACTGGATGCGTTATGGCGTGACGGCGCGGCGCAAGCGCAATGTCCGCCGTGTGGCCGAACTTGCCACCCTGCGCCAGACCCGGCGCGAAGCGATCAAGCCCGCCGTCGGGGCAAGGATGGAAGCGCGGGAATCCGAACTGTCGGGCAAGCTGGTATCCGTTGCCGAAAACCTGTGCAAATCCTATGGCGCACACGACATCGTGCGTGATCTCGACCTGCGTATCCTGCGCGGCGACAGGCTGGGTATCGTAGGGGCCAACGGGGCGGGCAAGAGTACGTTGCTGCGCCTGATGACGGGGCTGGATACGCCCGACAGTGGTACCGTCACGGTTGGCACGGCGCTGTCCATCGTCACACTGGACCAGCAGCGCAGGCAGCTTGACCCCAACAGCACCCTTGCCGACACGCTGACGGGTGGGGGCGGCGACATGGTGCAGGTCGGGCATGAAAAACGCCACGTCATCGGATATATGAAGGATTTTATGTTCCGCCCCGAACAGGCCCGCACGCCGGTGGGCGTCCTGTCGGGGGGGGAACGGGGGCGGCTGATGCTGGCCTGTGCGCTGGCGCGGCCGTCAAACCTTCTGGTTCTTGACGAACCGACCAACGACCTTGACCTTGAAACACTCGACCTGTTGCAGGACATGCTTGCGGAATATTCGGGCACTGTCTTGCTGGTCAGCCATGACCGTGACTTCCTTGACCGTGTCGCATCCTCCGTCCTGATGGCGGAAGGCGCGGGGCAGTGGATCGAATATGCCGGGGGCTACAGCGACATGCTGGCGCAACGGCAGGATGCGACCCTTGCCACCCGGCACGTTGCCCCCACCCCGCCCAAGGCACGGGCCACGCAGGCCCCTGTTACGAAACCGGCAAGCCGTAAGCTGTCATACAAGGACCAGCATGCGCTTGAACGCCTGCCCGGACAGATCGCGGACATGGAGGCGGAGATCGAGCACCTGCGCACCGCCCTTGCCGATCCTGGCCTTTATGCCCGTGACCCGAATGCCTTCACCAGCACGACACGGAAACTGGAAGACGCGCAGGCCAGGCTGACGGCAGCGGAAGAACGGTGGCTGGAGCTTGAAATGCTCCGTGAATCCCTGAAATCGAACTAAGAGACTGTTTGAAAACAACTCGTTGATAGAAAACAGGAAAAGTTTTTGGGTGCCGCCTTTTGAAAAAAGGCGGCGTCTTTCGAAGCTTTTTAAGAAAAAAGCTTCACCAAAAACCTTTATCATTTCAGGATGTTATATCGCCTGACTTTTCAAACAGTCTCCAAAAGACTGCCCGGAATGCGATGGAACCGATAACCTACTGAAAAAACAAATGTTATTTGGGGGGCTTTTTCAAAAAACCTGAAAAGCCGCCCCGAATAACCGCTTAATCCACTCCTTGCAGCAGTCCCGATACCTCCATACGCGCGCGGGTATCGGCGATGCTCTGCCCCACGGCAAGGGCCGCCGCAAGTGCGCGCCGCCCGGCCTGTGCATCCACCAGAACGGGTGCGCCATCAAGGCAGGACGCGGCAAAGGCCTCATGTTCCGCCGCCAGCGTGTCATGGTCGTTCCATGTCACGCTCTGTCGCCTGAAACCACCCGTCCCCGGCAGGGGCAGGCCGCTTTTGCGCCCGATCATCGTCAGTTCGCGGCGCATGAAATCCGCCGACAGATATCCTTCCTGCGAAAACAGGCGCATGCGCCGCTCGGTCTTGAGGGAAATGCGACTGGCGGTGATGGTGGCGACACAGCCATTTTCAAACCGGACACGGGCATTGGCGATGTCCTCATGCTCTGAACTGACGGCGGCGCCCAATGCATCGACACTGGCGATGGGACTGTCCACGATCGCCAGCACAAGGTCGAGGTCATGGATCATCAGGTCAAGAATGACCGACACATCCGTTCCACGCGGCTTGTACGGCGCGATGCGTGTCGCCTCGATATAAAGGGGACGGGTAATACGTTCGGTAATCGCGCGATGTTCCGCCGAATAACGCAGCAGATGACCAACCTGCAGCACAAGCCCATGCCCGGTGGCCAGCGCGGCAAGGCGGTCGGCCTGTTCCAGCGTGGCGGCGATCGGCTTTTCCACCAGCACATGCCGCCCCGCCTCCAGCGCCTGTTGCGCCAGGTCGAAATGATATTCGGCGGGTGCGGCCACCACGATGGCGTCCGAAACCTCCAGCAAGCGGGCATAGGACAGCGCGGGTGCGCCCCCGGCCTCCTGTCCGACATTTTCGGCACGCGCATGGTCGGGATCATAAATGCCCGACAGGGCTTCACGCGTGGACGCCGCGACCTTGAGCGCATGGTACCGCCCGAAATGCCCGGCGCCCGCGATTCCAACCCGCAGGCGGCGTCCCGCCATCGCGCCATCCGACCGTGCCTGCATCATTACCGCCGCTCCACACCATGCTTTTTCATGTCCGAGCAGTGTCATGAATGGACGCGTTTCACAACCCGCGCGCCCCGCACGTCCGATGATGCATATGGTAATACGCATGGGGGGTGGACATGCCCCCAGACCCCACGTGGATGCGACAAAACGGCAACGCAATGACCCCGACCACCGCAACAGCGGTTGCATCCTGCGCTGTGGACCGGCATGTTCCCGCCCTGTTGTCATGCGCCATGACGCCATGACGCCACAGATACGAGACCAACAGACAGGGAGCCGGCCGCGGCCGGGCGTGGGGAGCACTCCTTTCAGTCATGATGTATTATAGTCGGCTCAAGATGGCTTCGGTCATTGGCATATGCCTGATCGGCCTGGCGCTGTGCCTGCCCAATTTCATGCGCCAGCCCGCGCAATCCATCCCCTGGCGGCAGGTCCACCTTGGGCTTGACCTGCGCGGCGGGTCCTATCTGCTGTTGCAGGTGGACATGAACAGCGTCACCTCCGACCGGCTGCGGACGCTGACGGATGAAACACGCCAGACACTGCTGAAGGGCGGGCTGGGGTATCGCAACCTCACAACGGGCACGCATGCGGTGACGTTCGCCCCGCGCGCACCGGCCGAAGCCGAAGCCGACCTCAAGGCATTGCGGGCGATGCCGATGAACGTGCCGTCAGAGTTCACCGTGACCCAGACGCCCGATGGGCTGATTTCCGTCGCCCTGTCCGACGAGGCCAGCCACCAGCGCGCGCGCGATGCGATCACACAGTCAATCGAGATCGTGCGCCGCCGCATTGACGCCACCGGGGCCATCGACCCGCAGATCACCCGTCAGGGCGAAGACCGGATCATCGTCGAACTGCCAGGTATCAGCGATCCCGAGCGCGTGAAGCACCTTCTGGGCACAACGGCGAAGATGACGTTTCACCTTGTCGCGGATTCCGCAATCGGTTCGGCCGTGCCGCCGCCGGGCGTGACCATCGTGCCGATGAGCGAGACCTCACAGGGCACGCTGCCGATCTACACCCATGTGGATGTCGATGGCGCGGACCTGACGAACGCATCGGCCTCCATTGACCAGCAAAGCGGCGAATGGGCCGTCAACTTCACCTTTGATTCCGTCGGCGCGCGCCAGTTTGGCGAGGTTACACGCGCCAATGTCGGCAAACGTTTTGCCATCGTACTGGATAACAAGGTGATCGAGGCCCCGGTCATCCGTACCGCCATCACCGGCGGTTCGGGCCAGATCACCGGCGGGTTCAGTGCGCAACAGGCAACCGACATGGCGCTGCTGCTGCGCGCAGGCGCGCTGCCCGCGCCGCTGAACGTGATCGAGCAGCGCTCCATCGGGCCGTCGCTGGGCGCCGATTCGATCCGGGCAGGCGCGATGAGCCTGCTGGCGGGACTTGTGCTCGTGATCGCGTTCATGGCCCTGTTTTATGGCCGGTTCGGCTGGTATGCGAATATCGCGCTGATGGCCAACCTGGTGCTGATGATCGCCATCCTGTCGATGTTCGAAGCGACGCTGACGCTGCCGGGCATGGCGGGGATGCTGCTGACCCTTGGCATGGCGGTGGATGCCAACATCCTGATCAATGAACGCATCCGCGAGGAAATCGCACGTGGCCGCACCGCACTTCAGGCGATGCAGGCGGGTTTTGAACGCGCGACCTCCACCATCATCGACAGTAATGCCACCGCGCTGCTTGCGCATGTCATGCTGTTCGTTTTCGGAACCGGGCCGGTCAAGGGCTTTGCCCTGACCATCACGATCGGCATCGTGACGACCCTGTTTACCACCCTTGTGCTGTCACGGATGCTGATGGTGCGCTGGTATGCGCGCACCCGTCCGACAGTCCTGCCGGTCTGAGGCGCGCTGACATGATCCTTGATCGTCCCCTTTTGCGTTTTGTCCCCCGTGGCACGAAAATCGACTTCATGCGCGGGCGCTTCATCGGGCTTGCGACATCGGCCGTGCTGTCGGTCGCGTCCCTGATCCTGTTCTTCCATCCGGGCCTGACGCTCGGCCTTGATTTCCGTGGCGGCATCGTGGTGGAGGCCCATACGCAGGGACCAGCCGACGTGTCGGCCATCCGCGCGGCACTGGCCACACAACATGTCACGGCAGCGGGGGTGCAGTCCTTTGGCGGTCCCGATGATGTGCTGATCCGCCTTGATACCCCACCGCAGAGCGACCCCGCGCATGAAGCCGAAACGCAGGGCATGGTCGATGCCGTGCGCCATGCCATCGGCACGATCCCCGGCGCGCAGGTTTTGCGCGCGGATGCAGTCGGGGCCTCCGTTTCGGCGGAGCTGTTCCGCAATGGCATGCTTGCACTGGGCATCAGCCTTCTGATGATCCTTGCCTATATCTGGTTCCGTTTTGAGTGGGAATTCGCGGTCAGCGCCGTGGTCACGCTTGTGCTGGACCTGACCAAGGCGGTCGGGTTCCTTGTGCTGACCCATTTCGAATTCGACCTGGTGATGGTTGCGGCCATCCTGACGATCCTTGGCTATTCCACCAATGACAAGGTGGTGGTGTATGACCGCATCCGCGAAAACCTGCGTAAATATCGTTCCATGCCACTGGCGGAACTGATCAACCTGTCGATCAATGAAACACTGAGCCGCACGCTGGGCACCTCATCCACGGTGTTCCTTGCCGCGCTGCCGCTCGCGCTGTTCGGGGGGGCCAGCCTTTCGGGCTTTGCGTGGGTTATGCTGTTCGGGATCGTGGTCGGGACGTCGTCGTCCATCTTCATCGCCGCCCCCCTGCTCTTGCTGCTGGGTGAAAAGCGGCTGCGGCGCAATGCACGACCGGGGGCACGAAACTGAACCCCATCAGGGCCTCCCGCCCCTCTGGAATGGCAAGGTTCTTGAAATACCCCACTGAGAAGAAAACAGAAAAGTTCCTGTGCCGCCTTTTCTTTTGAAAAGGCGGTATCTTGCAGGGCTTTTTGAAAAAGCTTGACCAACGATTTCAGCGGGCTGCTGGTTCTACCCTTTCAACCAGTTGCCCCCTGAAACCAAAGATATTCTGGATGCCGCCTTAATTATATTAAGGCGGCATTTTTCATGACTTAGAGACTGTTTGAAAAGTCAGGATCGATAATACCCTGAAATTATAAAGGTTTTTGGTGAAGCTTTTTCTAAAAAG
>NZ_BANE01000153.1 GCF_000964405.1 Novacetimonas hansenii JCM 7643
AATTCGCCTCAATCATCATCCTGCTTAACTGACGACACGCCGTAGGGAAAAATTATTTCTCTTATTGTGCAGGAGGGATGGAAAATCTGTCTATCAAATTAAAATCAAAGGGTAAATACTAGATATTCAAAGCGAGATAAACTATGATCCCCAAAGCATTTATCGTTAAGATCATCATTGGTGATTAAGTGATAAAAACAGCATTCAGGTCAGCAAGTGTCACGAGAAAATTTCAGCGAACTACTTTCTTTTCTGGCGGTTGCCCAAGAACGGAGCTTTACAAAGGCGGCGGCCCGCAGAGGTGTTACGCCCTCTGCAATAAGCCACACCATGCGTCTTCTGGAAGAGCGACTGGGCGTCACCCTTCTGACGAGAACAACACGGCGTGTCGTTCCCACGCCTGCGGGAGACTATCTGCTGCAAAATATTCAGCCGCTTTTCGACGAAATCGAGAACCGGATGGCTAGCCTCGATGAATTCCGCAAATGTCCCAGAGGCAATCTGCGGATCACCGTAACAGATGAATCTCTGGGCTTCTTTCTTCGACCTCGCATTGCAGATTTTCTAAAGAACTACCCAGAAATCTCCTTGGAGATCTCAACAGATCTGCGCCTGATTGATATTGTGGATGAGGGCTTCGACGCTGGCGTGCGCCTTGGAGAACTGGTGACACAGGGGATGATTTCAGTGCCTGTATCGCCTGACATCCAATTTGCAGTTGTTGGGGCTCCGACCTATTTCAAAAGCCATGCCCTCCCCAAAACTCCGGCCCGTCTGCAAGAGCACAACTGTATCGGTGTTCGCCTGCCAACCCACGGAAAGATTTATCCCTGGCGTTTCAGACAGAAGGGAAAAGACCTGAAGTTTCAGCCTGTCGGCCAATTTGTATGCAATAATGTATTCGGTGCACGAGATGCCTGCCTGGACGGCATCGGCCTCGCCTACATCCCTAAAATTGTTGCAGAGGAACACATCCAGAATGGCAAACTGATATCAGTTCTGGAACCCTTCTGTCCGACGCATCTGGGGTTTCATCTCTTCTACCCCCGACACCATCGCCATTCGATGCCTCTGTCGCTGTTCGTCGAGGAAATGAAAGTAAAATGAGAAAGCCTGTCTTCGAAAATACAGGCTTTCTCGGGCGATGGTTTAACCGCCGATAAGAGGAAGCTGTTTGAGCATTTCCTGTAGGTTTAGCGCATCCCAGGGCATGTGCTCGGCAATCGTCATACCGACCACTTCTTTTTCGGTCGTCACTTCCTGAATGAGTTTCAGAACATCAGGAATATTGAGTTTTCCCTCGGCAACGTCTCCAAAATCATGCTTGCCCCGACCCGGTTTTGCAAACAGTAAAGAACGGAAGTTGTGCGGATCCAGCACATCCAGATCCAGATGAATGGCAAGCACTTCGATCTGACTGTCTTTTAGCCATTCCATGACCGGCTGTGCGCCATCACGCACCTGCTGGGGTGAACATGTCCGCAATCCATGATCCGCAATGAACTGGGCTTCGAACGGAAGTGGATCGTGGATGCCCGCAATCATCACATTCTTTGCAGGAACCGGCCTTGTCACTGCTTTCGTCAGGTCGGGGTCGCCATGGCCTAACAGAGCCCCCAGAACGTGTGCATGTGCGTTCGTATACTGCTTTGGGGTCTGAACGTCTGGATGGGTATCAATCCAGAGCACCCCCAGCCTGTCACCATAACGTTCTGAAAGCCACGAAAAAGGCACGAGCGAGACAAGACAGTCCCCACCCAGAACCGCCAGTGACTTTGGTTGATGGCGTTCAATAATTTTCCGGGCTTCCTGAATCTGTTTCAGCAGGACACTGCGTCCACGCATTTCATCCTCGACTGGCAAAGGAACGTCAGTCGGAGCGTCAACCGGAACTTCCTCAACAGGGCCAGCAGAAGGAGGAGCCAGCCAGGCCAGAAGTTTTGATCCAAGATAATAGGGGGGATTATCGCCGCCCTGCCACTGAGAGCCCGATCCGAAAGTTTTTCAAGCTTGACAATGCCTTGCTG
>NZ_BANE01000152.1 GCF_000964405.1 Novacetimonas hansenii JCM 7643
TTTTTCTAAAAAGCTTCGAAAGACGCCGCCTTTCTGAAAAAAGGCGGCACCCAAAAACTTTTTTATCAATGACCTGTTTTCAAACACTCTCTCAGGGCGTGCTGACAGGCAAGCGCCACCCAAACCCTGTATGGGCCTGCCCCGGTGCTGGTCAAACAGCCGCCCCCCGGCATGGCGGGTGAGGGGGGCGGGCGGTGATGTCGTGCCTATTTCGAGGCGGGGAAGGCGAACATCGCGGGATGGTTGAACAGGCTGCCGGTGATGGCGGCATACAGGATCGTCTTGCCATCAATGCTTTCGGGGCCACCGCCGATATTGAGCCATGTCAGGGTCTCTTTCGGGCTGTTGTCCGTGGTTTCGAAACGCAGGCCGTAAATCGTCGTGGCGTCGAAAAGGACGACAAGCTGGTGATTGGCGCAATCATGCTGTTTGCAGGCCAACAGAACGGTATAGGGCTTGCCCCCCATGGTGACGGGCACGGCCTCGGACTGGGTTGCGCTGTTCAGCCAGCCCGGCTTTGGCGTCTTGCCAAACATCGTGTCGAACCGCTTTGTCCAGGCGGGATCATGCAGGTATGTCGTCAGTGTCACCGGGTCCGCCGCGGCGTGGGCCAGGGGGCACGCCATGACGCAAACCAGCAGTGCGCCCGCCAGTATTGTGGCTAATTTCATATGGACCTTCCTCAATGCTGTGCCAAAACTGGCTGCATAAGGACCATAACGCGTGTTCCGTGAAAAAACCGCCAATGCCCGGTGTAAAAGTTTCGGGGGATGCCGTTTTCACAACCACGCCCGCAACGCGGCGCCGATATCAGGGACTTTGAGGATGTTTGAACCGTTAGCCTCGATAACGCACTGAAATCATAAAAGTTTTTGGTGAAGCTTTTTCCAAAAAGCTT
>NZ_BANE01000151.1 GCF_000964405.1 Novacetimonas hansenii JCM 7643
ACCTCATCCCCCGCGCGCAGATCCTCCACCGCGACTTCGCCACGTGGGGTCAGCAGCAGCGTGCCTTCGGTAAAGCATGGCGTGCTGGGCACCGATGTGGCGGGCGTGAAATCGTTGCCGTTGCTGGTTGTGGTGATGGTGGAGGGTGCGTCCGACATCGGGGTTGCGGCCGTGTTCGTGAAATAGAGGTACGAGCCGTGCGTCCCGCTGGTCTCGGTCTGCGCCACCTGTCCATTGACCGTGTCGTCCATGGTCTGGGGCGGGGCGTACAGGATCGTGCCGTCGCTGGTGGAATACGGCGTCTGTTGCAGCAGGGCGTTTTCCTGCCCGCCGTCGGTCCCCGTGGTCGTCGCCATGACAAAACCGGTATTGGCGCCATTTTCATAAAGGCTGTTGAGCGTCATGGTGCGTGTCCCGTTGGTAAAGCCGGGATCAGGGGTGGTCGGGCCATCCGCGTTGACCGAGGCGATGTTGTCCACGGAAAAGACCAGGTTGCCATTGCCATCAGTCGTGGTGTTCTGGGCCGCGAAGATCTGCGCACTGCTGAGATAGCCGTTGCTGTTGGTCGTCAGCGAATAACTCTTGTTGCTGTAATCAATATAGTTCTGTGCCATTTGCCCAAATTCCTGTGCCGGTGCGGTCTTTCCAGCAACTTCATGACGGAACGGGCATGGAGCAGGAGGCGTGGAACGACCAATGATCGCGGGACCGGATGCGAATCCCAAATTATGTTATAACAGATACAATATGAGACATTATATTACAAAGCATTTGCGCCCTGCGACATTGACATGGCTGTTTTCGCGGTTCCGCCCCAATGCGCGCAGGGGAAGCGGGTGGGGGATTGGCGTGTGCCGTCGGGGTGCGATCCCCCTTGCGGCGGGGGTGGTGATCCATGATAAAGGGGGCTGATTACGTCCCCTTGCCCGCCCCCATGTCGTGACGGGGCAGGCCATATTCTGCGCAGGAACACGTATGACCCCCATTATGCTGGCCCTGATCGGAACGGGGGCAATTGCCGTTCTGCTGGCCCTGATCGTGATGGGGCGGGTGCATCCGTTCCTGGCGCTGCTGCTGGTGGCGACCGCCGTGGCGTTGTTGACGGGCACGCCGGTCGCCCGCCTGGCCGATGCAATACAGGGCGGGCTGGGCCGGACCATCGGGCATATCGCCATCATCGTGGCGTTGGGTGCGATGATCGGGCGGATGGTGGACCTGTCGGGGGGCGCGCAGGCGGTGGCGCAGGCACTGGTGCGGCGCGCGGGGGCGGCGCATGTGCCGCTGGCGATCGTGGTTGCGGCCTTTGGCGTCGGGATACCGGTGTTTTTCGAAGTGGGCGTCATCATGCTCATGCCCCTTGTCTATGGCATGGCGCGCCAGACCGGGCGTGTGCCCGCCATGTTCGCCGTGCCGATGGCGGTGACGATGCTGACGGTGCATGCGTTGCTGCCGCCACATCCGGGGGCCGTGGCCGTGGGCGGTGCGCTGGGTGTCGGGGCGGGACGGGTGCTGATGCTGGGCCTGCCGCTGGCGGCGTTTTCGGTGGCGCTGACCTATGTGCTGTCACGCCCGGTCATGGCGCGGCCATTGGGCTGCGCGCCCGATATCCGCGCGATTGTGGAGGAGGCGGGCACCACCACCGATCCCGACCATGGCTCCGCCGCCGATGCGTGCCTGGTTGCCGCCGTGCGCGCGCGGCCGGTCCATCCCGGTGAAATCGCCCTGGTGATCGGTGTGCCGGTCGTGTTGATGATCGCGGGCACGCTGGCGTCGGACATGATGGCGGCGGGGGCCGTGCGCTCTGTCATCGCGTTTGCGGGCATTCCGTATGTCGCGTTGGGTATCGACGTGGTGATGTGCGCGTGGCTGCTGGGGTTGCGGCGTGGCATGGCGCTGGCCACCGTGTCGGACGTGCTGGCGGCGGCATTGCCGTCCACCGCCGGGATTATCCTGATTACCGGCGCGGGCGGCGCATTCGCGCAGGTGCTGGTGCAAAGCGGGGTGGGCGATGCGCTGGGCGGTATGCTGTCGGCGGCGGGGCTGCCGGTGCTGGCGCTGTGTTTCGTCATGACGATGATCCTGCGCGTGGCGCAGGGGCCGACGACGGTGGCGCTGATGGCGACGGCGGGTATTGTCGGGCCGCTGATTACGCGGCTGCATCTGGACCAGACGCACCTTGCGCTGCTGGCGCTGGCGATGGGGGCCGGGGGGATGGCGCTGTCACATGTCAATGACGCAGGGTTCTGGATCGTCACCCGCATGGCGGGGCTGAGTGTGGGGGAAGGGCTGTCGAGCTGGACCGTCATGACCGGTATCGCCGCCCTGACCGCCTTTGCCGGGACGGCGCTGATGTGGATGGCGCTCTAGGCGGCATTGCGCGCAAGGCGGGGCAGGGCGTAGTGCGCCGGGTTATGGCGATATGATGCTGGCCCGTCTTCCTGTGCGGCCACGCAGGCCGGGTCATGTGCCGCATAGCCGCAGTGCGGATATTTTGGAAAACGTAGGGGTTTATGAAGCTTTTTGAAAAAAGCTTCACCAAAAACTTTTATACTTATTCTTTGGAAACCATGACTCCTTAAAACAGATCAGGGTGCAGGGAGCGCGCTCCCTGCCGGGGCCGGGCAGCGCCCGGATGCTGCGCCTGTTATAAGTGTGCCATTCAGGGGCATTGCCCCCGAACCCCCACCAAAGGGTATTACCCTTTGGAAACCA
>NZ_BANE01000150.1 GCF_000964405.1 Novacetimonas hansenii JCM 7643
AAAAGCTTCACCAAAAACCTTTATAATTTCAGTGTGTTATCGAGTCTAACTTTTCAAACAGTCTCTCAGACATTGTATCCCATGCCTTTATACAGACCGTTGATGATGGAGACGCCCTTGTGCGCCTCGTCAAGATCTGGGGTTTCATCAGTGCGGTTATACCCATGCCCCATATCCTCCCCCTGCCACTGCACGACGATACCGTCACGCCGCGACACGACATAGACATTGTCATATTCCATGCTGAACAACGCCTCGGGCTGCGGAATCAGCCAGGCGATCTGCCCCCGGATGGGAATGATGCTCTGGTCATTCCACAATGCACGGGCACCATAGCCGGTGCAGTTGATGAAGACAGGTTCCGGCAACGCCGTAAGTTCTGATGGATGATGCAGCGTCATGGTACGGATTTTGCCCCCACGCTCAAAAAACTGGCGCATGAGATAATCGGTATAGGTCGTGACGTTGAAGATCAGGTTCGGCTGCTTGCGCACCTCGTCATAGGGCAGGCGCCCGTCATGGACAGGGATCGTGTTCCCCTGCGGTTCGATATCACGCAAACGGTCGTTCATTTCGGCGAAACCGATGGGATCGGGCGGAACCGGCCGACGTGCGCGCGCCTGCAGGCCATAAAACGTATCCCATTCGACAGGATTTCCCGGCAACCCCTGAAGGTTCTGGTAACAGGAGAAGGAATAACGGGCCATCCTCTCCCACCGTGCTGTAAATTCCGGGGTCAGGTCGCTGGTCTTCGCAATCCGTGACGCGGGCGTCCAGCTTCCGGAAGCCCGGGCGGAACGGACGAAGGGCGGCATTTCGCGCGCATAGATCGTCACCTGCGCGCCCGCCTGCTGCGCAACGATGGCGGTGGTCAGGCCGATCGCACCGCACCCAATCACGCCCACCTTCTGCCCGGATGCCGTCACCGCACGTTCCACCGCAAGCTGCGCCGTTCCCCATGACAGCGACCAGCCACTTCCCCCATGGCCATAATTGTGGACCACGGACTTGCGCCCGACCTGCTCGACCCCAAGGCGTGGCCCGGAGGCGCGGAAGGGACGCAGGCAGACCGTGATACGGTCAATCCGGTCCGTACGCGCCCGGATGACCGGGATATGACGCACATCCGCGTCCAGGTCATACCGGCGGGAGCGGGCACCGGCACATCCCGGCAGGGCGGAAAGCCCCGCCAGCGAAGCGGCGGTCATCAGTGCGTTTCGACGATGAAAAAGACGCGTCATGAAAGGGGACACTTCATTTCAAGTAATGTTAAAGAAAAAAGGACACCGTATTATTGGTTTAATTTCGGTCACCCAACAAGCCCGCAATTTGCAATCCTATTTTCAAGAAGCTGCCTGACAACTGGGTGTTGGGCAAGAGGCCACCCGAAAAGGCAGGATCAATAACATCATGAAATTATAAAGGTTTTTGGTGAAGCTTTTTCTAAAAAGCTTC
>NZ_BANE01000149.1 GCF_000964405.1 Novacetimonas hansenii JCM 7643
AAAGCTTCAGAAGACGCCGCCTTTTTCGATCAAAAGGCGGCACCTAAAAACTTTTATAAGTCCATGTGGCTACAGGGCCTGAATTTTAAAACAATCTCTCGGAATCGGTGGATCATCAGCATTCATTCCCCCTGTGAATGGACGCTTTTGATGCCAAGAGCACGTGCGAAGCAGACATTCATCATGTTGTGCGGGTCCGGGGAAATCCCTACGAACAGAATGTCCTTGTGTACATACAGAATTTTATGATGTGGTCCCATGGTGACGCGGGGAAGGGTGACATCTTCAAACCCGGCCCCTGCGATACGCGCCTGCTGGTTCCATATGGCACTGATATGGGCAAGTCTCAAAAGATCCGGCACACAAATACATATATGCCAGATGACAAGGCCGGAAATTCCGATCCCCACCATCCGGTTGCGCAGGGCGGGATGATGGGCGCGGTTGATAAACAATATTCCCAATACACACACCAGATAGATGCTGGCAGGAAAAGATACCCGCGCGGCAAGGGATGAACGCGGGAACAGTAGCAGGATCATCATGTAGGTGACGGCACATGCCGTAAATATCGCAATATTTTTCCACATGCGATGTCGTTGTGTCATATCGGCTGTCACGGACACGTGGCAGATGAGCAGGATAATGACAAATGGAAGCCAGTACAGGTCAAACAGGCTGCCAAGATTTCCAAATACGCCATCCAGACGGGTCAGAAGCGTATCATGTTCCATCGTGCGTGCCCGGACATAATTGCCTGGGGCAAGCCATAGAAAAAGGGTGCCAAGCACATGCGCACCAATAAAGGGTAGGGCGACAGGATCCTTATGACGATAACTGCTGATTGCAGAGCCGATCAGCACCATGCTTATCATAAGGGAGAGGGGTTCAAGAAATGTCGCGATGAAAAAGGCAAAACCGCAGGACAGAACCCCAAAAGGCAAGCGTCGTGCAAGGACCTGCCGTAAAATCCATAATTCCCCCGTCATAGGCCACAGATAGCCAATCGCCCCAGTTTTCCACAGGGCAACTTCAGAAATATCGCGTGGTATCCACCAGACAGCTAGAAATACAAATATGATGTCCCAAAATCCATTTGATGTATTCTGGTCCGATATTGATACATTTCTGCATATCATGCAGACATTATGGACAAGCAGGCAGAAAATTACGGTATTCAGAATATCAAAAATGAAAATGGACCCATAGTCGTGAAGTTCCAGAACGAGGAAGGTTATCAGTGTCGTAAAATACCTGCCTGTCCAATAAAAATAATTCCCATAAACGATATGGAATGTATTTTTCAGGTCAAATGGAATGGTTCTGCAATAATCATCGGCCCATAGCGGGGTTACAACATTGGCCCACAAGACAAATATAAAGACCGCACCGAGGGCATAGACTCTTGTTCTGTTCCCGGCCATGAAGCGCATGATTCCCGTATTTGTCATGAAACCCTTCCTGTGTGGGTCCATGCCTGCCATGGACCATGCGCTGGCGTTATGTGGCAGCATAAAATTCGAACGGAAAAACACATGTTCTGGTGTTGCATCATGGATGGATGCCGTATCGGTCATTATGACGTCAACACAGATGTAAAAACCATCCCGGCCGGGAGGAAAACAGAACGTGAGCCCCACTGTTGTAATACCAGCACCTTCTTCCCGTCCCGGACAGAAAGCTTTCCGTGCAGGCCTTATCACGGCCTGTGCCGGGCTTCTTGTCGGACTCGATACCGGCCTGATCGCTGAGGCACTGGGATTTATCGGCACGGACTTCCATGCCTCCACACGTGATCAGGAATGGATCGTGTCGGTCCTTATGCTGGGGGCATCGGTGGGGTCGCTGGGGGCGGGAACGTTTTCCGCCCGCTTTGGCCGCAGGCTGGTGTTGACCGCCGCCATGGTGCTGATGTTCCTTGGCGCGGGTCTGTGTGCCAATGCCATGGGAATTGCGCAAATCCTGGTGGGACGCCTGCTGATCGGTATCGCCATTGGCGTGTGTACCTTTACGGCCCCGCTTTATATTTCCGAAACCATGTCGGGCCACCAGCGTGGCAGCATGGTTTCGACGTTTTCCATGCTGCAATCCGCCGGTATCCTTGCAGGATATCTCCTGGGTGGGCTGCTGTCATCCGGGGGGCACTGGCGCTGGATGGTCAGTATGCCCATGTTGCCGACAGCGTTGCTGTTTGCCGGCTGTTTCTTCCTGCCCGCCAGTCCGTCATGGCTGATTGCACGTGGGGAGGATACAAAAGCACGGACAGTGCTGCGCGCCCTGCGTGATACCCCGGCGGAGGCAGATGAGGAGTTCACCTGCATCAAGAATGAAGCTGCAAAGGGCCGTATAAGCGGGCTGAAGCTGTTACGTCAGCAACCGGGTTTCCGGCGCTCTGTCATGCTGGGCATCTGCCTTCAGGTCATGCAGCAGCTTACGGGGATCAATGTCGTCATGTATTATACCCCGAAAATCCTGCAAAATGCACATTTCGGCACATCAGGCGCGGCATGGGCCACGGTCCTGATCGGTGTCATCAATACCATTGTGGGTATTGCTGCAATTTTCATGGTCAACAGATGGGGCAGGCGGTCCCTGCTCTGCACCAGTGCTGCGATTATGGCCTGTTCTCTGGCTGTTGCTGCGGGCATTACTGGCCTTCATCTGTCGGGCGGTATTGCGACATTATGCCTTCTGGGGGCGTTGTTGAGCTTTGTCGGCGGGTTCGGTCTGGGGGCAGGGCCATTGGTCTGGACCCTGTGTTCCGAAATCCAGCCGCTGGAAGGCAGGGACTTTGGCGTGGGCTGCTCCACGCTGGCTAACTGGTGGGCGGATTGGATTGTCAGCAATACTTTCCTGAGCATTGTGTCCATCATCGGTTTTGGTCAGACATTCGCCGGGTTTGCCCTGATGAATGTTATATTCATTGTGTTTACGCTGACATTCGTGCCCGAAACCAAGGATGTTCCATTGGAAACCATTGAAGCCAACCTTTTGTCTGGAAAAAAATTACGTAATATCGGGGAATAAGTTTCGATTATTTCGTCCTTGCGGGCGGCATCATTTATTACTTGCATGCCTGATATGCGTTATGTTTCTGTGCCACCTGCGCCTGCATTCGCAGGCGGTCAGACATATTGTCATGCCCGGATAAGGATAACTATATGACGAATTTGAAGAATATTATTTTTAGCACGGCAAATATCCTTGCCGGCCAGCTCAAGCAGGAAATTGGCTACGTTACCGGCAGCCGGAAAATCGCCCGGAGTGGCATCGCACAAGAGATGAAAGGCCATGCCCAGAAAGTCGCATCAAGCCGATTGCGTGGTGATTACTGAACCTGCGTCAGCGTAAATAGCCCCACGCCTGTCATGAAATAAATATTGCCCGACAGAATGACATTAATGTGCTCCCCATAAGGAACACTGTATGTTAACCTGTATTAACGTTTTTTTTGATATATAAAAGATACTGTATTAAATGCCACCCAATAAACACTCACGCGCAAGAACTTTGCCTGATGTCAAAGCGGGATGTGCTGATTACAGTTACGGTGGGTAACGGAAATTATGGACCATTGGCTAAAGGTTCATATCTCAGGGGCAATAAATATCATGACAGAAAGAAAAACCGCTCCCATGTCTGCCAGACAGATCCTGGTGTATGAGGCCCATATTTCGGGCCTTGAACACGCCCTTGCCGCAGCGGTGGAAATGCTGACCCCCATGCAGCAGGCGGCATTGCTGGGCATGGTGCAGAAGGCCGCCGCCGAGGATGGGCAGTGCGACACGTTGGGCACCTGTCCTGCGGATGAACCGTGCGTGCAGCCATTTACCAATGGGCACCTGATGGCGGCAACCTGTATCCAGCATGCAGCTTATCCCGCACGTGGGCCTTCCGCCTGAAGTAAGCAGACCTGAAATAACCAGCGATGCGTCGATGGGGCACAGCCTGCTGCATGCCCCATTATTCCTTGCGCTACGACCGGTTGCGGATCAATTGCTGCTCTTGTTGATGGCCGCGGCGGGGCAGTCGGCACCCTGTTTTGCATAATTACTGATGGTGGTGACGACCTGCGGCACCGCCTCTGATGATCGGACCTGTAACAATGTGCCGGTGAATGACCATGCCGCTATGATCTCATAGCTTTTGGTCGTTCCCGGCAGAACGGCGTTGGAAATCAAAAACCGGTCTTCTTGCAGGTCATGCCACATGAACGGTTTCGTGCGGAGATTATTGCACGCCAGCGCACGGCGGATATTTTCCGCCGCTTTATACGGCTCCACCGGGACAAAGGCTGCATTCGGCCCCAGCCCATATGCCAGGTAAGGCCCCCGGTTAAAGGGTTTGTGCGATGAACAGCCAGCAAGAGCCACCATGATCCCGACCGCCGCCGCCCATTTGCGATAAGGTGTGGAGAGGGTGATTCGTAACCGGTTTTTCATTGACGAGCCCATACGAAAATAAAGCGAGGAACGATACAGGAGGCATAGCCGCCTCTTCGCAAAATAACCAGAGTGCGTACCGATAATCAGGGCCAAAACACCCGAAAGCGCAATGCGGGGGGCCTTGGGGGGGGGGCAGGATCTGGCATGTATGGCTTTTGCCTGTCCTGTCCATGGTGGTCAGTTTATGCGCTGGGCATATTCATCAACACGGCCTGATCCTGCCTCTGACGGTCGTGGGGCAGGTGCAATAATATGAGACGGCAAGGGGTGCGTCCTTGTCTGAAAATAATAATCAGTTTTATTTATAAATTAAAATTCCATAGTCTAAATTATATTCTTGAAAATATGGAAACCAAAGGGATGTAGGCAACGTTTACGGGCGCAATCTTTAATAAAAGGTGTGCCAGATGGTTAATAATTCAAAGAAAAGTGGCGAACCGCCTCCTTTGGCAGACAAAAGCCTCAAGCCCCCGTTTGCGACACCACAGGAACGCAAACATGCCATGTTGACCACATTGATGGTCATTCTTTTCCTGTCCGGGATCGTATTGGGATGCCTGTTTTCCCCGCACATACCACTTCCAAAGCTATAGGGTCAGGACACGTAAATACTCATTCTGCCGTTTCTGCTTAAAATATATAAGAGCCTGATCCGAAAGTTTTTGAACAATACCAGCCTGTTG
>NZ_BANE01000148.1 GCF_000964405.1 Novacetimonas hansenii JCM 7643
AGAGCCTGATCCGAAAGTTTTTGAACAATACCAGCCTGTTGTGATTCATCCGTCTTTACGAAGAGATGGAGTGAATGGTGACATGGACTGGTATTGCCCGACGTGAACATAGCCGGGAAGGACTGCGATATCCATCGGATATGATGGACGGGGAATGGGCTTTGATCATGCCATTTGTGCCCCCTGCGAAACGGGGCGGTCGCCCTCGCACGACGGATATGCGCGAGGTGGTCAATGCGATGCTCTACATAGCCTCGGCCGGGTGCGCGTGGCGCCTGCTGCCGAAATGCTTTCCGCCGGTCTCGACTGTCAGGCGCTATTTCTACGCCTGGCGTGATACCGGGCTGTTCGAGGTCATGAATACGGTGCTGGTCATGAGCCTGCGCGAGATCGAGGGGCGTGAAGCCTCCCCGAGCGCGGGCGTGATTGACAGCCAGTCGGTGAAAACTACGGAAAGCGGCGGGCTTTCGGGCTATGACGCGGGCAAGAAGGTCAAGGGCCGCAAGCGCCATATCGTGACTGATACCTGCGGCTTCCTGATCTTTCTCCTCGTTCATGCCGCCGATATCCAGGATCGTGATGGGGCCGTTGATGTCCTGGCGGCAATACGCAGGCGCTTTCCCTGGCTGCGCCACATCTTCGCTGATGGCGGCTATGCTGGCGAGAAATTGCGATCCGCGCTCGCCTCCATGGGAAAATGGACGGTCGAAATCATCAGGCGGTCCGATACGGTGAAAGGCTTTCAGATCCTGCCGCGCCGCTGGGTGGTTGAACGGACATTCGCCTGGCTGGGACGGTGCAGGCGGCTCGCCAAAGATTGGGAACAATCCATTGCGTCCTCAACCGCATGGACATTGATCGCCTCGATCCGCATGCTCACACGACGGACAGCAAGGCATTGTCAAGCTTGAAAAACTTTCGGATCGGGCTCT
>NZ_BANE01000147.1 GCF_000964405.1 Novacetimonas hansenii JCM 7643
CGCCAACCTGCCAGCCGTGCCGTCCGCATGGCTGGTGCAGGCGGACGCGCTGGCGGCGGAATATCCCGGCGTGCGGATCGAGCGCAAGAAGGCGGCCGTTGTCCTGCATTTCCGTGGCGCGCCCGATGCCGGTCCGGCCCTGCGTGAGGTGGCCGATGGCTGGGTCGTGTCCGACCCGCGTTTCCATGTGCAGGAAGCCAAGATGGCGTGGGAAATCCGTCCCGCCGGTATCGACAAGGGCCATGCGGTGCGTGATCTGATGAAGGCGGCGCCGTTCGCGGGGCGTTATCCCGTGTTCATCGGCGATGATGTAACGGACGAGGACGGGATACGCGCGGCGGTCGCACTTGGCGGGATCGGCCTGCGCATCCCGCGTGACTTTACCGATCCCGCCGCCGTGCGGGCATGGCTTGGGGCACTGGCATGTGGGGGGGCTGACACATGGGGCGCCTGATTATCGTATCGAACCGTGTTCCCGCCCCGCGGGAGCGCAACCAGCCCGCAGGTGGGCTTGCCGTCGGGTTGAAAGATGCCCTGCGTGAAGGCGATGCCCTGTGGTTTGGCTGGTCCGGCCGACAGGTGGAGCAGATGGAGGGGGACCCCACCCCCGGTATCGATCAGGTGGGGAACGTCACCTATGCCACTATCGACCTGACCCGCGCGCAGCATGACGGGTTTTACCAGAATTTTTCCAACGGCATCTTGTGGCCGCTGTTCCATTATCGTGTCGGGCTGATGAACTATTCCCGCATGGACTGGGAGATGTATCTGGGCGTCAACGCCATGTTCGCGCGTACGTTGCGCCCGCTTTTGCGGTCCGACGACACGATCTGGATCCATGACTACCACCTGTTTCCGCTTGGGCAGGCGCTGCGTGACCTTGGGGTAAAGTGCCGCATCGGATTTTTCCTGCATATCCCCTTCCCGCCATGGAGTCTGGTGCGCGCACTGCCGGGTGCGGAATTGCTGCTGGAGGATATGCAGAGCTATGACCTCGTTGGTGTGCAGACGCCCGAGGACGCGGAAAACCTGAACCATGCGCTGCGTATGAATCACATGGCCGAACGTGGGCAGGCGTTCCCGATCGGCATAGACCCGGTCGAATTCCGCGCGCAGGCCGAAACCAGCATGGAAGGGCCGGAGGTCAGCCGGTTGCATGACAGCCTGCGCGGGGCGCAACTGGTGCTGGGTGTGGACCGGCTGGATTATTCCAAGGGCTTGCCCGAACGTTTCAAGGGATACGAGGCGCTGCTCTCGCGCTATCCCGAACATCGTGGCAAGGTCACGTTCCTGCAGGTCGCCCCGATTTCACGCGGCAATGTGGAGGAATACCGACAGTTGCGCTGCCAGCTTGATGAACTGACGGGACGGATCAACGGGGCCTATTCCGAATTCGACTGGACGCCGATCCGCTATATCACCCGTCCGATTTCGCGCGACGTGCTGGCCGGGTTCTATCGCATGGCGGATGTGGCGCTGATTACGCCGCTGCGTGATGGCATGAACCTTGTGGCCAAGGAATATATCGCGGCACAGGACCCGGCAGATCCCGGTGTGCTGATCCTGTCGCATTTCGCCGGGGCGGCGCCCGAACTGGACGAAGCGATTCTGGTCAATCCCTATGACACGGACGAAATTGCCGATGCGCTGCATCAGGCGCTGACGATGCAGCGACCCGAACGCCAGACCCGCTGGATCGCGTTGGAAAAGGAAGTCAGCCGCACGACTGCCGTAAGCTGGGCCAATGATTTCCTGCAGGCGCTTGACGAGGCACCTGTTTGTGTTTCTTCGTAAGGAATGATGAAAGGCACAGGATTTGTGATGGCGCTGGCGGGTGCGCTGGCGCTCGCTCTGGCGTGGTGGACGGAACACGTGCTGGGACATGTCCCATGCGGGTTGTGCCTGTGGGAAAGATGGCCCTATCGCGTGCTGGTGGGGCTGGGGCTTGGGACCATGGTGCTGCCCCGTGATACGGCCCGCGTCATGCTGTGGCTGTGCATGCCGGTTCTGCTGGTGTCATGTGGGTTGTCCGTGCTGCATGTCGGGGTGGAACAGGGGTGGTGGCCCAGTCCGCTGCCGGAATGCATGGCCCCCACCTTTCATGGTGGCACCTTTGCCGAACGGCTGGCGTCGATGCCCGCGCGTCCGGCAAAGCCATGTGATGCCCCGACCTACCTGATTGCGTGGCTGCCGGTTTCCATGACCGCACTTAGCGGGCTTTACGCCCTTGGGCTGCTGTTGCTGGTGCCACGGGGGCTGAAGGTCAAGGGACGCTTCCGCGGCCGCGGCCGAAAAACAATCCAATGACGAACAGTATGATAAAGATAAAGAACAGGACCTTCCCGAAATAGGCGAAGGTCGATGAAATCCCGCCAAACCCGAAAACCGCAGCGATCAGGGCCAGGACGAGGAAAGTGATGGTCCAGCGTAACAGGTCCATATCCGCGTTCCTTCAGTTGGTATGTCGCATGGTGCCTGTGCGTCGCCGACGCCCATGCATGCAGTATAAATGTTTCACTCCCGATGAAGTTCATCGCGATGGGCATATCGTGAAGGCCGGGGGTTTGTGACGGGCCGGATGTAGGACTACATCTGACGGTCCGTGCTGCGTGCGCTGTCCCGTGGGGGCGGTACGTAGGGGCGCTACGTGGCCGGGTTGCGGCATCAGGCGGAGGCAGTTTCATGACGGATTTCCACGCACTCTATCGTCATGGGTTCGCGCGGGTCGCGGCCTGCACGCTGCCGGTGGCGCTGGCGGACCCGCAGGCCAACGTCGCGCGCACTGTACAGCAGGCAGGCGCCTGTGACGCGGATGGGGTGGCGGTTGCGGTTTTCCCCGAACTCGGCCTGTGCGGTTATGCCATTGAGGACCTGCGCCAGCAGGATGTCGTGCTGGAGCGTGTGGATGCGGCCGTGGCCGAACTGGCGGCGGCCACGGCCGGGCTGTTGCCGGTGCTGGTGGTGGGTGCGCCGTTGTGTCATGGGGGCGAACTGTATAACTGCGCCATCGTGATCCACCGTGGCCGCGTCCTTGGCGTGGTGCCCAAGTCCTACCTGCCCAATTACCGTGAATTCTATGAGGCGCGGCAGTTCGCCCCCGGCGCGGGCGTGCGCGACAGGCATATCCGCGTCGGCGGACAGGACGCGCCGTTCGGGACGGACCTCCTGTTCGATGCGGCTGACGTGCCGGGCCTGACGCTTGGGGTGGAAATCTGCGAGGATATGTGGGTGCCCCAGCCCCCCAGCACCCATGCCGCATTGGCGGGGGCAAGCGTGATCGCCAACCTGTCCGCCAGTGACATCACGGTTGGCAAGGCGCAGACCCGCACCCTGCTGTGCCAGGCCCATACGGCGCGGTGCGTCTGCGCCTATGTCTATGCCGCCGCGGGGGAGGGGGAATCGACCACCGACCTTGCCTGGGACGGACAGGTTTCGGTGTTTGAAAATGGGGCGGTCCTTGCGCGCAGTGCCCGCTTTCCCACGGGTGCCGTGCGTGCGGTGGCCGATGTCGATCTTGACCTGCTGCGGCAGGAACGCATGCGCATGGGCACATTTGGCGACAACCGCCGCGCGGCAGGCGGGGATGGCACATGGCGGCGGGTGGGGTTTGTCCTTGATCCACCGATGCGTGACATCGGGCTGCGGCGCGACATCGCACGCTTTCCCTTCGTGCCGTCCGATCCCACCCAGCTTGAGCAGGACTGCTACGAGGCATTTGCCATTCAGGTGTCCGCGCTGAAGCAGCGGATGCGGACATCGGGCGCACGACGCATGGTGATCGGCATTTCGGGGGGGCTTGATTCCACGCACGCACTGCTGGTCGCGGTCAGGGCGGCGGATGAACTCGGGCTGGGGCGCGATGTGGTGATGGCCTATACCATGCCCGGATTCGGTACGACGGCGGGAACACGTTCCAACGCACTGGCGTTGATGGAGGCCCTTGGCGTCACGGCGGCGGAAATCGACATCCGGCCAACCGCACGCATGATGCTGGAACAGATGGGGCACCCCTTTGCCGGGGGGGCGGCGGTATATGATGTAACGTTTGAAAATGTGCAGGCCGGGTTGCGCACCGATTTCCTGTTCCGGCTGGCGAACCAGTCAGGGGGCATCGTCATTGGCACAGGTGACCTGTCCGAACTTGCGCTGGGGTGGTGTACCTATGGCGTGGGGGACCAGATGTCGCATTACAATGTCAATGCCGGCCTGCCCAAAACGCTGATCCAGCACCTGATCCGCTGGGTCATGTCCAGCGGGGCAGAGGATGCGCGGACCTGTGTCATCTTGCGTGACATCCTCGATACGGAAATTTCGCCCGAACTGATCCCCGCGCATGAGGGGCACCCGGTCCAGAGCACCGAGGCACGAATCGGCCCATACGCCCTGCAGGACTTTAACCTGTATTATATCCTGCGCCATGGGTTCCGCCCGTCGCGCATCGCGTTCATGGCGTATCATGCCTGGGGTGATGCCACGTGTGGGGCATGGCCACCCGGATTCCCCGATGATCGCAAGGTGGCCTACCCGCTGGAGGAGATCCGTCGCTGGCTGCTGGTGTTCGTGGAGCGCTTCTTCGGCTTCAGCCAGTTCAAGCGTTCCGCCATGCCCAACGGCCCCAAGGTGCTGGCGGGTGGGGCATTGTCACCGCGCGGCGACTGGCGGGCGCCATCAGATGGGAATGCGCGCTTGTGGGTCGAGGAAATAGAGCGCGCTGTTCCCCTGAAGTAACGCCTGCCCGCCAATTTGCGCAATCCGTCGGCCCGGCCTGTCGTCTTCGAGAATTGTTAACTTCCTTCTGTCTAATTCCTGCGTGCGGGATCGGGTACGCCGCGCTGGTGACGGCGGCGGCCCCATTCACGGTGGGATGCAGGCGGTTGTTCCGTAACGCATGGATATCCCCCCACAGGTCGGAACAGGTTGGTGGCAGGGCGCGTGGCCCATGTCCGCACCACGGAACAGGGAGCGCAAAGCATGCAGGCTGTAAGCATCACGGGTGCGCAGGGCAGTACCGTATCCATTGCCACTGACAGTACGTTCACCAATACCCTTGCCCAGCAATATGCGCAGCAGGTGACTGCGACGCTGGCGGATGACACGATGGTCAGTGCGACGACCGGTACGAACCAGGCCACCGCCGCCCGCACCTTCGTCGATATCACGTCAGGCGGGACCTATACCCTTGATGGCAGCGATGCAGGCATCGTCATCGGTGGCCTGAACGGGCAGACGCTCAGTCAGGCCGTATCCGTCAACGCCACGGGTGTCACGACGCCGGTGGATGTGATCGCGGGTGACAGCGGCGGCGTGACCTATACCGCCGGCAGCCAGTCCGGGGTCTTTACGGCGGCATCAGGCAATAACGTGTTTATCGGCGGGTCGGGTGATTACGTCATCAATACCGGCGCCGGGCGCGACACCATCAGCACCGGCACCGGTCAGGACACGATCAATGCCGGCATCGGGGCGGCCGCGATCTACCTTGCCGCCGCCAACAACACGCTGGATCTGAAAGGCGCGGATACCGTTTATTCCGCCGCTGGCGCGGCACAGAATGTCACGCTTGAAAGCAAGGGGTCGGTTTCTGGCGGTTCCAGCCTTGACCTTGGGGCAAAGTCGCGTGTGACCGATACCGGCAGCGACAACAGCATGACCGTGCATGGCGGCAGCACGATTACCGGCGGCACGGATGACAGTGTCACCCTGATGAACCAGCAGGGCCTGTACGGGCTTGAAGACCTGCTGGAGGCGCAGACGATGAACAGCGAGGCGGGGGATACGATTTCCGCCACCGGATTCGTGACGATCAACGATCCGACCGGCGGCGATGTCAGTGTCGATGGCTGCCTGCGGTTCCTCAATGCCCGCGGTAGCGCCACCGTAAGCGCATGGCGCAGCACCATTTATGGCGCGGCTGGCACCGATGACCTGAACATTACCGCCAGCGATGATACCTATACCGATTTTGATGGCAGCCAGGGGTCAGGCAATGAACTGTTCGATGGCAGCAATTCGACGGGTGACATCACTGCCATCGGCGGCAGCGGCCATAACACCCTGATCGGTGGCAGTGGCAACGACACGATGTCCGGCGCCAATGGCATCAATGATTTCATCTTTATCAAGGGGCATGCAGGCGGCCAGGACATCATCAAGGATTTTGGCAAGTCATCGGGAAATGTCGTGCAACTGAGTGGGTACAACATGACGCAGGCGTCCCTGCAGGACATGATCGCCGCCGCAACCGTGGCCGGTGGCAATACCACGGTGTCCCTGTCGGACCATACGCGCGTGACCTTCGTGGGTGTGACGGACCTCGGCGCACAGAATTTCAAGGCATAGGGTCTGATGACGGCGCGGTTGCCTGCCAATTGATCCACGGATGATCCGTCCCGGGAAATGGCCGGGGCGGATTTTTTATTCCCCTCACGTGACGGGGCGGGGTATCTGGCGCGATTTCAGGTGTGCGCGCATATGATGCCATGATGCAACATGTGGCATGGTGTTGTCCCTGATTCCTGCTGGTCTTTTCGGGCATTTTGTGGGGATGCCTGTCCGGGGAAAGATGACAGGAATGTGAAATAATGATACATATTCGATATAAAACATTCCCTCTTCGCCAAAGTTGGTATCATATCGTCTACTTCGGTAAGGGATGACGCTTTTGCTGATCAGAACAGCAATATTTGGCATGTAATGACAAAAATTCTCTGGCGTAACTCTATCTGCCGCGTTACAACCCGCGACCTCCCGGCCATGATGGTTCATGCACCATCGCGGGCGGGGACAGGATATGACCTGATTTTATACAGCATGGTTTGAAAGGAGCAGACAGTCTCGATGAGCAAAGCCTTTATTGCCGCCGTGATTCAGGATTCGATCGATTGCACTGGCGTGGCCGCCAACCAGGCTGCTTCGGACCTGATGGAAGCTATTATCAAGGAACTGAAGCGCGAAGGTGGGTTCACCCTGCCGTCATTCGGTACTTTTACCGTCAAGAAAACCAAGGCTCGCAAGGCGCTTAATCCGCGCACTGGCGAACCTGTCAAGGTCAAGGCAGGCAAGACCGTCCGTTTCAAGGCGAGTCCCAACCTGAAAAAGGCTGTCTGATATAACTTTGCCCGCCGACCGTCATGTGACGGCCGGCGGGCACATATATCATGTGACATCTATCACTGTGGCACGGCCCGGGGGGCGGGTCAGGTGAACCATACGCTCAGGCTGCGTACGCCCTGTGCGCCGCGGATCAGCACGCCCTGAATATCCGCCGTTGCGGAAGGGCCGCTCATCAACACGCCATAATGCGCAGTGTGGAATTCCGGCCGCGTCTGATAGGCCGTGTGCATATTGGCCGTGATCTCGCCCGGCGACAGCAGGATGACGATATGCTGTGCCAGATGCGCCAATGAATTCAGGGGCAATTGCGCCTCGCTCAGGAAAATCGACCCCGTCTCCGCAATGCCGAAGGCCGCGCGTACGACCGCGATGTCCACATCCTGGGCGTCCTGTGGGGTTTTCAGGGTTTCCGCGCGCATCGTGCCGTTGGTTTCGGGCACGGCGGAACAGACATTGCGCGCATCGGGGAAACGTCGTGCGATTGCCGCGTCAAGCGTTTCGTCACCCTGACGTTCCATCACGTCCCCGCCCAGGAGCTTGAGCGAGGCAACGAACCGTTCCACGCTGGCGTCAAGATTGCCCAGCGTCACAACGGGCGGCAGGGGATACTGCTCTGGCGCGGGGCGGTTGGTGCGCAGGGCCTGAAGGATTGTATCGCGCGCGTTCATCGTGAGTCCTCGGTCTTGCTGGCCTTGTCTGTCCGGTTGGCCTTGTACCATGCATGGAATGTCTGTTTGACCGGATGGGGATTTTCGCGGTGCTTGCCCCATGGATTGAGCCAGTTATACAGCGCAAAGCGCGGCAGCGTGCCCAGGGCTGTTTCCGTGGCGCTGATGGCGGCGCGGTACAGCTTTGGCTGTCCCATCAGCTTGCCCGCCATGTGCATGATCTCACGCTTGACGAACGGCATTTCATGGTGCTGCACCAGCACGCGGCGCCATTTGTACAACTGTTCGTGGATGTTGATCTTGACCGGGCAGACATTGGTGCAACTGCCATTCAGCGTGGAGGCATAGGGCAGGGTGCTGTATTTGCGTTCGTTGAAGGTCGGGTCGATGATCGCCCCGATCGGTCCTGAATACACCGCGCCATAGGACAGGCCACCCGACCGGCGATAGACGGGGCAGGTATTCATGCATGCCCCGCAACGGATGCATTTGAGCGAGGTCCAGAAATCCTCCATCCCCAGCCGTGCGGAGCGCCCGTTATCGACGAAGACGACATGCATTTCGCCCCCCTTCTGCGGGCCACGGAAATGCGTTGTGTATTGCGTGATGGGCGATCCCAGCGCACTGCGTGACAGCAGGCGGATGAAAACACCAAGGTCGGCCATGCGCGGCACAAGGCGTTCGATGCCGATGGTTGCGATATGCAGGTTTGGCACGGTGGCGCTGAGGTCGGCATTGCCTTCGTTCGTACAGACGACAAAGGTGCCGGTTTCCGCGACGACGAAATTGCCGCCTGTCATCCCCGCATCGGCGTGCAGGATTACGGGACGGGCCGCCTGTCGTTGTGCCTCCGCCAGCAGGTGGGGGTCGCGGATGTCGGGGTCGGTCTTGTAATCCTTGGCAAAGATGCGTGCGACATCCGATGTCAGCTTATGCACGGCGGGTACGACGATGTGGCTGGGAAGCTGATCGTCAAGCTGCTGGATGCGTTCGCCAAGGTCGGTTTCGGTGACGGTGACGCCGCGTTTTTCAAGGTAGGGCCGCATGTCACATTCTTCAGTGACCATCGACTTGCTTTTGATCAGGCTGCGTGCGTTGTGGGCTTGGAGGATCTCGCCCACGATACGGTTATGTTCCGCCCCATCACGTGCCCAGTGGACGTGAATGCCGTTTTTCTTTGCGTTCTCCTCGAACTGCTCCAGATATTCCGGCAGGCGGGCGAGCGTATGTTCCTTGATGCGCGAGGCCTCGGTGCGCAGTTCCTGCCATTCGGGCAGCATGTGCATCTGGTCATCGCGTTTCTGGCGCATGTCCCACAGGCGTTCATCATGGAACTGCAGGTGGGGGGCATCTTCGAGGAATTTTTCGGCGGCTCTGGCGTGGTTGACCGGCCTGTTGCTCATGACCGTGCTCCGTTCAGGATCTGTGCGATATGGATGAAGCGGATCGGGATACCGGCACGTTCGGCGCAGCCCTGCTGGTGCATCACGCACGACGAATCCGCCGATACGATATATTCCGCGCCGGCCTGGTAATGGTCGCGCACCTTGTCCACGCCCATCCGTGCGGACACCGCTTCTTCCGTGACGGAGAAGGTGCCGCCAAAACCACAGCATTCGTCAGGCCGCTTGGGGGTCGCAAAACGGATGCCCTTGACCTTCGTCAGCAGGTCCATCGGCTTGGAAAACGGTTTTTCACCCAGTTCCGACATGCTGGCGGTGCGGAGTGAGCGCAGGGTGCCGCAACTGTTATGCAGGCCGACTGTGTGGTTGAACTCCGCCCATGGGAATTCCTCCACCTTCAGGATGTCATGCAGGAATTCCACCAGTTCATAGGTGTTTTCACGCACATGACGGACCTCATCGGTCTGGGGGATGGCGTCGAAATTGTCGCGTACATGATGCGTGCAACTGCCTGATGGCATGACGATCTTGTCAAACCGGGCGAAGTTGCGCACGAACAGGGCCTCGGCAGCGGCGGCATCGGAATTGCAGCCGGAATTGCCCATTGGCTGTCCACAGCACGTCTGGTCAAGCGGGTATTCGACATCCTGTCCCAGTTTTTCCAGCAACTCCAGCGTGGCAATGCCGGCCTGCGGGTAGAAAGCATCAATATAACAGGGAATAAACAGGCCAATCTTCATCAGGGAGCACTCATCCGTAACAGATGGGGGGAACGTGGCGCATGGTATGTTATGGCGTCAAATATATATTGAACTAGGTTTCCATATATTATTTATATGGCAAATGGATTTAAGACATCTACGCTATTTTGTCGCTGTCGCGGAAAATGGCAGTTTCACACGCGCGGCCGAACAGTTGGGGATAGAGCAGCCCCCCCTGAGCCAGCAGATCAAGCAGTTCGAGAACGAACTTGGCGTCCTGCTGTTCCAGCGGCTGACACGTGGGGTGCGTCTGACGGATGTGGGCGTCGTACTGATGGATCAGGCCAAGGCCATCCTTGGCATGCAACAGCAGTTCCTGTCCATCGCGACCGGCCTTGCGCGGGGTGAACGTGGGCACCTGCGGGTCGGGCTGGCGGGGGCGGTGTCGCTGTTGCCGCTGATCCCGCAGACGGTGCGCCACTTTCGCGAGGAATGGCCTGATGTCACCATCTCGCTGGAGGAAAGCAATACGCCCGCCCTGCGCAAGGCGTTGCATGACCGGGCCATCGATATCGCAATCGTCCGCCCCCCTGTGCCCGATGGGGGGGAGGGGCTGGTTGTTTCGCCCCTGCTGGCGGAACCGACGGTGGTGGCGCTGCCCAAGGGGCACGAGCTGGCCTCCCGCTCAAGGCTGGAGCTTGAGATGCTGGCGGATGAACCATTGATCATCTTTCCGCGCGAACTTGGTCCCGGGTTTCATGACGCCATCCTGTCGGCGTGCCAGAATGCGGGTTTTACCCCCCGTATGGGACAGCAGGCCCCGCAGATCGCCTCGACCGTACCGCTGGTTGCGGCGGGTCTTGGCATTTCTGTGGTGCCACAATCACTGCACCAGATCCATTCGGGGGGGGTGACCTATCACTCGCTGGGGCCCAAGGCGCCCAAGGCGGACCTGGCGATTGCAATACGCGCGGGGCAGCATTCGCCGCTGATTGCGCATTTCGTGGCGATCTTGCGTGATTCGTGCCGTGATATGCAATTGCCAGAGGGGGACGGGATGACGTCCGATCCCCCGGAGATTACCTGAAAAATTGCCCTAAAAGCTGACGCCTACAGGACAGTGGGCGATAGGGGCGGTTGGGCAATGGCCGGTTGGGAAAGAACAATCAAAGCTTTTGGACGCGGCCTGTTCAAAAAGACAATGTTTTTGTGATGTTTTTGAAAGCGGATTCTTTGGGAATCTGAACTTTCATTCTCATTTACCCGTGGGTCGATTTCAGAATAACCCTGTGGACATGGTAAAAAGGGGGAACCCCTCTATGGGAGTTCCCCCTTCATAACCAATCACGGCCCGCCGTTCAGGCAGGGTCACGGCAGGTCAGTTGTTGTTGCTGTCGTTGCTGGTGTTGCCGTCGTGGTTGTGGTGCTTGCCGCCATGGTGCCTGCCCTCGTGATGTTCACCTTCATGGTGCTCACCTTCTTTATGCTCGCCACCATTTTCGCCATCGCGATGTTCGCCGTGGTTGCCCTGCTCTTCATGGCGCTCTTCGTGGTGGTGGTTGTTCTGCTCGTCCTGCGCCATGGCGGGAACGCCATACGCGCCAAGGGCACCAGCAACACCGGCAATCAACAGGAAACGTGTAAATTTCATGAAATGTCCCTCCTATTTATTTCATCAATAAAGCATCATGAACGCGACCTTATAGTGTCTTTAATGTGTACAAATGTTTCAGTGCGGAATAATTGAAAAATAAATTTATAATTTTTTAATAAATATACTAAGGGCGGCCAAGACTATCCCATTCTGGACATGGATCATGGGTGTTCCACAAGATTTGTTTGCGGTGTGACGGGTTTTACTGTCTGTCACGTGCCGCATGTACCAGCATATGGATAAATGACAGCTTGCGCAGAATGGCCGGTGTCAGCACGAAAGGATAGAAATCCGCCAGTCCCATGGACCGGTTCAGGCTGTTGACGGCATAGGTCAGTGGCAGCCACCCCTGCGCAATGGTATCGAATGCCGCCACGTCATAGGGATTGTCGTCAATCATGGCGCGCTGGCTCTGTGGATTGCCGGGCTGTTCACGCACCGTCATGCCATAGGCCCATGCCGTTTCCAGCGTGGAGACGATGTGCAGGTAATGCGCCCATGTCTCTGCAAAATCCTCCCACGGGTGGCAGGTGGCGTATTCGCTGACATAATGCGTCCGCCATCCCTGTGGTGGCCCATTTTCATAATGCCGTTGCAACGCCTGTTGGTAATCCATGCGGTCATCGCCGAAAATGGCCCTGCATTGCGTCAGGAACTGCCCGTCGCGTACCAGCAGGTTCCAGTAATAATGTCCGATTTCATGGCGGAAATGGCCCAGCAGCGTGCGGTAATGTTCGCCCATTTCCATGCGCATCTTCTCGCGCTGGGCATCATCGGCTTCGCGCAGGGCGATGGTGATCAGGCCGTTCTGGTGCCCCGTCATGACCGGTGGCCCCTTGGGTGCGTCATCAAGGAAATCGAAGGCCAGTCCCTCTGTGGGGTCCTGTTGGCGCGTATGCATCGGCAGGTGAAGGCGCAGCAACGTATAGAACAGGCGATGCTTGGCGATTTCGATCTTGTGCCATCGTTCCAGATTGCCGGGCACGGACAGGTTGGGGATGATGCGGTTGAACTGGCATGCAATGCAGAATGCCTGTCCGGGCTGGCTGGCGGGGATCAGCCAGTTGCAAGTCCCATGGGCATGGTTGGCGCAGAATCGGTAAGGGCCGTCATCCGCACGTGTATCAAGCGCATGCCATGCGTTGCCATCTTCGGTCGGGGTCAGTGCAGACAGGCTGTTAAGGGTGGGGATATAGCCTAGCCGGTGCCCACAGCGTTCGCAGGCCGTATTTTCGAAAAACAGGACCTGATCGCAAGACTGGCATGAAAAGAGTTGCACGGCTGTTTGCTTTCCGTAACGCGAAGGGGTGCATGTGCCACGCCCCATGGGGAAAGTCAGGATATGGCATTCCCGTGTGGGTCGTGACAGTCCTTTATCTTCTGGGCCTTTATCTCATGGGCCTTTGTGTTGTCGCTGCGGCCTGCATGATGAAGGGTCATCGAAACGTCGAGGGTTGCGTTACAACTGTCGAGCAGCCCTGAAACCGGGGCGACCTGTTCGGGATGTGCCGCCGCTGCCAGCGCGATGTGTCCCCGTGACGTCAGCAGTCCCGACGTGGTGTCGAACCCCACCCATCCGATGTCGGGGATATGGGCCTGTGCCCAGGCATGCAGGTCGCATGTCGTGCCGCTGGCATCGGGTTGTATCAGGTATCCCGACACGAAACGCGCGGGTATGCCCATGTGGCGCAGGACCTGTATGAACAGCCACGCGCTGTCACGGCATGATCCCGTCTGGCGGCCCAGTGTTTCTTCCGCGTCCCAGACACCGGCCTCCATGCGGGTGCGGTAGGTGGTGCGGGTGGCAATCATCCGGTTGATCGCCGCCAGCCGGGCGCATGGGTCGGCAGTGTGGATCGACGCGGCCTCCGCAACGAAGGCGCGCAGGTGCGGTCCGGCGGCCTGTGGCGTCATGAAGGCGGCAAGCGCCGGGGCCGGGGTGGGGATAAGCTCGGCGCACGGGGCGGAGCCTGTTGCTGGGGCAAGGTCCGCCGTCAGGCGCACCGTGATGTCGAAATCACGAACCTGACGGTCAAATGTGACGTGGGCTTCGTGGTTGCCAAAATCATCATGTCGCCATGTCCTGTGGTGGTCATGGGGCGCAATGTCCATGGCATAGGACACGATGGGGGTCGGGCATGCCGCGTGCGGGCGCAGGCGGATGGTCTGGGGGCCAAGGAAAACCGGGCGGTCGTAATGGTAGCTTGTCCGGTGAACCAGCGTGACGGGCCGGTTCATCACAGGGGGGCTTTCACGAAAGCATGTCGTACAAGAAAAGGCATCATGTTCCCGGACCGCCATGCGTACAATGTATCAGGCACGCGCCCCCCATGCATTGCATGACTTTGCCAGCAGCACCATACGCTGTGGTCATTTCGTTGAAGGAATGGCGAAAAAAGGAAATGGCATGCAGATTTCACCTTGGCAAGAACGTGTTTTCTTGCTCCGCTAAGTCGTAAGCGTAACGAAATGGCAGGTGGGTGGGCATGTTTCCGTCACGCCTGACCCCCCTTCCGCCAAGGGTACGGGAGCAGGGGCATGAATGATACGGTGGGGCGCGGCCAGGGACAGGGCGCGGGGCTGTTTGCGACATATGACGTGCCATCGTCCTTTTGCGAACTCATGCACCGTGCCGATCCCGCCACTCCGGGCCTGCGCTGCGTGCGCGACCGGCTGGCGCATTTCGACCTTGATGAGCTGCGTCGTCGCACCGCGGCGGTGGAGGCGCAGCTTTATCGACTGGGTATTACCTTTACCGTCTATACCGATAATCAGGCCATCGACCGCATCCTGCCCTTTGACGTGGTGCCGCGGATTCTGACGGCGGCGGAATGGGATCATGTGGAACGCGGCGTGCGTCAGCGCGTGCAGGCGATCAACCTGTTTCTGTGGGACATTTACCATGATCGCCACATCCTGCGTGACGGGATCATCCCGTCGGAAATGGTGCTGGGCAATGCCAATTACTGTTCCGCGATGGTGGGGCTTGACGTGCCGGGCGGGGTCTATGTCCATGTCAACGGCACGGACCTGGTGCGCGACCCCGCCGGGCGTTTCCTGATATTGGAGGATAACGCCCGCACGCCGTCGGGCGTGTCCTATGTCATTGAAAACCGGCACATGATGTTGCGCATGATGCCTGACCTTGCCTCCGGTCTGGATATCCGCCCGGTTGACGAATATGGCCCCCGCCTGCATCGCGCGCTGGCGGAAACCGCGCCGCAGGGCGTGGACGACCCGCAGGTCGTGCTGCTGTCACCGGGTATTTATAATGCGGCGTATTTCGAACATGTCTTCCTTGCACGCGAAATGGGCATTCCCCTTGTAGAGGGGCGTGACCTCATGGTTGTCGATGGTCGCGTTTTCATGCGTACGGTCGCGGGGCTGTCGCCGGTCCATACGATCTATCGTCGCCTGAATGACGATTTCCTTGACCCGGAGGTCTTCAATCCCGACAGCCTGCTTGGTGTGCCGGGGCTGGTGAATGCCTATCGCCGGGGGAATGTCACCATCGCCAATGCCCTTGGGACCGGCGTTGCCGATGACAAGGCGGTCTATGCCTATATGCCGCGTATCATCCGGTATTATCTGGATCAGGACCCCATCCTTGATAATGTGGAAACCCATATCTGCGCGGAGAAGGCGGGGCTGGATTACACGCTGGCGAATCTTGAACATCTCGTGGTCAAGCCGGTTGGGGAATCCGGGGGATATGGGCTGCTGATCGGGCCGCATGCCACGTCGGCCGAACTGGATGATTTCCGTGCGCGCCTGATGGCTGATCCCGCCAATTATATCAGCCAGCCCGTCATCAACCTGTCGGTTTCACCCACATTGTGCCCGGCCGGGCTGGAGGCGCGACATGTGGACCTGCGTCCCTTCGCCGTGACGGGCAAGGATACATGGGTGCTGCCCGGTGGCCTGTCGCGCGTGGCGTTGCGCAAGGGATCGCTGGTGGTCAATTCCTCGCAGGGGGGTGGTTCAAAGGACACATGGGTGCTTGCGTCATGAAAAATCTTTCGGTTTTCCCCACACCCGTCCTGCCGGGCCTTCATAACCTGCTGTCACGTTATGCCGAGAGCATGACATGGATGGCGCGTTATATGGAGCGCATCGAAAACCTGGCCCGCCTGATTGAGGTGACGGGCACCTTTGTCCGTCCCCGCAATGGTCATGCGGGGTGGGAATCCCTGCTGCAGATCAACGCGGACGAGGACCGTTTCCATGCAATACATGAGGAGGCGTCGGAACATGCGGTCGTGGGATTTTATATCACCGAACGTGACAATCCCGGTTCCATTGCCGGGATGGCCCATGGCGTACGTGAAAATGCCCGGGCGTTGCGTCCACTGATTTCCACGGAAATGTGGATGCACCTGAACGTCTTTACGCAATGGGTGCGCGACCTGACGCCGCGCGATGTCCGGGCCGGCAGCCTGTCGGGCATCTGCACGCGCCTGAAACAGGAATGCCAGACCCATTTCGGCATTACCGAAGGCACGTTGTACCGTGATCAGGCATGGCTGTTCTATGTGCTGGGCAAATATCTGGAACGGGCGGACCAGATCACCCGCCTGTTGGATATCAAATATCACATCCTGTTGCCGCGCGGGGTTGATGTCGGGTCCGATATCGACACCAGCCAGTGGACATCCGTCCTGCGGTCTGCTGCGGCCTATCACGCGTTCCGCCGTGTGCTGCCATCGGGGATGACACCGGTGAACATCGTCGGATTCCTGCTCAAGAATGATGGGTTTCCGCGTTCACTTTCCACCAGCCTGCGTCAGGTTCATTCCGCGTTGGGGTTGCTGTCGGGGGAATATCGCTTGCGCCACAGCAGCCACATCCTTGAACGGGTGGAGGAATTGCGCGTAACCCTTGCGGAACAGACCGCCGAGGAAATCATCGGGCGCGGCCTGCATGAATATATGGAATGGATGCAGTGCCAGTTGCGCCAGATTCAGGAGGAAATCATGCAGGCGTTCTGGCCTGCCGTGCCGGTGCCTGTATCGGTCGCGATGTCAGGGGGGCAGGTGCAGTAATGCGCGTGGCCATGCCCCTGCCGGGGGTGGGCGACCCCATATAAAATGCAAGGGCGTGCCGCGCGCGGATATTTCCACTCTCCCCCAGGTCACGCCGCTTTTTTAAAAGACTGTTTGAAAAGTAAGTCTCAATAACATCCTGAAATCATAA
>NZ_BANE01000146.1 GCF_000964405.1 Novacetimonas hansenii JCM 7643
GGCGCGATGGCGGTGTGGCGGTGGGTGTGGCGGCGCGCGCCGCGGCCGGTGACAGCCCCCGTGACGTGCCCCGTGCCGTATCGGGGGCTGTCGTCGCGTGGGGCGTGCGCGCGGCATGCACCGTCGCATGCCTGGCCTGCGTTTCGCTGCCCGGTGCGGCAAGCGCATGGGGAAGGAAGATGGTGGAACTGAAAAGATACGAACCGAAAACCAATGTCCGGTGCGTCGGACGTCGTGGGGGCGCGTCAGGTGGGGAAGTCACGAAGGGACGTGGCATAGGAGGGGGTTCCATGGAACATGTCTGTCGCAGCGGGGAAGGTCGGGAGGGGATCGGGCATCAGCATCGACACGATCCGTGCGGGGTGCGGGGGATGGGGGACATCATCGGGTGCCGTCTCCGTCTGGGTGTGGGGTCATTGCGCTGCGGTGCGGCCATATGCGCGGTTGAACCACAGCAGCGGCGCGGGCTGTGCCGCGGCCGACAGCGCGATGTCGATCACATGGGCGAACACCACCGTATGCGTGCCGACATCGCGGATGTCGCTGATGCGGCAGTCAAGGTTCGCCAGCGCCCCGTCCAGCAGCGGCGCGCCACTGCGTCCACGCCGCCATGTGGCCCCGGCGAAACGTTCGGCCATCGTGTGTTCACGGCTGGCGAAGCGGTCCGACAGGCCCGCCTGCCCCGCATGCAGCACGTTGATCGCCAGAACACCGTGGCGCATGATGTGCGCGTGCGCGCTTGCGGTGCGGTTGATGCACACAAGCACGGTCGCCGGCGTGTCGGACACGCTGCACACCGCCGATGCGGTAAAGCCATGTGCGCCGCCTTCGCCATCGGTGGTCACGATGCTGATGGCACTTGCCAGCGCGGCCATGCCGTCGCGGAAGGTCGCGGCGGAAACCACGGGGGCGGGACGGGTTTCAAGCAGTACGGTCATGGTCTCGTCCTCGGATCATGTTGAAGGGGAAATGCGGCCGCCCGGAACACGGCCGCCCGGAACACGGTCACACGGCCATGGCGGGGGTGGCCCCCGGTCAGGCGCGGCTTTCGGCGGACAGGGCGGGCATATGCACCGTGGCGGCGGCGGGGGCTGCGCGCAGGGCGGGGTCCATGTCGGGGTCATATCCGAACACGTCCCACCGTGACGCCAGCGTCATCACCAGCCCCCCCGACGGCGCGGCCAGCACCAGCCAGAACAGCGCAGTGCCCAGATGCGTGCCCAGCCATGGCAGGAATGTCAGCGCAAGGGTGGAACCCACCCCCGACACCAGCCGCGCCAGCCCGATGCCCATCCCGCGCAGTTCGGTGGGATAGCTGAGGGTGGGATAGGCCATAAGCTGGCATCCGGGGCCAAATCCCTGTGCGAAGATGAAGGCGGCGAACCCCGCGACGACGATGGCGGACCCGATGCTGTCATGTGGCGTCCCCACCAGCGCCAGCGCGCCGACGCCGGCCATCTGTAAGGCATATCCCCACATCAGCGGCAGGCGCGAACGCACCGAACGCGTCAGCCGCACCCCCAGCAGCCCGCCGGGAAACGCCACCAGCAGGTTGAGCACAACGGAAATGACCAGCACCTGCACCGCGCTGGCATGCAGCATCGCGCCCAGCAGGCCGGGCATGCCAAAGATGATGGCGCAGTATGAAAACGAACTGATGAGCGTCATTCCCGCAATCAGCAGCCCGCGCCGCAGCAGTGGCGCGCGCAGCAGGCGGCGCGGGTCGGGCGCGGGGACGGGCGGCGGCGTGGGCCGGGGGCGTACGATCGGGTCCACCCCGTGGGAACGGCGGATGATGTCGGCCGCACGCACCAGATCGCCGCGCCGGGCGATCCAGACGGGGGATTCACTCATATACCGCCCGCGCACCATGATGATTATCAGCGCGGGCACCGCCCCGAACGCCAGTGACGCCCGCCACAGCCATTGTGAATGCCCCGCCGGCAGCACCTGCGCCAGCGCCAGGACGATGACAAGGCACAGCGACGATGCCGCATACCATGTCGGGCACCATGCGGCGGCCCGCGCGGCCTTGCTGCCGCGCCCGTCAAGGCGGGAGAATTCCGACAGGAACGCCATGGCCACCGGCAGGTCCATGCCCACCCCGAACCCCATGGCAAAGCGCGCGGCAATCAGCACGCCCGCCGTCGGCGCGAACCCCGCGACCAGTGCGGCGATGACAAAGCACACCATGTCCGCCATAAATACCGCGTACCGCCCGATCCGGTCCGTCAGCCACCCGCCCGCGATGCTGCCGACGATGGTGCCCGCATTCAGCGCGGCGGCAACCAGCCCGGTCTGGAACGCGGACAGGTGGAAATGCGCCTGCACGTCATTGATGCCCCATGACAGCGTCGTCAGGTCATAGGCGTCAAGGAACACGCCACCCAGCGCAAGGGCGACGACAATGCGCGCATGCCCCCCCGCGCGCGGGCCTGCATTGATGATGGCCGAAATGTCATCGGCGTCGCGCACGACGGGGCGGCCATGTTCCATCACGGGGCCGGGTGGGGATGCGGGCCGGGGGGTGGCGTTCATGATGTCACCTGTTCATGCTGGGGGATGTCCGGGCGGGCGATGTCCCCATGCGAAATGTCCTCATGCAAACCGTCCCGGTGCGCAGGTTCCCGGTGCGCAGCTTCCAGATGCTCAGCTTCCGGATGCGCAGGTTCCGGGGACGCGGGCTCCGGCTGCGGCGCGCGCGCGGGCGCACTGTCATGGTCTGTATTGGCATGGTCTGTATCGGCACGGTCGGTATCGACACGGTCTGTATTGGCGCGGTCGGTAATGGTGTGGTTGGCGCTGTGACGGTCGCTACCGTGGCGCGCGGCGCTGTCGCGGTGCGCGCCCTGCGCCACCAGCGCGCGCAGGACGGTGGCCAGACGCGCCACCTGACGCGAAACCTCCGGCAGTCCCATCAGCTCGCCAAAGCGCCCGCGTGCCAGCGGCCCCGCAACAAACAGCGTCGCCTCGGGGTGGGTGCCCACGCAGGCCCGGCCCAGCGCATCGACATGCAGGCCCAGCCCCGTCGGGTCCATTTCCACCATCCCGCGCGCCGCCAGCCCGGCAAGGAAGGGCTGTGCCGCGATGATGTCGCCATGGGCGGGGCCGGTGGTGGTGATGATCGCATCGAACGCCGCCTCACGCGCATGGCCGTTGCCATGGCGCAGGGTGACGCGAAAGGTCTCGTCCTCCACCCGCGCATGTGTCAGGCGCGCGGCCATGAAGGTCAGCAGGCCCGCACGTTCGCGCCCGCGCACGATATCTTCCGTCGGGGGGGCAAGGCGGAAACGGTGCGTGTCCCAGAACGGGCGCAGGTGCCGGATCAGGCGCCGGCGTTCAGGCAGCGGCAGCGCGGCCCAGATGTCGGGGGCCTGTTCACGCAGGCGGTCAACCACCGCCTGCCATGGCTGTGGCGCATTGTCGCGCAGGGTGGCGCGCACCCGGCGCAGCACGTCGCGCGCGGTGCGTGCGGGCGGGGTGGTAAAGGCGCCGAATGCATCGACCTCCCGCGTGGCATGGCTGCGTGAACGCTGCCCCCGGCGCGAGATCGCGACAACCGGCCCCCGGTGTCCGCGCGCCTCCAGCGTGGCGATGGCGTCGGCCATGCTTAACCCCGTCCCCACAACCAGCACCCGGTCCGTGGGCGCGATGTCATCCAGCGCGCCCGCGTTCCATGGATTGGCCACCAGCACGGGATGCGCCCCCGGCCGCAGCGACAGCGCACGCAGCGGCCCCGGCGGGCGTGGCGGCGGATGGCTGGTGGCGATGACGACAATGTCCGCCACCATCTCGGCCCCATCGCTGGTGGTGATGACCCACCGGTTATCATCACGCCTGTATGCCGCAACCACGCTGGCGCGGTGGTGTGTCACCTGCCCCGATGCCAGCAGGGGGGCGATGCGCGCGGCGACATAACGGCCAAAGACCGCACGCGCGGGAAAGCATGTGCCATCAGGGCGGCAGGCCGCATCGTCGCCCGCCACCGCGTCGGTGCGCACGATCCAGTCCATGAAATCCCCCGGATTGTCGGTATCCAGGCTCATGCGCGTGGCGGTGACGTTGATGCGGTGATGCGGGTCCGCCGTGCCATAGGCCACGCCCGCGCCAAGGGTGGGGCGGGGTTCGAATACGGTGACGCGCCGCGCGGGTGGCCCACCGGCATCGGCGCCATCACCCTCCCCCTCCCTGCGCGTCAGGTGCCATGCCAGCGCCGCGCCGGAAAAGCCCCCGCCGATGATGGCGATATGGGGGACGGGCAACGTGTCGGGCACTGTATCTGACAGTGTATCAGCCAAGGTCGTGGCCATGACGCGCATTCCCGCCTTCAGGCCGCGTGGGGCGGGCGGTGGTCGCCTGCGATGGTTTCGCCAAATGGCCCCATGTTGTTGGGCGTTGCGCCCGCGCGCACCGGATGCGCCGTCGGCAGCAGCGGCAGCACACGTTCACCGAACTGATAGGCTTCCTCCACATGCGGATAGCCGGAGAAGATGAACGTATCGATGCCAAGGCGGCGGTATTCGTCGATGCGTTCGGCCACCGTCGCCGCATCCCCCACCAGCGCCGTGCCCGCGCCGCCACGCACCAGCCCCACGCCCGCCCACAGGTTGGGGCTGATTTCCAGCCTGTCACGCTGCCCGCCATGCAGTGCGCTCATGCGTGACTGTCCCACGGAATCCATCCGCGCGAACACCGACTGCGCCTTGGCGATGGTCGCATCGTCAAGATAGCTGATGAGGCGGTTCGCCTCGGCCCAGGCTTCGGCCGTGGTTTCGCGCACGATGACATGCAGGCGGATGCCAAACGACACCTCCCGCCCGCGTGCGCGCGCCAGGGCGCGGATATGGCTGATCTTTTCGGCCACCTGCGCGGGGGGTTCGCCCCAGGTCAGGTATTTGTCCACCGATTTCGCCGCCACGTGGGACGCCGCCTCCGACGATCCGCCGAAATAGATTGGCGGCCCGTCCTTTTGCAATGTGGGAAACAGCAGGTGGCCATCACGTACGGTGATGTGCTTGCCCTCGTACGTGACATGTTCCCCACGCAGCAGCGCGCGATAGATGTCGAGGAATTCGTCCGTGATTTCGTACCGCGTGGCATGGTCGGCAAACAGCCCGTCGCCCGCATTTTCCGCCGGGTCGCCCCCGGTGACGATATTGATCAGCAGCCGCCCCTGTGAAAACCGGTCCAGCGTCGCGGTCATGCGCGCGGCCAGCGTGGGCGACAGCAGCCCGGGACGCAGCGCAATCAGAAAGCGCAGCCGCCGCGTCAGTGGCGCCAGCGCGGAGGCGACGACCCAGCTATCCTCGCAACTGCGCCCGGTGGGGATCAGCACCCCGTAATATCCAAGCGTGTCCGCCGCCTGCGCCACCTGTTGCAGATAGGGAAGGTCCACCGGGCGCCCGCCCTTTTGCGTGCCGAGATAGCGGCTGTCGCCATGGGTGGGCAGGAACCACAGGGCGTTGATCTTTTCTGGAACGGAATAGGTGTCTGACATGGTCATGATGCCTTCGACAGGGGGGAGGGGGCGGGTTCGTCGGGGAACAGCGGCGCGGCCGGGGCATGCAGCGCCGCCGGGTCGCGGTATCGCGCGGCAAAGTGACGCTCCGGCAGGCGGGCCTGCCCCGGGCGTTCAAACAGGCGTTCGCGCAGGCTTTCCCCCGGCGTATAGGCCGTGCGGTAACGCCCGCGGCGTTGCAGTTCGGGGATGATGAGGTCGATGAAGTCGCGCGCCGTATCAAAGGAATGGTACTGGCGCAGGTTGATGCCATCGACACCGTCGATATCAAGCCATCCCTCGATCTGTGTGGCGACGGTTGTGGGGCTGCCAACGGCGAAGAAGCGGCCTTCGTCAAAGGTCGCGATCTGGCGCAGGGCGCTGCCGATGGTCTGGTCGGGGCGGAAACGGCGGTTCATGTTGCCAAAGGTCACGCCCTCGCGCCGCAGGACGTCGCCAATGCGTTCGTTCGGGTCGTAACGGCGCAGGTCAATTTCCGCCTGTGCATGCACCAGCGCGCCTTCGGTGCTGTAATATTGCTGGTATTTCTCAAGCTTTTTGCGTGCCAGCGCATCAGTCGTGTCGGTCACGATGCCCGCCATGACGATGAAACGGATGTCATCGCCATGACGCCCATGGGCACGGGCGCGTTCGCGGGTGCGCGCGATATTGGCGCGCACGTCCGCCGTGGTCTGCCCGCCGATGAACACGACTTCTGCATGGCGGGCGGCGAATTCCAGCCCGGCGGGCGACCCGGTGGCCTGGAACACGACCGGCGTGCGCTGCCGCCCCGGCTGTACCAGATGTGGCCCCGCCACGCGGAAATGCGTGCCCGTATGGTTGATGCGCCGCACGGCGTCGGGGTTGGTATAGATACCGGCCGCCGCGTCATTGCGCACCGCCGTATCATCCCAGCTCCCCTCCCACAGCTTGTACAGCACATCCATGTATTCATCCGCGATGGCATAGCGGCGGTCGTGGGGGATTTCGTCGTCAAGGCCGAAATTCTGCGCCGCCGAACGCAGGTATGACGTCACCACGTTCCACCCCACACGCCCGCCCGTCAGCAGGTCCAGCGTCGCCATGCGCCGGGCAAAGGCGAAGGGCGGTTCATAGGTGGTCGAAAATGTGACGCCAAAGCCGACATGCCGCGTCACCGCCGCCATGGCGGGAACCAGCATCAGCGGGTCCAGATTGGGGATCTGCACCCCTTCGCGCAGGGCGGGGGCGTCGCCTGCGCCAAAACGGTCATAGGTGCCGATCACGTCGGCCAGGAACACCGCGTCGAACAGCCCCTCTTCCGACAGTTTCGCAACCTCCAGCCAGTACGCCATTTCCCCCATGCGGTGGCGGTTATTGCCGGGCATGCGCCACATGCCGTGGACGATATGGCTGACGCACGCCATTTCGAACAGGTTGACATGCAGTTGTTTCGGGCGTGCGCTCATGCCGCATGTTCCTTGCGCGGGGGTGTCCCGGCCTGCGTCCCAACCTGCGTCCCGGCCTGTGCCTCTGGCTGTGCGTCCGCCCTCGTCGCGGCCTGCGTGGCGCGGGCCTGCCATTGCGCACCAAATTGTGTACCGTTCAGTATGTGATCGCCCAGTTCACGCTGCCGCTGGATCAGCGGGTTGTGCGACGCCAGCGTGCGTGCATTGCGCCAGTGGCGGTCAAGGCGTCGCGCCTCGCTCGTGGCGGAGGCGCCGCCGACCTCGAACAGGGCGGTCGCCGCCGACAGCACCTGTTCGGCCACCACCTGCTGCGCCTGATAGGCATGGGTCAGCGCGCGTTGCAGTTCCGGGCCGTCATCCGCGCCCGCGACCCATTGCGGATATGCCGCCGCCAGTGACGCCACCACCCGTTCCACCAGCGCATCGGCAGAGAAGGAAAGCGCCGACAGACGCCCCACCACCGCCTGCACCAGCGGGTCATGGCGTTGCGCCACCTGTCCGGGCACACCGAACGTGCGGGTGCGTGGCCGCACGAACGCCACCGCGTCACGCACGATGGCGCGCCCGATCCCCGCCAGCGTGGCGAGGTGGAAAAGCTGGTAATAGGTCGTGAAATACGCCTCGGTCGGGAATTGCGACAGCGGCGTGCGCGACAGGATGTTTTCATCGGGCACCACCACGGCGTCAAAGCGCGTTGTGCCGCTGCCGGTCAGGCGTTGTCCAAACCCGTCCCAGTCGTCAATGCGCTCCACCCCCGGCGCGGTGGTCGGCACGGCAAGTGTGATGCGATGCGGCCCATCCGCCGCGACCGCGACGATCCATGATGCATACAGCGTCCCGGTGGAGTAGTATTTTACCCCATCCAGCCGCCATAGCGTAGTGTCCGCCGTCCCCCCCTCACGCCGCAGTGTGGTGCGCACGCCCGTGCTGTCGCCCAGTTCGGCCATCGCCGCGCCGAACACCGCGCCATGTCCCGCAAGGTCCAGCCAGCGCGCGGCCTGTGGCGTGTCGCCTTCGCGCAGGCGGGCTTCGACGAAGGCGAAATGCGCGCGAAAGATCTGCGGCAGGTTTGAATCCGCCTCCGCCAGTTCGGATAACAGCGCGAAGGTTTCCGTCAGGCTTGCGCCAAGGCCACCATGGCGCACCGGCACCCGCAGCCCCGCGAACCCCGCATCCACCAGCCACTGTACCGCATCGCGCGCCAGCGTGCGGCTGTGTTCGCGTTCCACCGCGCCCTGGGCAATGCGTGCAAACACCGCCCGCAGCCGCGCGATGGCGTCGTGCCGGGTGGTGGGGAGATCATGTGAAGGATGTGCCGGACCTGTCATGGCGACCTCTGGGAAAGTGATGCAGGAATTAACGATTCCATGTGCGCATTATTACATTAACAACAGTATCAACAGTACAATGCGAGTCAATAAAATATTTGACGGATATTTTTTGTATTTTCAGGAGTCGCAGAGGATAATGGCGGAAAATTGCCGCATATCCCTGCGTGAAAAAGGGCGCGCAAGGGGCATTCAGGGCAGGAGGATATTGGTTGTATGTAATTGATATATAATAGGTATAATAAGAAACCGGGCCGGATTCCCGGGTCCGGTTAAATTAACGATATTAAATAGTTTATTATCCGCTGCATGGCCGCCCCGCCCCCTCTTGCAATCCGTGGGCAGGTCGCGTCATGTCGGGGAAAGGCAGCCCGGTGCGGTGGCCATGGCAGAGTGGAGAAAGCCTTGATGAATGCGCACGCCCCCCGATATCGCACACTCGACATGCCCGGCATTCTGGCGCTGTTGTCCGGCCTGCCTGACATTGCCGCCCGCCTTGGCGGGGATGGCGCGCAATGGACGATATGCGAGGTCAGTGACGGCAACCTCAATAACGTGTTCGTGGTCGATGGCCCGCATGGCGGCGTGTGCGTCAAGCAGTCACTGCCCTATGTCCGTGTGGACCCGTCATGGAAAATGCCTCTGGACCGCACGTTTTTCGAGGCGTCGTACCTGCGTGACATCCATCCCCTTGTGCCCGGCCTGACAACGCGGTGCCTGCATTTCGACCCCGACCTGTTCGTGCTGGTGGTCGAAAGCCTGTCGGGACATACGGTGTATCGCACCGCCCTGATGGCGGGGGCGCAATGGCCGCGTGTGGTGCCCGACATCGCCACCTTTGTCGCGCGCGCCACATTCGGCACGTCGGTCCTGTGCGCACCGTTTGAACATGTGTTCGAACGTCAGGCGGTCTATGCCCGCAACACCACCTTGCGGCGTATTACGCTCGACCTTGTGCTGGATGATCCGTACCACGATCATCCGCGCAACCATTGGGATGACCGGCGGCTGGATGACGTGGTGGGGCGTATCCGCGCCTCATGCACGGTGCGGCGTGTGGTGGACGGGCTGCGCCTGCGTTTCCTGACCTGTCCGCAGGCATTGCTGCATGGGGACCTGCATACAGGCTCCATTATGGCCACGGCCACCGATACGCGCGTAATTGACGGGGAATTCGCCATTTACGGGCCGATCGGGTTCGATTGCGGGATGTTCGTGGGCAATCTGGTGCTGCGTCGCTTTGCCGATCCGTCACCCGATGCGGGGCGGGCGTGTGTGCATGACATCCACCGGTTCTGGAACGGGTTCGTGGCCGAATTCACGCGCCAATGGGCAACGGCGCATCCCACGCCGTCCGACCCGTCCGGGCCGTGCGCATTTTTCCTGCCTGATGCGGCGGATGCATCATCGCGTGGCGAACGGACGCCGGGGCCGTCACAGGACCCGTTACAGGATCTGCCGCCGGGCCGCGCGGCGTTCCTGCGTGCGGTGTTTGAGGACATGGTGGGATATGCCGCCACGGAAATCATCCGTCGCATCATCGGTTATGCCCATACCGCGGATTTCGACGTGATCCCCACGCATGAGGCCCGCACCGTCCGCAGGCGCGCGGCGTTGGTGTTCGCATATGGCCTGCTGTGCCACCATGGGACGCATGACGGGGTGAATGCGGCCTTTGGCGCGTTGGCGGGGCAAGGGGAAGTGGAATGAAAATTTCGCTGGGGAAGTCTGGGGTTTGTCTTTGGCGCTGTTCGGAAATTCCGGCCCGCACCTTGCGGTGACACTAAAGGTTTTTGGAAAATATGTTTTCAAAAACCTTTTTAATATATAACATTTTTACAGGATATATGTCATTCGGGGACTTCCTTGCACCTTGTTTCAGGACTGTCTGAAAAGGTAAGTCCGATAGGATCGTAAAATCATAAAAGTTTTTGGTGAAGCTTTTTTCAAAAAGCTTCGAAACACGTTGCCTTTTAGATCGAAAGGTACCACCAAAAATCTTTTTCCATTGTTTCTCAACGGCTTGTTTTCAAACAGTCATCTAAGAAAAGTTTTTTGGTGCCGACTTTTTCCAAAAATGCGGTTTATTTCAAATCTTTTTGGAAAAAGCTTTACCAAAAACTTTTATAATTTCAGGGGGATTGGTACAGACGTTTCAGGCAGCCTCTTTGGCGCATGCTGCACCCAGACCTTTCTCCGCTGCGAGACAAAGGCAATGTGCCCGCATGGGGGGACTGTGGCGTGCTGATGTGGGACAGGGACCGCCTTTATGCGCAAAAGGCGGTTGTCCTGGGGCGTGTTGTCAGATGGAAAAGGTCGCCGGCTGTGCCGGTGGGCGTTCTGGCCGGGGCAGGCCGTGGTTTTCGGCCTGTCGTACCAGTTCGTCAAGCGTGACCTTGCGATATTCGCGTTCCAGCATTCCTTCCATCTGGTTCAGGAAGGGACGGATGACGGTATTGAACAGCGGGCCATTACGCCGTTCCATCCGGTCATGACGCGCCATGATGGCCTGGTGGATGTCCGACAGCAGGATTTCACGCGCCGGATGGCCCAGCCGGTATCCGCCATGCGGCCCCCGCACCCCCGACAGCAGGCCAGAGCGCGACAGCACCTGCAAAAGCGGTTCGATCCCGCGTCGCGCCATGCCTGATCGTTGCGCGATTTCCGTGGCGCTGACGGTGTTGCCGTGCATGCCGTGGAACGCAATGTCCAGCATGATGAAGATTGCCGTAACCGTGCGGTCGCGGAGGCCCTGCATATCGTATGTCCCGTGGTTATGCCCGCGTCACGACCGGCCGGACCGCCGGGGCGCCGGGCCTGCGCCCGCATGTCCGGCCGTGCGTCGTGCCGTCATGGCGCGGTGTGCGTGGGGGGAAGGGTTTCGATGAATTCCGCCAGCCAGCGCAGGCCCTGTGCCCATGCGCCCACGGCGGATGAATTGCCAAGGTGCCCCTGCGCCCCCGCCGACAGCAGGCGTGCGCCCCATCCGGTGGCGAAGGCCCGTGCGCGGGCGGGGGACAGCCATTCATCATTGCCACTGGCGATAAGGCGTGTGGCAAAGGGCAGCGGCGTGGGCGCAGGGGGCGCGAAATCACGCACCAGCCCCGGCACCTGCCGCGCGCGCGGGCCATGCAGGTCCGCCGGGGCGACAAGGAATGCCCCCGCCACGGGGATGCGCGTCTGCTGTGCGCCCCAGCGCGCGACCAGCACGGCCCCAAGGCTGTGGGCGGCAAAGATCACCGGCCGGTGGCACTGCACAAGCGTCCGTTCCAGACCCCGTGCCCATGCGTCATAGGTGGGGTGGTCCCAGTCCGCCTGCCGGACGCGGTGTGACGGCAGCAGCGATTGCCAGCGCGATTGCCAGTGCAGAGGCCCCGAATCATGCAGTCCCGGCACGATCACAAGGTCATAGGGAACAAGCAGGTCACGCACCCGCCGCGCCAGTGCTGCGGTGTCTTCGGGCGCGGGGGGCAGGCCATGCGCCATCGGTATGGGCAGGGGGGAATGCGCGGTGCCGGGCCGCGATGCTGTATCGGGGGTCATCGTGTTGCCTCGCCTTTCGCCTATGCCGCGGCCATGTGGGGACGGGGGGATGCATGCCCCGGCCGAAACAGGTCGAGCATCCGCACCACATCGCCAAAATCCCGGTTGCCACCAGGGGGATGGGACAGCGTGGTCCGTATCGTCCCGTCTGGCGCGATCAGGAAAACGACATGTTCTTCCACCGGTGCGGTGGGCAGGTCATCGAACTCTGCCCCGCAATACAGGCCCCATATGGCGGCAACATCGCCCGCATCGCACACCGTCGCCCATGTGGACGGTACTCCCGGCGTAATGGGATGCACGCCGTCATGGCCGGTTGTGGGCGACAGGGCCAGAACCTTTACCGAACGGTCCAGTTCCGGAATGCTGCTGGGGCGGAAATCCTGCGGGTGCGTCACCAGAACAGCCCATGCCCCGTCGCGCCAGCCATGGAAACAGATACGGCCCAATGTGGTCCGGGCCGTGAAATCGGGTGCCCTGTGTCCTGAAAATAACGCCATCGCCTTATTCCCTCCCGGCAGGACTGCCTGCCTCGGGATGGATAAAAACACATGGGTTATAGGGAGTCAACTAAACCACAACAGAAATTGTCTTTTTGCATATGAAAACAACATAAAAAGACGTGATTTTTGTCGGTGTATTATACAAAATAAAATAGTGCTTTTTACATGCGGCCCTGGGCACAGCCTGAAAACAGACCGTCATAAGGAATGAGAGGGGGCGGGAGTGTGAACAACCCGTTGATAAGACGTGATAAAAATTATCGGATGATGCCGTGTTCTGAAAATGCGATGTTTTTCAAGGCTTTTTGCACAAGGCGTCCGCAAAACATTCATGATGTCAGGCGGCTGCTGGATCTGGTTCTGCAAATAATTCCGGGAAATTTCCGGGCTGTCTTTTGTCGAAGGCAACGTCGTTGTCCGGGGTTTTTGAAAGTGGCCGGCAGGGGGCATACAGGGGGGCATACAGGGGGGCATGCAGGGGAAGCAGGTCGGGCCTTCATGCAGGGGCTGGCATTCTGGACATTCTCGTTGCGGGGAGGGCAGGCAGCCGTGATCCGGGCCCGATCACATGGCGCGAGACATGCGCCCGGCACGGTCGCGGCGGCAGGGCCGGGGGCCTGCCGCCGGTCAGGGCACCCG
>NZ_BANE01000145.1 GCF_000964405.1 Novacetimonas hansenii JCM 7643
GGAAAAAGCTTCACCAAAAACCTTTATAATTTCAGTGTGTTATCTAGCCTGACTTTTTAAACAGTCTCTAGGCATGAGGCATGGATCACCATATGGGCGGGAATTGTAAAAGGTCGGGGACATTCCCGAACAGTCGCCACCCATTCCCCTTCGGACGGGGCCTTCACATCCGGCGGCCATGACAGGACCGGCATGACCGCCACCCCACATGCCGTGGCTGTAATACCGGGGCACCATCGCCGCGCGGAGGAAGGTGGGATGCAACCTTCGCCCTTGCGTGGCGTGGTCATTGACGCAACCGTATGCGCCATACGACAGACCGACGCATCAGGGAGACGCGCATGACCACCACCGACACCACCGCCCCACGGGCCGTCATCGTAACGGGCGGCAGCCGTGGCATCGGCCATGCGATCTGCCGCCTGCTGGCGCGCCATGGCTATCCCGTGGCGATCAATTACAGCCACACCGCCGCCCCGGCGGAGGAACTGGCGGCAGCCATCCGCGCGGAGGGTGGCCATGCGGTGGCGATCGCCGCGAATGTGGCCGACCCGGCGCAGATCACCACCCTGTTCGATCAGGCCACACGCGCACTCGGCCCGCTGGGCGGACTGGTGAACAATGCGGGCGTTACGGGAACAAAGGTCCGCGTGGATGAACAGACGGCCCAAACACTGGATGCGCTGTTCGATATCAACGTGCGTGGCAGCATGCTGGCGGCGGGTGAGGCGGTGCGCCGCATGTCCACCCGTCATGGCGGACAGGGGGGCAGCATCGTCAACCTGTCCTCCGTCGCGGCGCGCCTGGGTGGGTTGCCGGGACTGGTGCCCTATGCCGCGACCAAGGCCGCGATCGAAACCTTCACACGCGGGCTGGCGAACGAGGTCGCGCGTGAGGGCGTGCGCGTCAACGCCGTCGCGCCTGGCCTGACGGCCACCGACATGGTTCCCCCGGAAACCGAGGCCCTGGTGGACAGGGTCGTGCCAATGGGCCGCACCGGCCATCCCGACGAAATCGCACAGGCGGTCCTGTTCCTGCTGTCCCCGGCCTCTTCCTATATGACCGGCAGCATCATGACAGTTTCCGGCGGTCGCTGAAGACAGTACCGCCCATTACCCATATCCGCACCCATATCCACAAAGGAAACCGCACCGCATGTATATCGCCATGAACCGATTCCGCATTCCCCCCGAAAACGAGGACGCCTTTCGCGATCGCTGGCTGGGGCGTGAGGTCCACCTTCATACCGTGCCCGGCTTCATCAGCTTTCAATTGCTGGCCGGTCCACGCAGCGACGAATGCATCCTGTATGCTTCGCACACCGTATGGCAATCGCATGCCGCGTTCGAAAACTGGACCCGGTCAGAGGAATTCCGCGCCGCCCATGCCAGCGCAGGCACGAAAAAGCCGCTGATGATCGGCCCGCCCGTCTTCGAAGGGTTCGAGGTGGTGCAGAACATCATCGCCCGCATGCCCGATACCGAGGGCTGACCCATCCCGGGCATGCCCCCTCCCGCGTCACGTTTGCGCGTGGAACGGGGGGTGTCACATTCCCATGCCGACACGCATCCTTTATGCTTTCGCCCTGTCGCGGGACCATAGGTTCCGCCCCCACGGACATACAGGTGCCCCCATGCCGCCAGCCCGCCTTTCCCGCCGTGGCCTTATCCTTGGGGGTGCCATGGGGATGGCGGGGGCCGCCATGGCACGGGTTCGCATGGCGGCGGCCGACGCGCCCGCATCCCTGCTGGCACACCCGCCAAGCGTGGTGACGGACCCGCCGCGGCAATGGGGGCCACAGGCCCCGCCCCCCTACCTGCCGGACCCGGACATCATTGCCATTGACCCGTCATTTTCCAACCTTGCCTATGGCAACGCCAACATCCGTCTGGCATGGCGGGGCGGTGACTGGCTGGAGGGACCGGCATGGAGTACGCAGGGGCGCTTCTTACTGCTTAGCGATACGATCCGCGCGCAACAGTACCGTTACCTGTGGGAAACGGGAACGGTTTCGGTCTTTCGTGATCAGTCCTATAACAGCAATGGCAACACATTCGATGCCGAAGGACGCCTGATCAGTTGCGAACATGGCATGCGCCGTGTCGTGCGCTGGGAACATGATGGATCATGCCGTGTGCTGGCAGACCGTTATCAGGGGGCACCGCTTAATTCCCCCAACGACGTGGTGGTTCACCCCGATGGTGGCATCTGGTTTACCGATCCCGGATATGGCGACACCATCGTGGAGGGACACCCCGACGCACCGGGCGGCAGGGCCAACCGCATGGGCCGCGAACTCTGGACCAAGGACGGGGAGATCGTAGCCCGGTTCGCGGGACATGCCCGGCAGGACGACCATGTCTTTCGCATCGACCCACGCACCGGCGACGTGCGCGCCGTCCTGACGCAACAGCAGCTTGCCAGTCCGAACGGACTGTGCTTTTCCCCCGACGGCACGATCCTCTATGTGATCTCCAGCGGTGCGGGGCCGGGACAGAATGGCCCCGGCGGGGACCAGCGCATCCATGCCTATGACCTGATGGACGGGACGGCACGTAACGGCCGGGTATTCGCGGACATGATGCTTGACGGGCACCAGTTGGGACCAGATGGCATGCGCGCGGATATCTTTGGCAATTTATGGTGCGGCGCAGGCGGGCCACTCGGCCTGTGCGGGGTTGTGGTCTATAACCCCGCCGGGCATATGATCGGCCGGTTGCGGCTGCCGCGTGGGGTGTCGAACCTGACCTTTGGCGGGCCAAAGCGCGACACCCTGTTCATGTGCGCCGCCGATGCACTGTTCACACTGGTGGTCAATACGCAGGGCGCGGGCCTGTCCTGACCTCCTGATCCATCTGTTTCCAAAAGGCTGCGCTTTTTGACGCGGGGACACGGCAAAGCCCCTGGCATGCCGCACACCCAACGCAAAAACGCCCAGATGCCGCACGGACCCGCCAAGGATCACGCCCCCTGCCTCCTGATATATTTAGAGACTGTTTGAAAAGTCAGGCTCGATAACACCCTGAAATTAT
>NZ_BANE01000144.1 GCF_000964405.1 Novacetimonas hansenii JCM 7643
TCATAACCTGAAGGCCGCAGGTTCAAATCCTGCCCCCGCAACCACGCATAATCGTCTGAAAAGACACGATAAACCCGCCCAGTAAGGCGGGTTTTTTTGTGCCCAAATCACTCCGCAGGAAACACATAGGAAACAAACGAAAAGGAATTCAGGCGCAATTTTGTCGCTGTTCACGTCTGCGTGAGTTCCGGAGCCAACCTAGAATAGGCACGAGAAGCCACTTAAGAAGCGGGTCAACCGGTGAGTGAATGGCGAATACGTCTTACCCGGGGCGCCCAGATCATAGCTTCTCGGTGCACACCGGGTGCTGCGAGTGTTTTGCCGGCAGTGTCTCCAGTGATTAGACCGCTATCAAGCTCTTCACAGAGAGGGTTGAGCGGCCATTCCACCACCCCGCCGTATTTTCGATTGCCACGTATAAACATAGTATCTCTGGTCCTGAGCCTGCGGCATAAATATGTAGCCGCAGAACATGTCTGACCCCCCTTCAGGATCCCGATGACATGATTCTGGGTATTTTTTTAATGTCAGTTTTCAGGGCACAGACTTCACTTCAATCCAAAGTCCAGTTCATGGGAAGACATAGAATACCTTAAGTTTTACAGCTTCAAATCGTTATACATTTATGTGCTGCGCTCATGATTATATGCATTAAATTAGGGCTAATTTTCTATTTTGAAAAATAATAACATAAGAGTTCACGCCGTTGAATGGACTGAAAACAAAAATCTAGATTGGTGAATTACGTCACCATTCATAATGATTTTGTACAAAATCAATAATGGGAGGTTTACATGGAGTTGAACATCAACGGTATTCAGCACCATGTGGATGTCGAACCTGATACTCCCTTGCTCTGGGCTCTACGCGACGATCTTGCGATGACGGGTACCAAGTATGGCTGTGGGCTGGCGCAGTGCGGGGCCTGCACTGTGCTGATTGACGGCCAGGCCGTGCGGTCCTGCGTGACACCTGTTGAAAAAGTGGCAGGAGCGTCGATCACGACCATCGAGGCGATCGAACAGGATGATCTTGGCAAGCGTGTGGTTGCTGCATGGGTGAAACATCAGGTGCCGCAGTGTGGTTACTGCCAGTCCGGGCAGGTCATGGCCGCGACCTCACTGCTCAGGCAGGTTCCCCACCCCACGGATGCCGACATCGACGCAGCGATGGTCAATCTCTGCCGCTGCGGAACCTATAACGCCATTCGTGCCGCTATTCATGATCTGGCGTCCGGTTCAACGGACGGGGGAGCATAAGAATGGTGAACGGTCTTTTTGATGATGCTCCCCTGATGCAGCAGGGCCCGGTCAATCTGTCCAGACGACGCTTTATGCTGACATCGGCAGGCGCTGCAACGGGTGCATTCGTGCTGGGTTTCGGCCTGCCGACCCGACAGGCGCGCGCCCAGACCGCGCAGAGACCAAAATATCGGGGAACACAGGTCCCAGCCTTCCTGGAAATCCGTCCGGATAATACCGTGCGCCTGCAAAGCCCCTTCATTGAAGGCGGGCAGGGAACGTTCACTGCCATGGCACAGATCGTCGGAGAGGAACTGGACGCGGACCCTTCGACTTTCCTTGTTGAAAATGCCCCGGCAGGGGATGAATACGCTGTGATGGACAGCGGTATGCGCATCACGGGCGGGAGCATGTCGGTGCGGAACGGCTATCCGGTCATGCGGCGTCTCGGTGCGCTCGGACGTGAGATGCTGCTTCAGGCCGGGGCGCAGCATCTGGGTGTTCCCGTGTCAGAGCTGACCACTCAGCCGGGACAGGTCGTTCATGCCGCATCGGGCCGAACGGTCAATTATGGAGACCTGGCGCATGTGGCCATGGATCTCCCGGTGCCGGATCCGGCCAGCGTAAAGCTGAGAGATCCGTCGCAGTTCCGCTGGATCGGCAAGTCGGTCAAGCGGCTGGATATTTACGAGAAATCGACAGGCAAGGTCGACTACGCAATTGATGTGCGGGTTGATGGCATGCTGCACGCAGCGGTCCAGCATGCGCCGCGACTTGGTATGACGGTTGGCTCCATCCGCAACGAAGAACAGGTGCGCCAGATGAAGGGTGTTCACTCCGTTCATCGTCTGCCGGGGGCGGTGGCGGTCGTGGCGGAGCGGTGGTGGCATGCCAGACGCGGGGTTGAAGCTCTGCTGGTGAACTGGGTCGAGGCTGAACCGGGGGCAGCCTCAGACATTCGTGTGATGCCAGCGGATTTTTCGACGGAAGAGTTCAGGAAACATCTGGCGACAGTATCCGGGAAAGAAGAGAACGCGGAGACCAAAGGCGATGTGACACGCGGATTGAAAAACGCCCATACAGTTGTCGAAGCAACGTATTTCAGCCAGTACGTGAACCATGGGCAGCTTGAGTCTCCTTCCGCACTGGCACGGTATAATCCCGATGGAACACTCGATGTCTGGCTCCCCAACCAGGCGCCCGACATGTTCCGTGCTGATATGGCCAGGCGCACCGGGATGGATGCCGAAAAGATCACGATTCATTCGCCGTTACTGGGTGGTTTTTTCGGACGTCATTTCCTTTATGACCATGGCAGTCCCTATCCGCAGGCCATTGCACTCGCCAAAGCGACGGGTCGGCCCATCAAGCTGATCTGGACCCGTGAGGAAGAGTTCCTACGCGATGCCCTGCGCCCCATGGCGGCCGTGCGGTTCCGTGCGGGGCTTGATGCCACTGGTCGTCCTGTTGCGCTTGACGTCGTCAGCGCTACGGAAGGAGCAACGGAAGGTCTCGGGACGAAGCGCGGAAAAGATCTTGATCCGACAGCCCTCGAAGGACTGACCAACAAGGCCTACGATATTCCCGACCGTCGGATCGCCCAGTTGTTCGTCAGAAATCCGGCGACGCTGGGATACTGGCGTTCCGTCGGGAATTCCATGAATGACTTTCTCTATGAAACATTTCTGGACGAACTTGCGGACAAGGGACATCAGGACCCCTACGAGCTCCGGTTGCACCTGCTTCGGGATAACAGGCGCCTGACGACTTTGCTCAGGGCGGTCGCAGATCTGTCCGGTGGCTGGAAGCGTGGCCCGTTTGCGGCGGCGGATGGTTCACGCCGTGCGCGCGGGATTGGCATGGCGTCACCTTTCGGGTCTGAAGCTGCGGCGATTGCGGAAGTGTCGCTCGAAAACGGGCGTGTCAGGGTGCACGAGGTCTGGGAAGCCATCGACCCTGGAAAGGTCGTAAACCCCGCGATTGTGGAGGCGCAGGTCAATGGGGCCATAGCTCTCGGACTGTCTCAGGTGCTTCTTGAAGAGACTGTTTACGAGAACGGTATGCCGCGCGCGCGGAACTATGATGGCTACCCAATTCTCGCTTTGAATCAGATGCCTCGTGTGCATGTGAAGATTGTCGAGAGTGGCGAGAAGATGGGCGGCGTCGGGGAGCCACCGCTGCCTGCCATTCCGCCCGCGGTGGCGAACGCGGTTTCGACCCTGACCGGGCGGCGTATCCGAAGCATGCCGCTGTCACGTCATGACTTTGCAAGCTGAGACTTTGATCGTCGTCTGGCACGTCCCGCGTGCAGCAGAAAGAGTGCGGAACTGAACATGACTAACCGCCTGAAGAAAATTTTCGCAGTCGTGATCCCTGCGTCGGCTGTTCTGGCTGCGGGAACGGCATGGTTCGTGACCCGTCTCCCTGCGTCTTCCTTTGAGAGAACCGGTTCTCAGGGGGAGCCGTCGTCGCAACTCGTGGCGCGAGGGGAGTATGTCTCCCGTCTGACGGATTGCGTGGCCTGTCACAGTGTGCCGGGTGGGGCAGCCTATACCGGGGGCCTGAAGATGGTGACGCCGATGGGCGCAATTTTCGCCACGAACATCACGCCTGACCGTGAGACGGGGATCGGGGCCTATACGCTGGCGGATTTCGACAGGGCGCTTCGTTCCGGTGTGGCAAAGGATGGGCACCGCCTTTATCCGGCCATGCCCTATCCGTCCTATGCCAAGCTTTCTGACGATGATGTCAAAGCGCTTTATGCCTATTTCATGAAGGGCGTCCCGGCCGTTCATCTGGAAAACCGGAAAAGCACGATCCCCTGGCCGCTGAACATGCGCTGGCCTCTGGCTTTCTGGAATGTGGTTTTTGCCCCGTCAGACGTTTATCGCCCGGACACGTCGAAAGATGCCCAATGGAACCGCGGGGCCTATCTTGTTGAAGGGGCGGGGCACTGCGGGGCCTGTCATACGCCGCGAAGTCTGGCCTTCAACGAAAAGGGGACAGACAGCCATAGTGCGGCCTTTGTCTCTGGCGCTCTGATCGATGGCTGGTTTGCACCCAGCCTGCGCAACGATGCAAACACGGGGCTGGGCCGGTGGAGCGAGGACGATGTCTTCCGTTTTCTCAAGACCGGCCGGAACGACCATGCTGTTGTGTTCGGCTCCATGACAGAGGCTTTCAACAACTCGACGCAGTTTTTCTCGGATGATGATCTGCGGGCAGTTGCGCATTATCTCAAGTCTCTGCCTGGAAACGCGCAACGTGACGGAACGCCGTGGCAGTATGAGCCGACGCAGGCCAAGGCACTCCAACCCGCCGGACGGCAGGGCATCGCCGGTGCGCAGACCTACATGGCGAAGTGCAGTTTCTGTCATGGCACGGATGGGCGCGGGCAGGGGCAGTGGGTTCCGCCGCTTGCAGGAGCAGCTTCGTCTCTGGTGCCGGACAGTTCTTCTTCCATCAACGTCACACTCAACGGGTCTGGCCGTGTCGTCGCGGCCGGGGTGCCGGATTCCTACCGGATGCCGTCATATCGCGAGCAGCTCTCCGATGGGGAAATTGCAGATGTGCTGACTTTTGTCCGATCTTCGTGGGGAAACCGGCAGTCTCCCGTGGCGAAGGGGGATGTGAAAAAACTCAGGGAGCAAACCGTTCCTGCCAGCAGCAGTCCGGTTATTTTGAAAACTCGTTGAATTTCTCGGGGATTGAAAAAAACGAGTGTTACGATGCCCGAGTGCAGGTGCCGAATGCGTGATGAAGGATGCCGACATGACACGAATTAATGCCAGTCTTTCCGGAGAGTTCCTGCTAGGCGGAGAAATTTCCGTTCATCGTCTAGGGTTTGGTGCAATGCGCCTTACCGGACCGGGTGTGTGGGGAGAGCCTGAAGATCGGGAAGAGGCCCTGCGCGTCTTGCGCCGCCTGCCGGAAATTGGTGTCAATTTCATCGACACCGCGGACAGCTATGGCCCTTTCGTCAGCGAGGATCTGATTGCCGAGGCTCTGGCGCCTTACAGGGGCCTGACCATTGCGACGAAAGGCGGTCTGGTTCGTCCTGGCCGGACGGAAGGACAATGGCCGCAGGTCGGGGACCCAAACTATCTCGGGCAGGCTGTTCGTCTGAGCCTTCGGCGGCTGAAGGTTGAACGGATCGATCTCTGGCAGCTTCACAGGATCGATCCTAAACTTCCAGCAGAGGGACAGTTTGAGACCATTCGCTCCTTTATCGATCAGGGCTTCATCCGATATGCCGGGCTGAGTCAGGTATCGGTCGCGGAGATTGAGGCTGCGAGAAAGATATTCCCGGTCGCTACTGTTCAGAACCGGTACAATCTGACCGACCGTGTGGATGAAGATGTGCTGGAATACTGTGAAGCCAATGGCATCGGTTTTATGCCCTGGTTTCCTCTGGCGGCAGGCGAACTGGCAAAGCCGGGCGGGATTGTCGATAGCATTGCCAGAACACATGGTGCGACACCGGGTCAGATCGCATTGGCATGGCTCCTCAGGCGTAGTCCCGTGATGTTGCCCATTCCGGGAACCAGCCGTGTCAGCCATCTGGAAGAAAACGTTGCTGCGGCTGCGATTACGCTTTCGGATGAAGAATTCGACCAACTCGATGCCGCGTCGAGAAGTCTATAAAAGGGTATGGTCCCCCTGACACAGGCAGGCGTGCTGGTGTCAGGGGGAAGTAGCAGTCGGAAGAGGGCCGGTTGTTACCAGGCGTAAGCTTCGGGTGCTTCACCGCCGGGGCCGGGCCAGATTTCATCCAGACGCTTCAATGTGTCTGGAGAGAGACTAACGTCCAGTGCTTTAAGACTGCTTGCCAACTGCTCCTGCGTGCGGGGGCCGACGATTGGGGCTGTCACAACAGGGTTGTGGAGCAGCCAGGCCAGTGCGACGTCAGCGGGCTGTTCGCCAAGTTCCGCGCAGAGGGATTCATAGGCTTCAAGCTGTGGTCGGTATTTCTCGATTTCCTTGAGTTTGCTGGCTCTGCGCGTACCGTTTTCCTTACCCAGAACGCCACCGAGCAGACCGCCGCCAAGCGGGCTCCACGGGATGATGCCGAGACCATGGTGCCGACAGGAGGGAATGACCTCAAGTTCGATCATGCGGGCGGTCAGGTTGTACAGGCTCTGTTCCGAGACCAGCCCCATGAAGTTCCGGGTCTTGGCGGCAGCCTGCGCCGTTGCGATATGCCAGCCGCCGAAATTGCTGCTGCCGACGTAAAGTACTTTGCCCTGCTGAACGAGCAGTGCCATTGCCTGCCAGATTTCTTCCCAAGGCGTCCGGTGATCGATGTGGTGCATCTGATACAGATCGATATGATCTGTCTTGAGGCGTCGCAGGCTGTCCTCACAGGCCTTTCTGATGTGATAGGCTGACAGATATTTGTCGTTCGGACCCAGACCCATCGGCTGGTACACCTTGGTGGACAGGACGATCTGGTTCCGGCGACTTGTATCTTTTGAGAGCCAGTTGCCGATGATCTCTTCGGATGTGCCAAAACCCTGTGCCATGTCCGGTGTTTGTGGCCCACCGTAAACGTCGGCGGTGTCGAAGAAATTGATCCCGGAGTCCAGCGCAGCGTCCATGATGGTGAAAGCCGTTGGCTCATCCGTAACCATACCGAAATTCATGGTGCCCAGACAGAACTTACTGACTTTCAGACCTGTCCGACCAAGATATGTATAGTGCATGGCCAATCCTTCCGTGTGTGGTCGCGCCTCGTTACCGCTGTAAATTCTTTTCTGTTTTCGAATGACAGGAGCCTGAAGCGACCTTTCAGGTAACTATTTGGGCCGCCCATTATCCGTTGAAACAGCTCTGTCTATCGATCAGCTCTTGATGAAGGCGCTAATGAGGGAAAAGATAGCCCTTTTCCCAGGCAGGGATTAGCCCTTTCATTATAGACATGGTCATGAGGTATTCTCATGAGTGTGAGTAAACTGTGTATGGTTTAAAGCATCCTTACAACAGGGCCATTTTTACTCAATTACATTAGTGGGGCATCGGATCTTCTTGACTGATACCGGGCAATTTTTCAGCCAAAGTATCGACGATTACACGCAGGCGTTTGGGTAATGTTGGCGTTTCTGGCCAGACAGCGAACGTGTCAACAGCAGTAGAGGGAAATCCGTCCAGGAGAGAGAGAAGGCGCCCTTCATTCAGATGAGGTCTGATAAGCCAGTCAGGCAACCACGCAATCCCTAATCCTGCAACGGCAGCATCGACAATCGCCTCGAGATTGTCGAACTGAAGACGCCACTTTAATTTACAGTTCTGTAGATTGCCGTCCAGATCCCTTAACTGCCACGGAAAAAGCCTGTTTGAACGCCAGTAAACCAGGGCATCGTGCATCTCAAGATCATGAATTGTTTGAGGTTTGGCACGTTCGGAAAAATATGACGGTGCAGCACAAATAATTTTATTCTGACTGCATATTTTTCGAATGCGCAATCCGCTTCCGTCTGCGATCGGACCTTGGCGGATTGCCAGATCAAAACCTTCTCCTATCACGTCCACAAGGAGATCGCTGAAGCGCAAATCAAGATCAAGATTGGGATATTGGCGAGCCAGTTCCAAAAGAATCGGTGTGACGCAATGGCGACCAAACAAGATTGGCATCGACATGCGAACTTTGCCAACAACGTCGGTACGACCCGCGTGGAGCAGTTCTTCTCCCGAGCGTAATTCCTTAAGGGCGCGTCGACATTTATCGTAATAGATCTGCCCTTCTTCGGTCAGGGTGAGAACGCGCGTCGTCCGGTTGAAGAGTCTGGCGTCAAGCCGTTCCTCCAGTCGTGCCACGGCCTTTCCCACAGCGGAGCGCGACAAACCGAGACGTTCTGCCGCGCGGGAGAAACCGCCTGCCTCAACGGCTTCGACAAAGACGGATATATTTTCAAGGCGGTGGTGCATGGTGCCCTTATTGTAGAATTATACGCTCATATTATGGGAATGGATTTCGCCACACGCTCATATAATTCTACATTATAAACTTACCGAGGCCCAGCGTGGAGTTGGTCGGAAGAGTGTCGCTCTTTGCCCGCCCTCTGCGGCAAAAACATAGTGCAGGATTATCTATCATGCTGATTTCTATCGTATATCATAGTGGTTACGGCCATACCGCGAGGCAGGCAGAAGCGGTTGCGGAAGGCGCGCGTCGCGTGGCGGGAGCCGATGTGAAGCTGATTTCAATCGGTGACGGGGAGATTCCCTGGGACACGCTGGAAGCCAGTGACGCGATTATCTTTGGTTCGCCGACCTATAACGGTGCGATCAGCGCGAAATTTAAAGAATTCATGGAAGCTTCTACTAAAACTGCGTGGTTTGAGCAGAAGTGGATTAATAAGATTGCGGCGGGGTTCACCAACTCGGGCGCCCAGCATGGCGACAAACTCAACTCATTGGTTTCTCTCACGCTATTCGCTGCTCAACATGGCATGACGTGGGTCAATCTCGGCCTGATGCCAGGTAATAGCACCAGTAATGGTAGCGTGAACGACCTGAATCGCCATGGTAGTTGGTTGGGCGCCATGGCACAGTCCAACAATGATCAGGCCCCGGATGTGACGCCGATCAAGAGCGATCTCGACACGGCAGCCCACCTTGGACAGCGCGTGGCGGAAATCACCCAGCGCTTTGTCTCGGGTTCAACACAGAGCAAGTAACTTTTGAAACGCTCGGCTATGCCGCGTATGCGGCAGCGGAAGAGCATCGTCTCTTTCGCTTCGAGCGGTGTCGTGGAGGAAGCAAGACGATGTCCAATACTCCGTCTCTGACGCTGGAATATGTGCGCGGTGTGGCTCCTGCTCTGGCGCATTATACGGAAACCGCAATCATTCGGGATCTGTGGGCGCGCTCCGGTCTTTCCGCACGTGACCGAAGTCTCGTTACCGTCTCCGCGCTCGTGGCTGGGGAGCGGACGATCGCGTTCGCGCATTATTTCACCAAGGCGCTCGACAGTGGTGTGACACCAGGTGAACTGTCTGAACTCATCACGCATGTCGCTTTTTATGCGGGGTGGTCAACGGCGTTTAATGCGGTTGTTTCCCTGAAGGGGATTTTCGCGCAACGCGGCGTGTCAGCGGATCAGTTGCCGCCCGTGAGTCCGGATCTGTTGTCGGTTGATGAGGCGCTTCCGGGGGATGCGGCCCGAGTTGCCCTGCTTCAGGAGCGTTTCGGGACGGTTGCGCCGGGCCTTGTCGAGATTACGAACGATCTGCTGTATGGAGACGTGTGGCTGCGTCCTGGCCTGACGCCAAGAGACCGTAATCTCGTGACTGTCAGTGCCATGATTGGCTCCGGGCAGAATGAGTTTCTGGCGATGTATCTTGGAAAAGCCGTCAAGATGGGCGTGACGCGGGACGAACTTTCCGAACTTGTCACGCATCTTTCGTTCTATATTGGCTGGCCGCGGGCGATTTCCTCAGCCCGTGTCCTCGCCGAGTTTATCAGGGCACAAAGCATCCAGGAGCCATTAGCCCCTACGTAATGGCCCTTCGTTCAGGAAAAGCCAGAGTGTGACGACATCCCCCAACGCCCGACTGGATCATGACTTTCCCGGTGGTCGAATGCGGATTGGCGCTCTGCTCCCGCTGACGACGACAGCTTTTCTGATGGTTGTGACCGAGACCATGCCGGCGGATGTCCTGTCGGCCATGGTGCAGGATCTGGATGTCGCGCCCTCTGCGATTGGTCTGCTTGTCTCTGTTTATGCACTGGTTTCCGCGGCGGCTGCCATTCCAGTCGTGGCGCTGACCAGACGTCTTCCACGCAGACATCTTTTGATCGGCCGGCTTTCCAGAGTTTTATCGATCCGGCGTTGATGATTATTCTCGTGAACGCGCGGGTATTTTCAAACCGGAAAAACGAAGCGGAAATGTCAGGCCCGTAAAAAGAGCGGGCCTGACACTATGCCTGCCTGTTACCAGGGCTGGTTTACAGGACCGACCGTGAATTCATTAACAGTCGTATCTTCCGGCAGGTCGATGGCAAACGCAACGACTTCGGCAACGCGATCAGGCGAGATGCCATACGTCTTGTAAAGACCCTGCATCTGTTCCTGCACGGCACTGTCCGTGATGGAATCAAGCAACTCGGTGTTGATCGCAGCGGGGTAGAGCGTTGCGGTACGGATGTTGCTGTTCGCGGATGCGGACTCCATACGCAGCACTTCCATGAAGTTGCGCACGAACCATTTCGTGCCGCCATAGACAGCGCATCCCGGATAGGCTTTGATGCCGGCAACGGATGACGTCGCAATGATCTGTCCGGATTTCTGCTCCAGAAAAGACGGCATGACGGCTGCGACGCCGTTTAGAACGCCCTTGATGTTGACGTCGACCATTCTGTTCCAGTCATCGGTTTTGAGTGCCGAAACCGGGGAATTGGGCATGAGGCCCGCATTCAGGAAGATGACATCCACACGACCGAACCTGTCCTTGGCGAATTGTACGATGCGTTCGTTATCAGATGGCTTCGTGACGTCCAGAACCTGATAGCCAGCCTGACCGCCGGCTTTCTCAATGTCAGCCACGATCTGCTTCAGCTGGCTTTCCCGGCGCGCACCGAGGACAACTTTTGCCCCCTTTGCTGCCAGTAACTTTGCCGCTGCTTCGCCAATCCCTGAGGAAGCGCCCGTGATGAGGACGACTTTATCTTTAACCATTTATGGTAATCCTATGCGGTTTGAGTGTTGCCACGCAGCAATCGACAGAGTGTTCAGAGGCTACGATTTTTAGTCTGTCTGAAGCCTTGTGCATGGGAAAAAATCTCTAGAGCGTCAGTTCGAAACTGACGTCGATAAGATTTTCGATGAGAGCATCAGAAACGCTGCCATCCAGCAGGACAGTGATCCAGTGGGATTTGTTCATATGGTAGACCGGAACAATTCCTTCTGTCGTAAGATAATCCTGTATATTTTCCGGGCGGCATTTGACGTCGAGAATATCGACATTCCCGCCTTCACTCAGCTTGAGTGTCTGACGGGGCACATTCAAGATAAGTCCAAACCACGTCTCGCGATCTTCATGCCGAAGTGCGATATAGTCGGGAAAGTAATGAAAAGGATGGTCTGGGATCGTATCGTATTTTCTTTTGACGTAGGATAAAACACACTGTTTCTGACTTAGGTTCATATGGTGGTTCCTCAGACAATACTTAATACATCAATGGTATTATGTATTTTACTTAAAGAGCTTCCACCTGCATTTTTAGGCGACCGGTGAGAGCAAGCCCCTCAAGGTTGTCTTCAATCTGGCCGAGCTTGATGAGGCCAGATGAATATTCAAAGTTACGATAAAAGATGGCGATATTCCCCCAAGGAGCATAATAGGCAATGTCGCCTGCGGAAGGAGCATATCCTTTGGGTGCTTTGTCGCTCGACAAATGCCGGGGAAGGTCACAGATCTTCTCAGTCGCATTGTAATCTTCAAGCATCAAGGTCATTGACACAAGAGAGAGAAAATCTCTCCCGGAAGGAGTGTCTTCCAACGAAGCAAAGATCACTTGTTCTCCAAGTGTCAGACGTATTTTCATATTCACCTGTCTCCCGTCTGGAGATGAAACCTTTGCGAAAACCGTAACGTGGGTGACACATTCAGACCGACTTACGCAGTAGACGGACTCACCGAGCTTTGTAGAAAAAAATACGCCGTGATCTTGCCGCTGAGAATCACTCATCCGGTACGCCTGACTCAGCCATTATAACGATATAAAAAGCTTGGGTTTAGAGGCGATATTTAGAACATAGAGATGAGTATATTTCATGAATTCGGCTGGGTGGGATCTTAGTCTAATTCATGAAATCTGCTCATTTTTATCATGATATTATACGGTCTAGTTCTGGCACATCATCTGGTTTATTCAACACATGCTTGATGAGTTACTTGTTGTGATTAAAATTATTTCTCGTTTTTATTCACAATATACTTAAGAAAATACAGAATCATTCAAAAAATGGCCTTTATATTCCGAAAGTGGGCCGCTCAGTTGAGGTATAATGAAAGAAGTATCTGACATATCACCTGATGTGGAAGTGGAGCCAGAAGCGAGATCTGGCTCGTGGAGTGGCGTGCTCGCCATGTCTCTCGGCGCATTCGCTCTCATTGCATCAGAATTTATGCCCGTCAGTCTCTTGACCCCGATTGCAGCTGATTTACAGATCAGTGAAGGGCAGGCCGGGCAGGCCATTTCAGTTTCTGGTGCTTTTGCCGTATTGACGAGCCTGTTCATATCTTCCCTGACCAGAGGGCTCGATCGCAAATGGCTCCTGTTGGGGCTAATTGGTGTGATGATTGTTTCCGGGAGCGTTGTGTCCGTCGCACCAAATTATCTCATTTTCATGCTCGGCCGCGCTTTGATCGGGGTGGTCATTGGCGGCTTTTGGTCGATGTCGGCTGCTACAGTCATGCGGTTGGTCGAAGAACATCATGTTCCACGGGCTCTGGCCATTCTGAACGGCGGAAATGCCCTGGCAACCGTTATCGCCGCTCCTGCAGGCAGTTTTCTTGGCGGTCTGATCGGTTGGCGTGGAGCATTTTTTTGTGTTGTTCCAGTTGCTGTTATTGTCTTCCTTTGGCAACTGGTAAGTCTGCCGTCCATGACGTCTGGCAAGACCCATGCGTCACCAAACGTTTTCAGGTTGCTCAAAAAACCTTTGGTCGCCGTTGGTATGGCGGGAGCAGGCCTTTTCTTTATGGGACAATTTAGTCTGTTTACTTATGTAAGACCATTTCTTGAAATTGTTGCTCACGTCAACGTCTCCACTCTGTCGTTCATCTTGTTGCTGATAGGGGTCTCTGGTCTTGTTGGAACTCTGTTGATTGGTGGATTGTTGAAGAACAGTGTTTATCCGGTTCTTATCATCATTCCATTTATTATGGCGTTACTGGCTGTCGGGCTTCTTTGCCTGGGTAAATCGATCTTGATGTCTGCCGTTATTCTTACCATCTGGGGGCTGTTTGCGACATCTGCTCCTGTTGGCTGGTGGACCTGGCTGGCGAGAACGCTTCCCAATGATGCGGAAGCAGGAGGTGGGCTTATGGTTGCGGTCGTACAATTGGCTATTACCATGGGGGCAACCTGCGGGGGAATTCTCTTCGACGGAAGTGGCTATCGTGCGACTTTTGGTGTGAGCGCACTCATTCTTATAGCGGCGTCACTCAGCGCGTTAATGGCAAACCGCATCTACAAATGCGGAGTATAGTGCGTGTCGCCATATTAAAGTAAAATCTAACATAATATTTGAACCTTAATTTTAAAATCTCCCCATTTTTATCTTGAAAATGGGGAGATTTTTGAAATTCAACGGTTGCTTTTATGAAGGCGCATTTCGTCAATAAAAAGAGAAAGTGGAGCAACATTTTCATGGTGTCTTGGGAAGCAGAGATGATACCCGGACCAGTAAGGGCACCAGTCTTCTAGAACCTGCAGGAGGCGTCCTTCCTGAATGTATTTTCGTGCTACCATTTCAGGCATATGAGCCAAACCTAAGCCTTCCAGGCAGGCATCTCGAATGGGAAAGATGCTATTAAAAATTAAAGATCCTTCTACCTTCACGGTTATGTCTTTCCCCTTTTTCTCGAACTCCCAGGCGTAAATGCGACCATGCGTTGGAAGCCGTAAAGTCAGACAATTATGATTTAATAAATCCTTTGGGTGTTTCGGTTTGGGATTTTTTGAAAAATATTCAGGTGATCCAGCCACAACAAAACGAATATCTGGTGTGATAGGGACAGATGTCATTTCTTTTGTTATATTTTCACCAAGTCGAATTGCTCCATCAAAATCTTCAGAAAAAATATCAATAAGTTTAAGATCCGCTACAAATTCCACATTGATTTTGGGGTATTTTTGGACGAATTCTTTTATCTTAGGCAGGACAACGTAAGCCAGAGCATCATCGGGCATTGTAATTCGAAGATTTCCAGATTCCTGATTTCTTAATTCTCCTAATGATGTCAGTTGATTTTCTATTTGGTCTAAATGTGGTGCGATGCCGCTGATCAGTTGCTGTCCAGCAGTTGTGGGCGTAACGCTTCTTGTCGTGCGGGTCAGCAATCTCAAGTCAAGGCGCTCTTCCAAAAGACGAATGGTATGGCTGAGTGCCGATTGTGATACGCCTAATTTCGCGGCAGCTTTTGTAAAACTTTTTGCCCGTGCAACAGCGACCAGAGCGGTCAAATCATTCAAGTTTTCGCGTGCCATGTAATCGTCCCGATCCGCCGTATTTTAGTTAAGAAATAGACGCGTTATATGCGAAGAAATCCCTGATGTAATGAACTCAATGATCAGGAGAGAATGACCGCGCCGCGACCCTTCTTGGAAAGACAGTCTGAAGGATTGACCAAGGGGCAATCGGTTCGGGACAAGCATCCGCATCCGATACATTTATCAAGATGATTACGGAGTTTTGTCAGTCCTGCAATACGCCCATCTAGCATTACAGACCATTTCCGTACCATTTGATCAATATCTTTGGCGGAAATTTTGTCAGTGAGCGGAAACGCAGCCAATATGGCTGTAATATCCGCTAAAGAGATACCCAGGGATTGCGCGGCTTTAATCAGAGCAATTCGCCGCAGCATATCCCGCGCGTATCGCCTTTGGTTGCCTTGTGTTCTGATTGAAGAAATTAGATTTTTACTTTCGTAAAAATGTAAAGCCGACACGGCAACGCCACTACGACGCGAGACTTCCCCGACCGTTAGAAAATTCGCAGATGATTTTTGTTCTTTCATTTTAGCGCTTGACCTCAAGTTAGCTTGAGGTTTTATACGGGTTGTCAGCCTGATTCCGCAAGGCTCTCGCTCATTTATGATCGAGTCCGCTTCTTCAGGATATGCCGCAAATTTGCTGCTCATATCCGATTACGTTCTGGAAGACTGACAATGTCTCAATCAAGCAATCAGAAAAAAATAGCCTTGGTAAGTGGTGCAAATAGGGGCATCGGTTTTGCAATCGCCAAAGGTCTGGCGCGGCAAGGCGTAACGGTTCTTTTAGGGAGCCGGAATCTGGAAAAGGGGGATGAGGTTAGCGCCGCTTTAAGGCAGGAGGGGCTGGATGTCCGTGCTGTCCAGCTTGATACGACAGACGATGCAAGCGTGTGGAAAGCCTGTGGCCTTATCCAGCGTGACTATGGACGCTTAGATATTCTGGTCAACAATGCCGGTATAGGTTTAGATTTTGCCCAGGATCTGACGCTTGTTGAGCGCATGGAACAGACTTTGACCCTCAATGTCGTCGGCACGCTTCGCATGATGGATGCTTGTATTCCGCTCCTTGAAGAGGCGCCCTTTGCGACCATCGTGAATGTCTCCTCGGAACTGGGTTCGTTTGGTCTTCGGAATGACAAGGCATGGCAGTATTCAGCCTTTGTTCTGCCGACCTATCAGGCGTCAAAGGCGGCTGTAAATTCACTCACACTAACTTATGCGACACTGTTGTCCGAGAAGGACATCAAGGTGAATGCCGTCTGTCCAGGATATACAGCAACGGATGCAACGAAAGACGCTGTGGTTGCTCCAACACGCAAACCTGAACAAGCCGCTGGTATCGCCATCAAACTGGCATTGATCGGGAAAGATGGACCAACCGGAACGTTCCAGAATGAAGACGGTCATCTCCCTTGGTAATTTCAGGACAGTCGGGATAGTTTTTTTGAATCTCATGAGGTGCCTCGATAAGGTGTTCCTCATGAGATCATTTGGCTGGTTGTGCGTGATAGTGAGATCATTGATGAATTTGGCTCATAATCATGTTCGGAAAAAACCGACTAGTCTCAATATGGAGCTTATGAATATTCTGCTCATCTAATCGTTCCATAAATGTGCAGTGTACATTCCAAGATGATTGACTGTCTCGATGTCAAAATCATCGTGGTCGCGTGCGCTCCCGGTTAAAAGCAGGATTTTCAGAAGATATGGGCATTGTTGGTCTCGCACTCCGAAAGCCCTATACTTTTATCGTCGGTGCAGCGCTGATACTGTTACTTGGCATTTCCGCCATTTTCAGAACGCCGACTGACATTTTCCCCAATATCGATATCCCTGTCGTAACCGTCGTCTGGTATTATGATGGCCTGTCTGCACCGGAAACCGAAAAACGCATTAGTACCTATACAGAGTTTTCTCATAGTTTTTTCGTCAACAATCTGCGGACGATTGAAAGCCAGACCACACCCGGTCTTGTGCTTCAAAAGCTGTATTTCCAGCCCGGGGTGGATATCGGGGTCGCTCTCGGGCAGACCGTTGCTGCCACGCAATCCATCCGTGCCCAGCTTCCACCGGGCGTGCAGCCTCCCATTATCATGCAGTATAGCGCCTCCAGTGTGGCGGTTCTCCAGCTTTCCCTGTCTTCTGACAAGCTGACGGAAAGCGAGCTGTACGATTATGGCGTGTATCGTCTGCGGCAGCAGATGGCGCCTGTTCCCGGCACGCTCCTGCCCCCGCCGCATGGCGGCAAGATCAGGCAGATCATGGTCGATATTGATCCGACCAAGTTGCAGGCCATGAAAATCAGCCCGCTGGATGTGTCCAACGCCATTAACGCCCAGAACCTGACACTTCCGGGTGGAACGGTGAAATTCGGTCCGTCTCAATACAACATCCAGATGAACGGCATCCCGTATTTTTCAAAGCAGCTCAACAACATTCCGCTGCGCAAAGACCCGAACACCGGCGCCATCATCCGCATCCGTGATGTGGCGCAAGTCCGTGACGGCTGGGAGGTGCAGCATAACGTGGTGCGCCGCGAAGGCCAGCGCTCGGTCCTGCTGCGGATCATGAAAGCCGGGAATGCGTCCACTCTGGCGGTGGTGAACGCCATGCGGGACACGGTTCTGCCCATCTCACGCGCCGCAGCGCCTCCGGGCATGAAGATTGACGAACTGTTCGATCAGTCCCTGTTCGTAAAGGCCGCCATCAAAGGCGTGGCGTCTGAAGCCGTGATTGCCGGTCTGCTGACTGCCGCCATGATCCTTGCCTTTCTGGCAAGCTGGCGTTCCACGCTGATTGTGGCGGTCTCCATTCCGCTCGCGATCCTGTCTTCCATCGCCATTCTTTCTGCCACCGGAGAGACGCTCAATCTCATGACATTGGGTGGCCTCGCGCTGGCCGTGGGCATTCTGGTCGATGATGCCACGGTCACGATCGAGAATATCCACCGTTTGCATCATGACGGCGCAGACTTGCGCAAAGCCGTTCTGGATGGTGCCGCGGGCATTGCCCTGCCGACACTGGTATCCACGCTGGCGATTTCCTGCGTGTTCGTGTCCGTGGAATTCCTGACCGGACCATCACGCTTTCTGTTCACGCCTATGGCGCTGGCCGTTGTGTATGCGATGCTGGCCTCCTACGTCATCAGCCGGACTCTGGTGCCGATTTTTGCGGCTCTTCTGCTGCGCTCCGAAGAACAGGCCAAGAAGCGCCGTGAAGAGGCTGGGAAGCCCCCCACGATTTTTGAACGGTTCGGCGCGAAATTTGATGCCCGGTTTGAGCGTCTGCGAAATGGTTATGAAAAGACGCTGTCCGGCCTTCTTCATAGCTCATGGAAAGTTCCGGCTCTAGGCGGCATCTTTGTTCTGGGCGCGGTGCTTCTTGCAACGCAGGTGGGGCAGGACTTTTTCCCGGTTATTGATGCCGGAGAGTTCAAGCTGCACGTCCGTGCGCCTGCGGGTACGCGAATTGAGACGACCGAACGGATTTTCGATCAGGTGGAAGATACCATTCGCGAAGTTGTTCCCCAGAATGAGCGCGAACTGGTGCTTGACGATATCGGCATCCCCTTCCGTTATTCCATGCCCTTTGATGATGGCTCAACCATTGGCCCGAATGACGGACAAATCATGGTGGCCCTGAAGGAAAAGCATCGTCCGACAGCGGAGTATATCAGCCGTCTGCGCACAGTTCTGGCCAAACGCTTCCCTGATGTCGTGTTTTATTTCCAGCCCGCCGACATGGTAACGCAGATCCTGAATTTTGGTCTGACATCCCAGATCGATGTGCGGATCACGGGCTACGATCAGGCGAATAACCGCGTGGTTATGGGCAAGATCATGGAGGACATGCGCCATGTGCGCGGTCTTGTGGATGTGCACCTGCATCAGCAGCTTGCCGCACCTGCCCTGAACGTGTCGATCGACCGCGAACGGGCGCAGGACCTCAATCTCGTTCTGAATGATGTAGCCCGTAGCGTTATGGTCTCGCAGGCCTCCTCCAACACGGTCACGCCGAACTTCTGGCCTGATCCGCAGATGGGAACGCTTTACCCGGTTGCCGTGCAGACGCCGCAATATCAGGTCAACACCGTTGATGATCTGGGCAAGCTGGTGGTGGCAGGGAATGCATCGCAGGCGGCCGGTATCCCGACCCTGCTGAGGAACGTGGCAACCATCGAGCGCGCGGTAGCGCCTGACGTGATTTCACACAGCAACATCCAGCCGGTTCTGGATATCGACGCCAGCGCCGAGGATCGTGACCTCGGGAGCATTGCACGCGATATCGGGCGGATCGTAGATCGGCATAAAGGCGATCTGAAACCCGGCAACAACATAGAGGTAGCAGGGCAGATCGACAGCATGAACACCTCGTTCGCGCGCCTTGAGATTGGCCTGCTGGTTGCGGCGGTTGCGGTCTATCTGCTGATGGTCGTGAACTTCCAGTCCTTCATGGACCCGCTGGTTGTCATACTGGGTCTGCCGGGGGCCATGTGCGGCATCGTGCTCATGCTTTTCGTCACGGGAACGACTTTCTCCGTGCCCTCACTCATGGGGGCGATCATGAGCGTGGGCGTGGCGAGTGCCAACTCCATCCTGCTTGTCACCTTCGCCAAGGAAAGCCGCGCGCATGGCATGAACGCCATGGAAGCCGCCATGGAAGCAGGCCGGGAACGCCTCAGACCGATCCTTATGACCTCCCTCGCGATGGTGATCGGCATGCTGCCGATGTCGCTGGGCCTCGGAGATGGCGGCGAGCAGAACGCACCTCTGGGCCGCGCCGTGATTGGCGGCTTGATGATTGGCACCTGCACCACGCTTTTTGTTGTCCCCTGGCTCTACAGCCGTCTGCGCCGTCGTGAATCCCGCCTACTTGAGGAATATGAGAATGTCGTCTGATCCTGTCATGTCCCAATCTGGCCACGCACACAGGCGGCTTTCCCCCGGCGTTGTTGCAGGCTTGAGTGTCATCGTCGCAGTTGGTTATGGCGTTTATAGCCATGTCGAGCGTGCGCACGCGGTCACGGCAACGGCCAGAGAACGCGACCAGCAGGTTCCTGATGTGCGGACCATGATCGCGCGTGCTTCGACACAACCTTTGTCGCTAGACCTGCCGGGCGAGACGGTGGGGATTGAGACAACCCCCATTGGGGCCCGCGCCTCGGGCTATATCGACAAGCGATTTGTCGATATCGGAACCCCTGTGCAGGCCGGACAGGTTCTGGCGATTATCCGTGCGCCGGAACTCGATCACCGCGTTGAGCAGGCGCAGGCCACACTGGCGCAGGCCCGTGCCAATCTGGCTCTGGCGCAGATTACCGCCCGCAGGTCCGGCGGGCTTGTCGGCGGTGGGGCTGTCAGCAAACAGAATTTCGATGTCGATCGTCTGACCCAGAATGCCCGGCAGGCCGAACAGAAAGCCGCTGATGCCGTGCTGGCTGAAACTGCGCAACGTCAGGCCTACACGACGGTGACCGCCCCTTATGACGGCGTTGTCACCGTCAGGAACGTGGAGGCCGGAGATCTGGTCAGCGCTGATAACGCCGCGTCACGCCCCCTGTTTGTGGTCACCCGCACCGACCGGTTACGCGTACGTGTCCACGTTCCCCAGGATGCTGCTCTGACAGTCAAAGTGGGGGAGCCGGCCTCGATCGTAGTGCCGGAACGACCTGGTCAGACTTTCAAAGGCACAGTGACGCGAACAGGGCACGCGCTGGAACAGGGAAGCCGTATGCTGCCCGTCGAGATCGACATTGATAACCACGATAATCGCCTGACAGCCGGGCTTTATGCGGAAATCCATTTTGATCTGCCACGGGCAGCCCCCGTTATTATGGTGCCCTCAGAAGCACTCAACTACGAGGCCGATGGCCTGTCTGTGGAAACTGTTGAGGCAGATAACAAGGTTGTGGTCCGCAAGGTCAGGATTGGTCGGGATTATGGCGATCATCTGGAAATTCTGGATGGTTTGCCCGATGGCAGCCAGCTTGTAGTCCATCCGCCTTCTGCCTTGCATGAGGGAAGCATTGTGGCTCCTCAACTCGACAAATCGCTGAAGGTGCTCTGATCGTGCGGGGTTCTTCTGTATGTGGAGCGCTGCTGCTGGCTCTTCTTGGTGGCTGCACCATGATCCCGCACTATCACAAACCGGAGGCTCCTGTTGCCAACGGCTGGCCACAGGGGCAGGGGAAGGGCGTTGCAGGGCAGGATGCCTCTGCGCTCCTGCAGGACTGGCGGTCTTTTTATCGGGACCCGGTGATGCAAACCCTGATTGCGAGCGCGCTGGAGAATAACCGCGACCTGCGTATAGCCCAGCAGCAGGCTGCGGCTGCCAGCTCCCAGTTTGATATAGAAAACGCGGCTCTCTTTCCAACACTCAATGGCACTGCCGGTGCCAATATCCAGAAAATGAACTCTCATATCTGGAGCCTCTCCCGCACGGACGAACCGATCTACATGCGGCAGTATGCAGTCGGCTTCGGTATTTCCGCCTATGAAGTTGACCTGTGGGGCCGCATACGAAGTGCATCGAGAGCCTCGTTCGACCGCTATATGGCCAGCGCGCTGAACCAGCAGGCCATGCGGCTGAGCATTATTTCCAGTGTGGCGACGGCCATGCTGAACTGGGTCGCCAACAATCAGGCGCTCACAGTTACACAGAATGTTCTGGAAAACCGACGCCATACTTACGATCTTGTCAAACAGACAGTCGAAGTCGGCACAGGTACGCAACTGGACCTGGCGGAAGCCGAAGCCTCCATGCATGACGCCGAAACCAGTCTGCAAATCTACACACGACAACGCGTGGAGGCTCTTGATCAGTTAACCCTGCTGGTGGGTACCCCGCTCACGGACGCCACGATCCGCTCCATGAACACCAGGACTTCTCTTGATTCCATCGCGCCATTTCCAGTCGTGCCGGCAGGCCTGCCATCGGATATGATAAGCCGACGACCAGATATAGCGGCTTCTGAAGGCGAGTTGCGAGCAGCCAATGACGATATTGGTGCCGCCCGGGCCGAATTCTTTCCTAAAATCCAGATCACGGCCGCCAACGGCACGGCAAGCAACAACATCACCCGGCTCTTCCAGAGCGGCATGGGCGCATGGAATGTCGCACCGCAGATTACCCTGCCGCTTTTTGACGCAGGCCGTCTGACTGCCCAGCTCAAGCAGGCCCACGCTCGCAAACGAGAAGAAGTGGCCCGCTACGAGCGAACGATTCAGTCCGCGTTTCGCGAAGTCGCGGATGCGCTGGCCGGGCGGGAAACCTATCTCGGGCAGATGGTGGCCCAGCAGGCATCGGTCGCTGCCAATCAGCGGCAATATACCCTCGCCCTGCAGAGATTCAGGGCCGGCTATGATCCCTATCTCGCAACACTTGTCGCGCAGAGGGCATGGTATACCGCCCAGCTTGCAGCCATTACGACCCAACTCCAGGCCCTGTCGAACACTGTGACCCTCTACAAGGCGCTCGGCGGCGGTTGGGGCACAGAGATACCGCCCCGCAAGGCACCTCTTGCCGAGCATATCCTCTGACGATCAGCCTCATTCGACGCATAGACGACACAGACAATTCACTGCGCGAGAGCCGTGAAGGAAAGAGCGCATGCCTCAGCCATCACTACCCGTCCCCGCGACGGCCACCCTTACCTATATGCGGAGCAAGGTAAGTGAAGCCGATGCCATGCTCAGGCAGGGGTTGGCCAACCTCTCCCAGCCCTCTGACATGATACGGCTTGCCAGCAGGTTGTTGGATCTCTGCAATGACGTATCCGATCACCTCAACCATCTCTGCATTGTGAAACCTGTCGCGTGCCGCAATGGCTGCGACACCTGTTGCAGAAGTCTCATCCAGGTCAATCCGATTTTTGCACACCTTGCGCTGGATCATGCACAACGCACCTTCACGCTGGATCGCCTGGAGCAGCTTTATCAGAGACTGCTGACCGGCGTGCCGTTTTGCCCGTTTCTGTTCGATGGCGCATGCTCAATCTATGAGCAACGTCCCATGGTGTGCCGTGGATACTATAGCCTGGACGTTGCCCTGTGCCTCTCTGGCACCTTCTGTGAAGGCAACCCAGCCTATCAGGGAGATGACGGACACGCAGCGCATCATTACAGGATATTTCTCTTCGTTCTCGAAAAACGCCTGGAGCAGATTGAGAAAGAATTTGGAATCGCGCCGGGTCCAGTCTTCCTGCACGAAGCAGTATACGCCCTATGGGATCGATCCGTAAAATAAGACTAATTGTCTGCATATTGAGGGTTTGAAAAGCCCTCTAATTATGAGTTCCTGCCAGTATTTCCATCGTTTATTTCACGACGAGGGATGGATGATGAAGCTGACCATTTTTTTGATGTTGAGGAACGGCTTGCTCGCCTGAGTAGGCTTGGCGATCAGTTTGAAGCGTTGTCCCGAACTCTGGATTTTGAGATGTCAGTTTCGCCAACCTATCTTCTCGATCGTTGCAATTCTTGCAGAAGCAGAGAAAAAGCCGGCGAGTGGTGCCTGCGGTTGGGATAATAGAGATGAAAACCTGGGAAAGGCTGACACCAGTCCTCAAGCAATATTTTGACCTGTTTGGCCTTAATCGCGGCTTCGGCGTGAAAATCCGGTACGAAAGCGATGCCTAGGCCAGCTATGGCTGCCTTGATAGCAAGCGACCCAGAGTTCGACGTGAATTGACCTTGCACTTTTATCTTGAGTTCATCCCCGTCCTTTTCGAACTCCCAAGCATAGATGGATCCGCGTGTCGGTGCGCGCACTGCGATGCAGATATGTTCGGCCAAGTCATGTGGTGAGTTCGGTTCAGTTCTGCCTTCCAGATAGGTGGGCGACGCAACAGCCACCATCCGTACGTCGGGGCCGATCCTTACAGAAATCATGTCCTGCGCGATCAATTCGCCTAGGCGCACACCAGCGTCGAAGCGTTGGTCAACGATATCAGTCAGTGTCGCATCGATGCTAATCTCGACCTGGATGTCGGGATAAGTTGTCATCAGCCGCTTGGCCGCGGGCCAGACAATGCTGTGAGCAGCAAACTCGGATGTCGAGATACGCACCAAGCCCGCAGGGCGGTCGCGCAAATTAGCTATCGCGGTTAATTCGCTGTCCACGAAGCTGAAAGCTGGTCCAACTGAGTTTAATAGTCTTTCGCCGGCTTTAGTGAGAACTACCTTACGCGTAGTTCGCGTGATGAGACGAACACCCAGACGCTCCTCCAAACGGCGCACCGTGTTGCTCACCGCTGATTGCGAGGTCTCAAGCCTAATGGCGGCCCGTGTGAAGCTACCCTCTTCGGCAACGACCAGAAAACTATTGAGATCAGTCAGATCTTCTCGGCGCATTAATATCTTTCTCGTATAACTTCATTATCTATAAAACTACTATAATATAAATCTTTCTAGCGCTATATACAACAGTTGAGGCTATTGCCTTGGAACGTCCAATCTTCGGGGCACTCGACAGCTCAGGTCAGAAGGTCGAGATGATTTGGAAGCGAGTGAGAAGAATATTGGCAGAAGCAAACTTGTACATAGAGTCTGCTGTGATGAGCCCATGTTGGACCACTGTGTTTTCCATCGCATTGGGCGTTGCCAGCATGATTGCGGCTGAACTATTGCCCTTCAGCCTGCTGACTCTGATGACTAGAGAGCTTAGCATGACCGAGGGACTGACGGGAAAAACAATCGCAATTACGGCATTCATCGTCATTTTCACGAGTTTCTTTGTCTCTACTTGGGGCTGTGGCATCAATCGCTGGCTCGTCGTAATTGCTCTTTCGATTGCGAGTCATCGCCGCACCAGTCGGCAGCGCATCTGCTACCTAGCGGCCCCCCAGACACATTTTTTTCAGCTTAGAGCCTTGGTGACTGTCCCGAGCAGCCCATCCAGACGCAAGATAGTCGAACAGTTGCTTTATCGCACGTTGCGCCGAACCAGTTTCTCGTTGGGAAGTGGTAGCCTCCCATAAAGAACGGAAATGATAGAAAAATCAGGGTACAAACCGCTCCTGCAACTTGTAATCCGATTATTTTGAAAACTCGTTGATTCATATCGTCTCTCACCAAGAAAAATGTCTACGAAAAGAGATTTTATGGATTGATGAAGTTTTCGATTACGGAAACTCAGAAGTATCAGTAATTTACTGATGATTATTCATATGAGAGATGATTTCGAAGGCATTAGTGTTTTCCTGAAGGCCGTCGAGGCCGGGGGGTTCGCCCGGGCAGCTGAGCGGTTATCGCTTTCACGCTCAGCTGTTGCAAAAACTATTGGACGTATTGAGAAAAGATTAGGGGTAAGGCTGTTCCAGCGTACTACCCGTCGACACAATTTGACGGAAGAAGGTCATATTTATTACGAGAGGTGTGTCCGCGCCCGTGAAGAAGTTCGAGTAGGTCAATCCGTGCTGGAGTTCGGACGATTTAATGTCAAAGGTAAATTGACAGTAATTATGCCGACTGTTCTCGGTAGATATTGTGTGGAACCATTCTTGCTAGATCTGGCTATTAAGTATGAAAATCTGGAGTTGGATCTTCGTTTCTCTGATTTAGAACATAATCTTGTCACCGAACGGTTTGACCTGGCTATTCGTAACGGACTGGACCGCGAGCCGACGAGCTTTCTAAACGTGCGTAAAATTGCCGCTCAAAGACAGGTGCTATGTGCAGCGCCTTCTTATTTGTTACGTTGTGGTCCGGTTCATTCCCTTGAAGATATCTGGCATCACGATGCTTTGATTTATTGGAAAAATGAACAGCCATGCCTGTGGAAGTTTCGTGATATCGGAGGCACGGAGTTCAAACTTCCTCCTAAATGGCGGCTGCAATTTGATAATCAGGAAGCAATGGCTGACGCCGCTCTTCGAGGCATGGGCATTGCCTGCTTACCACGCTGGCTCATTCATAATCATCTCAACGAAGGGCGACTTGTTTCACTTCTGGATGAATTGCCTTTGGCATCTCAGGATATTTACGCGGTCTGGCCGCAAACGAAGTTTATGTCGGCTCGATTAAGTTTAACGATCGATATTTTGTCTGACTATTTAGGAAAAACAGTGAATTTTGATCAGTTGTCAGCGAGCTAATCGTGGCCTGTGTCTGTGGTCAATCATCGGAGCTTTTTTGTAGCGATAGTTTTCTAGGATACTCCTGTGTTGGCCTTCAGAGTCAGAGGGTTGCGCGGAATTTCATGACGGGTTGAGAGGGTAGGGGAGAGTCTCCTGTCCGCCCGTCATGGAGTTTTTCGCAATGGCGACCGCTATTCCCAAAATCAGCCTGAGTTCGTCCCGCGACATCCCGTTCAACCGGCTGGTGCTGTCCCAGTCCAACGTGCGGCGGATCAAGTCCGGTCTGTCGATCGAGGAACTGGCACGCGATATCGAGCGCCGCGGGCTGCTGCAGAGTCTGAACGTCCGTCCCGTGCTTGATGATGCTGGTGTCGAAACCGGC
>NZ_BANE01000143.1 GCF_000964405.1 Novacetimonas hansenii JCM 7643
AAAGCTTCAGAAGACGCCGCCTTTTTTCAAAAAGGCGGCACCCAGAAACTTTTCTTTTTTATCAATGATTTGTTTTCAGACAGCTTCTTGGTCGATCGGGTCCAGGATCATGACTTCAAGCGGCTTTGCCAGCAGTGGGGCAAAGCTTTTGGCCATGGCCTGGAAATGCGGGGTTTTTTCATGCTCCGCCAGGGCCTCGCGGCTGGCCCAGCGTTCGACGAACACGAACCGTGACGGGTTGGCCTCATCCCGGTGGGGGACATATCCGCCATTGCTGGCTTCCGCACGGGATGGCGGCACGCAGGCGGCGATCGCGGCTTCGACCTGGGCTTCGCATCCGGGCCTGGCTTCCGCGATGGCGACGACAGTGATTTGCTTGCTCATGCACGACTCTCCACAAAATATCGGGACATGGTGCCCCGCATGCAGGCCCGGAAATATGTGGGCCTGTGTGCCCTATGTCCCGGCGGGCGGGAAAGTTCAATGCCATGTGCCCCGATGATGGCGGCGGTGGGGTCAGGCGACCTGCGGGGCTTCGACCTGGCTTGCGAATTTCTGCAGTTCTTCGTGATGCAGGACGAAGACGCGGCTGCTTTTTCCCATCTGTAACGCCTGTTGCGTATAAGGGGCGCTGGAGACAACCACCGCGATCCGCGCCGACAGGCCGGAACGCGCGGCGATGCACTGGCGCACGGTTTCTTCCTCCACCGGCCTGCGTTCGGTCCAGCATTGCACAACCATGGACAGTCCGTCCTTCGTCGCCACGATGACCGTGGCGGCCTGTCCTGCATTGCCTGACATGCGGGTATCCCAGCCTGCTTTTTCAAGCAGCCCCATGCAATAGGCCACATACTGCGTGCATGTCATGTCTGCCCGATAGGGCGGGGGCGTGACAAGGCGCAGGTCGGGGCGTGGTCGGGCGCGGGTGGATACGGCGTCGATATGCGCGTGGACCTTGCGTTCGATGTCGCACCAGTACCGCTCCCGCCCATCCCCGGCAAGGGCGGGCAACAAAGTGGTGCGGCAGAAACGGGTGACCTCGCGCTGCCATTGCTGGGCCGGGGCATGGCCGTGGGCCGCCTGGCCTTCGTGCGCATGCAGGCGGCGTTGGATCAGCAGCCCGGCATTGCGATCCACCAGTGTCGTGGCCTGCCGCAGGGCGCCACGTCGCCCCATGAATGCCATGATCACGCGATAAAGAACCCACAGCAGCCAGCCCGCCCCAAGGGCAAGCAAAGCGGAGAGAAGCATTGACCCGAGTTTCTGGAAGCCACCGGTGATGGAAAACAGGTCAGTGGGTGCGGGCGGGTCCGTGCGGGCGATGATGACAGGTTCGGATGGCGATGGTGCCTGGGCCTGTGTACTGGCGTCCTGCGGGTCCGTGCCGTTTGCGGGCGGTGTGGGGGAGGGTGTTGTGGCGGGGGCATCGGTCGCTCTGCCACTGGTGATGGCCGGGGCGGTGAGGTCGGCAATGTCGGACGACATGAAATATAGTGGCGGCATGCCCGCCACCGGCGGATTGTGGCGCAGCAGCGGCAGCCCGTTGCGGTTGGCGATTTTTTCCCAGCGCATGTCGGGTGTAATGGTATAGCATTGCCCCTGCGCCATCATGGCATGTCGCCATGCGGGATCGGCTGCACGCGGGTTGGTCCGGTCGTTCAGGGCCTTCAGGGCTGCATCGTCGCCACAGGCGACGGTCTGGTGCTTCACCTTATAGGCACTTCCGGCCTGGGCGTGGACAGGCAGGCACAGAAGCAGACAGGCATAGGCCCATATCCGCATGTTTTTCTCCGTATTGCCCCGTCCACCGCAGGGCACGGTGGCCAGCATATAGATGATTCCTGAAGATTTGTGCGAAAACAATGCAGATATGCAGAAGATATCTACGTCTGTAAAGTTGAGGCAGGCTCCGTTTAAGGCCAGCCACCCCATGTCGCGCGCATAACATTTAAGCGAGGAATGCGCCGTTCCGGCCCGATCCACGCCGTTCGCACGGTGGGCATGTGTTCACTGGATATCTGCCCCATGCCGATGGGGATGGTGCGCGGGGTGTTCCTGTCGGAACCTGCGGGCGGTTTTTGGCGGGTGCAGGCGGGACAGGGCGTTATGGATAATCAATTTCTGGTGGCGCTCGCGCGGCATCCCGCGGTCCGCGATGCGCTGGGGCGGTGTTACGGACGCGCCGACATGATGCTGGAGGCTGGCTGGGAACAGGTGGCCGACGGCATGAAGGCGGTCATGCGTGGCATCGGGTGCGAAGTCATCTTTACATCTCCCGCCACGCGCTGTCGGCTTGTGGCCCAGCGGATCGCGACCGCGCTGGGGTTGGAAATGCATGTTGACGGGCGTCTGCACGAACTGGATTTCGGCAGGTGGGAGGGAATGCTGTGGCGTGATGTGCCCCGCTCCGACCTTGAGGCATGGGCACGTGATGTGGAGGGATATACCTTTCCCGAGGGGGAGAATGGTCGTGCGTTGCGCGCCCGCATCGGTGCGTTCTGGGGGGATGTCATGCGGCAGGGGCGTTCGTGCGCGGTGGTCACGCATGGGGGGCCGTTGCGGTTGATGCGCGCACTGGCGCGGGGGGATGTGGCCTCGCTCCTTGCTGAGGCACCACCGATGGGCACTGTCCATGTCATGCAGGCCCGCACGTTCCGCGAATGCGCCCATGCGGATGCCCGCGGCATGGCGGTGCCGTCCGTGGGCTGAAGGATATCCGGACCCGCACAGCCAGAAATTTCGTGTCAACAGGGGGCGTTCAACCGGCCACGCAGCCAAGGGCGGCAGGCACGACCGCCAGCAGCACGCATTCCCCAAGGCATGCCGTCGCCCCCAGCACATCGCCCGTGTGGCCGCCGATCTGCCGATGTGCAAGCAGCGCCATGCCGCCACCCAGGGCAAGTGTTGCACAGATGGCCACCGTTCCCGCCCACGTACCCAGAAGCCACGGTGCCAGCATGACCGGCGGCAGGACGCATGCCAGCAGCGCGGGCCAGGGGATGTGCCCCATCGTGGCGGCCACGCCATCACTGCGTGCAGGGGGCAGCATGACCAGCAGCCCGGCCATCGCCGCACGCGCCAGTGCCCCGGTGACAGGCAGCACCATGATCGCCAGCCCGGTCGGAAGGGCACTGATGGCCCCCACGCGTGCCAGTAGCGCGAGCGCGAGCGCCATCATCCCGTAACTGCCGATGCGGCTGTCACGCATGATCTCCAGCTTGCGCGCACGTGTCGTCCCGCCGCCAAACCCGTCCGCCATGTCCGCCAGCCCGTCTTCGTGCAGCCCGCCCGTCAGCAGCAGTTGCACCGCCACCGCGATCGTGGCGGCGGGTAATGGCGCAATCCGCAGGTGGGACAGCGCAACGACCACCCCCGCGCCCATCATTCCGCACAATGCGCCGATGATCGGCCATGTCCATACGCAGCGCGTCATGGAATAGGGCAACCCGTCGCGCGCCAGCCATCCCATCGGCAGGCGTGTCAGCAGGCCCACCCCGCAGACGATATCCGCGCGCAGGCATGCCGGCAGGTTGGTCATGCGCGGCCGCTGACCTGTGCCTGCGCGAATGTCGCCATGCCGGTATGACACGCCACCGCGCTGCGCAATAACGGGATCACCAGTGCCGCGCCCGATGCCTCGCCAAGGCGCAGGCCGAAATCGAGCAGCGGCGACAGCCCGAGCGTTCGTGCCAGCACGGCATGACCGTTTTCGGCGGAACAGTGCGACAGCACGGCATGGTCCAGCCCATGCGGGTGCATGCGTGCCAGCGGGGCGGCGGCGGCGGTGCAGACAAATCCGTCCAGCACGACGGGAATTCCCCGCCACCGCGCGGCAAGGACCGCCCCCATGATCGCCGCGAGTTCATACCCACCCAGTATCCGCGCCACCGAAAGCGGATCATCCAGCATGCCTTCATGCCGCGCCAGCGCCCGGTCGATTACGGCGCCCTTGTGCGCCACGCCTGCCGCATCAAGGCCGGTGCCGCGCCCGGCCCACTGCCCCCCATGCCCGCCGAACAGGGCCGCCGCGATGGCTGACGCGGCGGTGGTGTTGCCGATTCCCATCTCGCCAAGGCACAGAAGGTCTGTCTCTTCCCCCACGGCGTGCATGCCGGCATTGATGGCGTCGAGGAATGCGGCCTCCTCCATCGCCGGGGCGTGTGTGAAATCCGCTGTGGGGCGCAATTCCATCAGGGGCACCACGCGAAGTTCCGCCTGCCCGACACGGGCGATCTGGTTGATTGCAGCGCCGCCGGATTCGAAATTCGCCACCATCTGGGCCGTGACGCTGGCGGGCCAGGGGGAGATGCCCTGCGCCACGACACCATGGTTTCCCGCAAAGACGATAATGCGCACATGATCCAGCGCCGGGCATGCGCGCCCCTGCCACCGGCCCAGCCATGCCGTCAGATGTTCCAGCCGGCCCAGGCTGCCTGGTGGCTTTGTCAGGGTCAGGTCGCGTTCGGCGATGCGGGCGTCGATACTGTCATCGGGCGGCGGCATGTCGCGGCATGCGGCGTGTAACTGCGCCATGGACGTCAGGCTGCGCGGAAGGGGAACTGTCGGGGCAGTGCGGGATACACGGGATGGCATGGGCGCAGTTGTGTGGTCTTATGCCGCGCGATGCAAGATGGCGGAGGAGTTAAATGCAGGCTTCGGAGGGAACGGCAGGCATGACGGGCATGGCAGGCGCCGTGCTGGTGCTGGGCGGTGCGCGTTCGGGGAAGAGCAGTTTTGCCGAAGGGATCGTCACACGCTGGCCGCGTCCATGGATCTATGTCGCGACGTCGCGGGTCTATGACGCGGAAATGCGTGATCGTGTCGCCCATCACCGTGCAGGCCGGGCAGAGGGATGGGACACGGTGGAGGAACCGCGTGACATCGGGCCGGTGCTTGATGCGGCGGGTGTGCGGCCGGTGCTGGTGGATTGTCTGACATTGTGGCTGACGAACCTGCTGCTTGATGGTTGTGACATCGCGCAGGCGCGTGACGGGCTGCTTTCCGCCCTGCGGCGCAGGGCTGCTCCCACGGTTCTGGTGGGGAACGAGGTCGGATTGGGCATCGTGCCCGACAATGCGCTGGCGCGTCGTTTCCGTGACGAGGCAGGTCTGTTGCATCAGGCCATTGCGCGGGAGGCCGGGCGCGTGGTGTTTGTGGCAGCAGGTTTGCCGATGGAGATGAAATGACCGATTTGCCCGACGCGGAACGCCACCGCGAAAAAATGCGCAAGCGCAAGGAAGTGCAGGATAACGAGGTCGCGGCCAAGGCGGTGGAGAAGGGACTGCTGGCGGTCCATACCGGCCCTGGCAAGGGCAAGTCCACGGCGGCGTTCGGCATGGCGTTGCGCACGGTGGCGCATGGCGGCCGTGTCGTGGTGATCCAGTTCATCAAGGGGGCGTGGAACACGGGGGAACGCATCGCGCTGGAAAAATTCGGCGACCTTGTGGAATGGCATGCGCTGGGCGAGGGGTTCACATGGAACACGCAGGACCGCGCACGTGACATTGCCGCGTGCGAACGGGCATGGGAACAGGCGCGCGCGGCGTTGCGGCGCACGGATGTGGCGCTTGTGATCCTTGATGAACTCAATATCGCGCTGCGTTATGATTATCTGCCGCTCGAAGATGTCATTGCCGACATCGCCGCACGTCCTGTGATGCAGCATGTCGTCGTGACGGGGCGCAATGCGCGCCCGGCCATGATCGCGGCGGCCGATCTCGTGACGGAAATGTCGTTGGTGAAGCATCATTTCAAGGACGGTGTGAAGGCGCAGGCCGGGATCGAATTCTGATGGCGCGTGCGCTGATGTTCCAGGGCACAGGGTCCAGCGTCGGGAAATCGGTGCTGGTCGCGGGCCTTGCGCGGGCCTGCGTGCGGCGCGGGTTGCAGGTCCGGCCGTTCAAGCCGCAGAACATGTCCAACAATGCCGCCGTTACCGCCGGTGGTGGCGAAATCGGGCGCGCGCAGGCGCTGCAGGCACGCGCCTGCGGGGTGGCGCCTGATGTGGACATGAACCCTGTCCTGCTCAAGCCGCAGGGCATGGCGGGATCGCAGCTTGTGGTGTGCGGGCAGGTGCGCGGGCAGGTCCATGCACGTGATTTCCAGTCCTTCAAGCGTGGCCTGATGCCCGAAGTCATGCACTCTTTTGGCCGTCTGGCCGGGGCATGTGACCTTGTGCTGGTCGAAGGGGCGGGTTCCGCGTCGGAGGTCAACCTGCGTGATGATGACATCGCGAACATGGGCTTTGCACAGGCGGCGGATATTGACGTCGTGATGATCGGCGATATCGACCGCGGTGGCGTGATCGCAAGCCTTGTCGGCACGCAGGCCGTGCTGGACCGGCGTGATGCGGCGCGCATCCGCGGCTTTATCGTCAACCGGATGCGCGGCGTGCCCTCCCTGTTCGCCGATGGCATGACCGCCATCGCGCAACATACCGGATGGGCGGCGCTTGGCCTTGTGCCGTTCCTTGATCGTGTGCGCGACCTCCCGGCGGAGGACGCGGCCGACCTGCGCGCCGGACGCACGGGGCAGGGGGCCTTGCGCGTGGCCGTGCCATGGTTGCCGATGATCGCCAATTTCGATGACCTCGACCCGCTGCGTGCCGAACGTGATGTTGCATTGACGGTGGTTGCACGCGGGCAACCGCTGCCGCCATGCGACCTTGTGGTGCTGCCGGGGTCAAAGGCGACGATATCCGATCTTGCCGTCCTGCGTGCCGAAGGATGGGATATCGACATCCTTGCCCATGTGCGCCGTGGTGGGCATGTCCTGGGGATATGTGGTGGCTATCAGATGCTGGGCCGTCATGTGGCTGACCCGCATGGTGTGGAGGGACCGGCCGGTCGCGTTGCGGGACTTGGCCTGCTGGATGTGGAAACGGTGCTGTCAGGGGAAAAGCGGCTGGAAAATGTGTCGGGCACCCTGTTGCCTGAACGGGTGGCGGTGCGTGGATACGAAATGCACATGGGCGTGACCGATGGGCCGGACCATGTGCTGCGTCCCCTGATTGACCTGCGGACCCATGGTGATGGCGCGGTTGCGCCGTCTGGGCGCGTGTGGGGCAGTTACGTGCATGGGCTGCTGTCCGATGGCGCGGCGCGGCGCGCGCTGCTGGCACGGCTGGGCGCGGGGTCGGTGGGACGCGACCATGATGAAACGGTGGAAGATGCGCTCGACGCGCTGGCCGATCATCTGGAACGTCATGTCGATATCACCGCGCTTCTGGCGCTTGCCCGGCCTGTGTGCGTGTGACGCGGTGCGTCCGCCATGCCCCATGGCGCAGCATGATCGACAGCGCGACAAGCACACCGCCCTGTACCAGGCAGGCGCGACGGTAAAGGGTCAGTGCCCGGTCGAGGTCACGCGGCGTCAGGTCGGCGCGTCCGTCCCCCACCCAGGGTTCGTGCGAGATCACGCCGTTATAGGAACGCGGCCCCGACAGGCGGACGCCCAATGCACCCGCCATAGCCGCCTCCGGCCATCCGGCATTGGGGGAGCGGTGATGTCGGGCGTCACGGCGCAGGATGCGCCACGCCCCACGCGCATCCATGTCGCGCATCGTCATGGCCGCAAGGATGATCCATATCGCCGACAGCCGTGACGCCGGCAGGTTGACAAGGTCATCCAGCCGTGCCGCAGCATAGCCGAAACGGTCATGGCGCGGCGTGCGGTGGCCGATCATGCTGTCGGCGGTATTGACCGATTTATAGAACGCGGCCCCCGCCGGACCACCCAGCGACATCCACAGCAGGGGGGCGACCACACCGTCGGAGAAATTTTCGGCCAGTGTTTCCACCGCCGCGCGCATGACCGCCGCCTCGTCAAGCTGTGCGGGATCACGTCCGACGATATGCGAAACGGCCATGCGTGCCGGCGCAAGCCCCTGTCGTGCGGCAAGGGAGACCGCACGGACATGTTCCCATAACGAGCGCTGTGCGCTGAGTGAACTGCCGATGATCCCCCCCGTTACGATCGCCAGCGATGGGGACACCCGGCGTGCGATCACCTCCTGCGCCAGGGCGACAGTCGCGCACGGGACGGTCGCGATGACCGACATTGCCAAAAAACCGTTCCTGTATCTTGTATGATCCGCATCGGTGTCGCGGTTCATCCGCGTGTCCAGAATATCCGTCAGGCGACCCATCCACATGACGGGATGGCCGATCCGGCGCACCAGCCGCTGCGGATATCCCGCAAGGACATCGCACGTGGCCGCGACGGCGGTGGTGGAGATGTTGCGGGCAAGGAAAAGAGCGATCTTCATGGGCGCGCAATATTGTGCCATATGAAGACGGTCAAGGCATGGGAATGAATATACCCCACACTGTACACATGGCTTGCCTGTTCCCAGCGTGGGGCGGCAATGCCGGACGGTAATGAATATATCCATGTAATATTGGAAAATATAAGGTTATATAAAGATATATTTAAAATCAGTATCGTAATTATTTATGAATGACGATGTCATGTCATGCATTTCCGATTCAGATTGTTACGCTTGATATTAAGAAAAACGGCAAGATTATTCGACATTCGCTTGACATCGTCAGGTTTCGCGTCGCAATGAAGGGACATTCTGGTATATCCATAATGTCCCAGTTGCGTGTTTTGTAATGTCAGCCCAATAGCAGATGACCAGCGATGAATAGCATCGTCGGGGCGTTATCTGTCATCCGGTCGGGAACGGCGCGGGCAATGCCGATTGCGATGTCATGCGCCGGGTTAATGATGGGATACATACATTTATATTCTTAAAGGTGGAGTGTATGGCAGACAACAAAAAGGCAACCGTTCGCAAGGGACGGCGCGCGGCAGCTGCCGGCGCATCCCGTGGCACGGCGACGCCGTCCTCTCGCGTCAAGGGCGCCGAGGAAGCTGAAGTGGTGGGAAAAAAGGTGTCAGTTTCGAAAAAGCGTCCTGCGCAAAAGAAAAAGATGGAAGCCCCGGTCCAGATCGAATTGATCGAGGACGTGGTGGAAACCGTGCCCGCCCCGGCACGCAGGGGCCGTCGCAAGGCCGTTGCCGCCGCCCCGGTGGCAGAGGCCCCGGTGGAAAAGAAGGCCGCCACCCGCCGCAAGCGTGCA
>NZ_BANE01000142.1 GCF_000964405.1 Novacetimonas hansenii JCM 7643
CTTCAGAAGACGCCGCCTTTTTGGAAAAAGGCGGCACCCAAAAACTTTTCTCGTTTTTTATCAATGATGTGTTTTCAAACAATCTCTTAACGGTCAGGCGCGGGATAGGTCCGGTTATAGGTGAAGTCCGACCGTGGGCCGGGAGGCTGGGGCGGGCCGATTCGCCCGCAGGCCCCCAGCACGCTGCCTGCCACCGAAAGCGCGATGATGCACGTCATGGCCCATGCCATGCGTGCCCGGCGGGAGTGTGCCCCGCGGGAGTATGCATGACGGGTGTTCATGCCTTTTTCCCTTCTTTTTCCGCCGCCAGCGCCTTTTGCCAGCGTCCGGCCTGCGCACGCACATTGTCAGGTGCAGTACCGCCAAGGCTGGTGCGTGACGCCAGTGATGCCTCCACCGTCAGTACGTCGAAGATATCGGCGGTTATGCCGGGTTCTTCGGCCTGCATCTCCTGCAACGTCAGTTGCGACAGGTCCACGCCACGTGCTTCCGCCTTGCCCACCAGGCGGCCGGTGACGTGGTGGGCGGTGCGGAATGGCAGCTTCAGCACCTGCACCAGCCAGTCGGCCAGGTCGGTCGCGGTGGAAAATCCCGAACCGGCGCAGGCCCGCATCTGCTGCGCATTGACACTCAGGTCGCGCACCATGCCATCCATCGCCGCCAGGGACAGGGCAGCGGCGTCGGTCGCGGCAAAGACCGGTTCCTTGTCTTCCTGCATGTCCTTGGCATAGGCCAGCGGCAATCCCTTCATGACCGTCAGCAGCCCGACCAGCGCCCCCGTGATGCGCCCGCCTTTCGCGCGGATCAGCTCGGCCGCGTCGGGATTGCGCTTTTGCGGCATGATGGATGAACCGGTGGTGAACGCATCGGACAGGCGGATGAAGGAAAATGGGGCCGAGCACCAGATGACGATTTCTTCCGCCAGGCGCGACAGGTGCATCGCCATGATCGACAGTGCGGAGAGATATTCCAGGGCGAAGTCGCGGTCAGATACGGAATCGAGCGAATTGGCCGTAGGGCGGTCGAACCCGAGCGCGCGCGCCGTCATTTCACGGTCGATGGGAAAGGACGTGCCCGCCAGTGCCGCCGATCCCAGCGGGGATTCATTAAGCCTGCGCCGCGCGTCCGACAGCCGCCCGCGATCGCGGCCCAGCATTTCGACATAGGCCATCAGGTGGTGGCCGAATGTCACGGGCTGCGCGGTCTGCAGGTGGGTAAAGCCGGGCATGGGCGTTGCGGCATGTTCCATCGCGCGCGCGCACAGTGTTTCGATCAGGGCAGTAACCTGCGCATCAAGCCCGTCGATGGCGTCGCGCACCCACAGGCGGAAATCGGTCGCGACCTGGTCATTGCGCGAACGCGCGGTATGCAGGCGCTTTCCCGCCTCGCCGATGCGCTCGGACAGTCGGGCCTCGATATTCATGTGGATATCTTCGAGCGCGGTGCTGAAATCAAAGGTACCGGCCTCGATCTCCGCGGCGATGTCCTTCAGCCCCTCGCGGATACGGGTTTCGTCCGTGGGGGTAATGATGCCGGTTTTCGCCAGCATTGCCGCATGCGCAAGGGAGCCCGCGATATCCTGTCGCCACAATGCCTTGTCAAAACTGATGGAGGCATTGATGTCCTGCATGATGGCCGCAGGCCCCCCGGCGAAACGTCCGCCCCACTGGGCGTTTGCCTGATGCGTGTTGGTGGTGTTCTTTTCATTTGCAGACATGTCGTCGCGCCCCAGCCATCTTTAACGGACCCCGTAGATGCCGCGCCCTGGCGCGACCGACGCACCCTAATGACGGGGGGCGGCGCGTGCAATCGCGTCCTGAGGCGCCATCATGATGCAAAAGTGGCCCATGGCGTGAAAACAGATCGCCCGCGCCCCCTTTCGTTCAGGGCCGGTGGCCGGTAGGGTCTGCCAAAATGCAAGATCACGGACAGGAGTTGTCGGGACCGCCATGAATATGACGCGCCTTCTGGGGGACGAAGATCCGTCGCCGGTGGTTGAATTCGGCCCTTCCGCCACGGTGCAGGGGGAACGCGGGCCCGATTCGCCGTTCCTGTTCGTCAGCGATCATGCAGGTCGCGCGGTTCCACGGCGTCTGGGGACGCTGGGTGTCGCGGATGACGACTGGGATCGCCATATCGCATGGGATATCGGAATCGCCGGAATGGGGCGGGCGCTGGCCGAACGTCTGGGCAGCCTGCTGATCGAGCAGGCCTATTCCCGGCTGGTGATCGACTGCAATCGCGCGCCGGGGCACCCGACCTCCATCGTCCGTGAAAGTGACGGCACGCAGGTGCCGGGCAACCTTGACCTGACGGCCGAGGATGAAGGCGCACGGGTGGCGGAGATATTTCATCCCTATCACAACCGGATCGCAACCGAACTGTCGGCGCGGCATGGGGCGGGCATGCCGCTCATCCTCGTGGCGCTGCACAGTTTTACGCCGGAAATGAATGGGGTCAGCCGTCCATGGCATGCCGGTGTCTTGCATAACCGCAACCCGGCCTTTGGCCTGCGGGTCCGCGATGTCCTTGCCCGCGAAGATGGCCTCGTCATCGGCAGCAATGAACCCTATGCCCTGACGGATGTCAGTGATTACACCATTCCCACCCACGCAGAAGGGCGCGGCCTTGCCTATCTGGAACTGGAGGTGCGTCAGGACCTGATCGCAACGCCGCAGGGGCAGGATGAATGGGCGGCGCGCCTTGCGCGGATACTGCCACAGGCATGGGAAGGAATGGGGGCATGACGCAGGCTTTCGATCCCCGGACTGGTGCTGCCGGTGTTGATGATATCGAGGCGGGGGACATCGCGGCCATGCCCGCGCCGCGCCGGATCGGCGGGCATACGGCGCTTGCGGGGGTGATCGGCTGGCCGGTGGAACATTCACGTTCGCCGCTGATGCATAATTTCTGGCTGGCGCAGTACGGGATCGACGGGGCGTATGTGCCCCTGCCGGTCCGTCCCGGCGCGTTTGACGTTGCGGTGCATGGCTTGCGCGCTGCGGGGTTCCGTGGGGCGAATGTCACGATCCCGCACAAGGAAGCGGCTTTTCGCATCGTTGACCGGCTGGATCGTTCGGCACGGCGGTCGGGTTCGGTCAATACGCTGGTTTTCGCACCCGACGGGGCCATCGAAGGGTTTTCGACCGATGGTGACGGCTTTGTCGCCAATGTGGAGGCGCATGGCGTTGTGGTGAAGGGCGGCCGGGCGCTTCTGCTTGGCGCCGGGGGGGCGGCACGGGCCATTGCCGCCAGCCTGCTTGACCGTGGGGTCGCATTGACCATCGCCAACCGTACCCCCGCACGGGCGCACGAACTTGCTGATGCCATGCGCGCGGACGCCGATGCGGGGACGATGGTCGATGTTGCGCCGTGGGATGCGCTCGATACGGTGTTGCCGGGGTGCGACATGCTGGTGAATACAACGTCGCTGGGGATGGATGGCGGCCCGGCAGGTGGCCTGCCGGTCGATCTGGCGCGGGCGGCGTCCACATTGGTGGTGTGTGACATCGTCTATGTCCCACGGCAGACGGTGTTGCTGCATGATGCGGCGGCGCGTGGCCTGCGTTACGTGGACGGCCTGGGCATGCTGATCCATCAGGCGCGGCTGGGCTTTCGTAAATGGTTCGGCACGGACCCCGTCATCGGGCCGGAGGTGGAGGCACTGCTTGATGCCGACCTTCGGGGGGAGCGGCGCTGACGCGGCCTGGTGATATGCGTGGGCATCGGACCCGATCCGGCGGGATGAGCATTATCGGGCTGACCGGTGGCATCGGGATGGGCAAGACCACGGTGGGCGCGATGTTGCGCAGGCTGGGCGCGTGGATATTTGATGCGGATGCCGTCGTGCATCGCCTGCAGGCGCCTGGCGGCCGGGCGCTGCCCGCGATCAGGCGGCTTGTCCCTGATGCCGTGCGTGATGGCAGGCTGGATCGCGTTGCCCTGCGGCGTGCCGTGGTGGCTGATCCCGCATTGTTCAGGGCGCTGGAGGCGATCATTCATCCGATGGTGTTCGATGAATGCCGCAGGTTCCTGCGCGCCGCGCGCCGCGCCCATCGCCCGATGGTGGTGCTGGATATCCCGTTGCTGTACGAGGCGGGAATGGACCGGTTGTGTGACCGGGTGATCGCCGTCAGCGCACCCTGCGCGGTACAGCGCGCGCGCGTGCTGGCGCGTGGTCACATGACCCCCGCGCAGGTGGACGCCATCATCGCGCGGCAGATGGATGACCGGCAACGCCGGGCGCGGGCCGATCATGTGATTTACACGGGGCTGTCGCGCGCGCTGACATGGCGGCAGGTCCATGCGGTGGTGGCGCTGGTGCGCCGTGAACAAGAAAGGGGCCGGAGATGAAGCGTTCCATCCTGTTTGATACCGAAACCACCGGGCTTGACCCGCTGAACGGTGATCGCGTGATCGAGATTGCGGCCCTCGAACTGATCGGCGACCTGCCAAGTGGCCGCAGTTTCCGCGTGCTGATCGACCCCGAACGCGATGTGCCGGAGGAGGCGTCGCGCGTGCATGGCTTTACCCGCGCGGATCTGGAGGGGCAGCCGAAATTTGCGCAGATTGCGGACGAATTCCTGGCGTTCATTGGTGATGACGAACTGATTGCCCATAATGCGGCCTTCGATTTTGGGTTCCTCAACGCCGAATTCAGGCGCGCCGGTCTGCCGGAACTGGCGATGACGCGTATGGTCGATACGTTGCAGATCGCGCGGGCACGCTTTCCGGGAATGCCCAACAGCCTTGATGCGCTGTGCCGTCGCTTTTCCATCGACCTTTCAGCCCGCACGACCCATAACGCCCTGCTCGACTGCAAGCTGCTGGCAGAGGTTTATATCGAACTCAGCGGCGGCAGGCAGCGTGGCCTCGGCCTGTCGGTGGAGGAAGGGGGCACGCCAAGTGCCGCCTATGACTATACCCGTCCCGCAGGCCATGCCGTGGTGCGTGTTGTCCCTGATGCGGCGGAAATCGCGGCCCATGCGCGGTTTGTCGATGAAATATCGGACCCATTATGGCGGGCTTGAAGTTTTTTTTACCTATGTCGGGTGTAATCGGTGTTTGCGTTGTCCCATTGTCATCGCTTTCATGCGCTGTGGGTGTGGCCGTATGCGCCAGCATGATCTAGGATCACACCAGCGTAGCGTCAGGTTATTGTAAAGACAGGAAGAGAGCAGTGTCCCCGGACGAGATTGTCGATCCCTCGGTTGCCCCTTCCGATCAGTTCAGGCGTTTTGTCACCCATGTGGGGATTCCCGTCGCGGGGGTCCTGATGGTCATTGCCGTGATTGCCGGTGTTGGCTGGCACTCCTATCGCACGGTGCGTAACGGGGCGCTAAGCCTGACCCACAGCCTGCTGCTGAGCCAGCAGGAATATGTCGGGAATGAAGTGAACAACTTCCTCGCACCGGCCTCCGCCGGGGCGGTGATCGCGCGCGATATGCTGATGCACGGCAATCCCACGGTCGAAGACAAGATCTTTTACGGCTACAGCAGCAGCATGCTGCGCAACGTGCCGCAGATCCAGTCATACTACCTTGCCGACAGCGACGGCAATTTCAGCCTGGTGCAGCGTGGTCCCGACAATAAGGGGCTGGAGCAGATATCGCTGCAGAACAAGGGCACGCCCGACGCCACGTTCGTCCATCATATCTTCGATGATAACGGCAAGCTTGTCAGTGAGCAGAAGACCAAGGCCAATGGTTACGACCCGCGCCTTCATGTCTGGTACCAGCAGGCGGTCAAGGCGGGAAAGATGGTCTGGACCCCGCCCTATATCGTCGAAGTTACCAAGCAGATGGCGATTTCGGCGGGCATGCCCTACACCACCGCAAGTGGCAAGACCTATGTCTATGCCATCAATATGTCACTCAGCCATCTGACGGACTTCCTCGATGCGCTGAAGATCGGGCAGAGCGGGCATGGTGTCCTGCTGGACCAGTCGGGACATGTGCTGGCGGGCCACAAGATGCATGAGATCGAGGTCGCAGCCCACGGCGATCCGGAAAAGATGCTGCTGGACCCGGTGCATTACCCGGTGATGTCCAAGGCATTCGACCAGTACCGCGTCCACAGTTATGGCACACGCACCCTGCGCAACAAGGGGCAGAACTATATCACCATGCTGTCGCCGGTGCCGCTTGCGTCGCAGAACTGGGTGCTGATGCTTGTCGCCCCCGAAAGCGATTTCGCGCAGTTTGCCAAGGCCGACGGACGGCAGAACCTGTTCTTTGCGTTCCTTGTCGTCATCATGTCCTCCATCCTTGCGGTGCTGTTGTTCCGGCAGGGACGCAAGACGGAACATGTGCAGCATGACCTTGAACGTTTCCGCGCGATTTCCAATTACGAAAGCCATTCGCTGCAGACGGTCGCGTCCTATCCCGAATTGTTCAATCCGTCTGATGACGCGCTGATCCTGACGGAAAGCCTGGTGGACCTGTCACAGGCACGGCGTGCGGGGATATGGCGCATCCTGCATGATGGTGCCACGCTGATGTGCATCGATTCATATGACCGCCAGCAAGATGCCCATTCCGGTGGCTTCGAACTGTCCACCAGCGAACTCAAGACATTTTTCGATGCGGTATCCCATGGGGATTCACTGCTGGTTGCCGATGCGTCCACGGATGAACGCACGGCCAATTTCTATCGTCTTTACATGCGTTCGATGGGAAGCCACAGCCTGTTCCTTGGCCCGATCCTTGGGGCGAATGGACCTGTGGGTGTCATCACGCTGGAGGATGCGCCGCAGGCCGCGCTGGTGACGCATTTTGTGGACATGATCGCGGGTATCGCTGCGACCCGCTTCTCCGCGCAGCATTATTCGGCGGTCGAGGCCGCGCGCGCCGAACTCGCCGAGAATGAGAAGGTGGAAGAAGAAGCCCCCGACGCCAGCCAGGGCTTCCTCGTGCCGCCGGGTTCGCTGAAGGTTGATGGTGCCTATCCGCTCGATGTTGATCCTTCCAAGCTTGAAGGGTTCTATCCCGCCGTGGCGATCATGGTCATCAGCCTGTCGGATATGGTGCTGACGTCGCAGAATGACCCGTCGGAAAATCTGAAGCTGATTGATGCAATGGCGCAGCAGCTTCAACAGATCGCGCATCATTACGGGCTGTATTCGATCCGTATGCTGGGCCACCGGCTGGTATGCGTGGCCGGGTGTTCCAAGACCCCGGACAAAAGCGCGCCGCAGCGGATGGCGAATGCAGCGCTTTCGATGCGTGAAGTGACGATGTCGATGCTGGCGAAGGCTGACCTCGACCCGGTTTTCCGCATCGGTATTGATGTCGGGCCGGTCTTTGGCGGGCTGCTGGGGCAGGAACCACGGGTATTCAACCTGTGGGGGGATGCCATGGGCATGGCCGAACTGATGGCGCAGGGCGCGCCCGATGCGGGCACGATCCAGGTGACGGAGGAAATGTACCTCAGCCTGCGTCAGTCGTTCCTGTTCCGTGAACGTGGACGTTTCTTCGTGCCGGGTCTGGGGCTGACGCGGACATATGTGCTGGCCGGACGGCGATGACCCCGAACGATCCCACACTCCATGAGGTGACAGCGGGGCCATCGGCCACGCCCGCGCCAGGCAGGACGGCGGCGCCTGATGCGCCATCCGCGCCGCCGCCGGTGACACGCTTCCTGCTGCGGGTTGCGCCATGGCTTGCTGCGATCGGGCGTTTCGTACGCCATCAGGTGCGCTTTACCCTCATGCTGGTGGGGGCGGGATGGGGGACCCTGCGTGAAAGCCTGCGTCCCAATGCGTGGCGCAGGCCGGTTATTTTTGAATTCCGCAGTTGCCTGCGGCAGGTTATCGCCGGGGGGCTGATCAGCACGGTCGTTACCGCCACGCTTGCGGGCCTGATGGTGGTGTCGCAGGCGGCGTACTGGCTGGGTTTCGCCGGGATGGCGCAGATGACGGGCTCGATCCTCGTCTCTGTCCTTGTGCGTGAAATCACCCCCATCCTGATGGGGATCATCCTGCTGGGCCGCAGCGGCATGCTGTCACTGACGCAAATCGGGCTGATGGTGCTCAATGGGCAGGTACGGACCATGCAGGCGCGTGGCCTCGACCCGTTCCTGACGCTGGTGATGCCGCGCGCCTTTGCCTTCATGGTTGGTGGTTTTTCGCTGGGGATAATCTTTGCGGTGGTGTCCCTGCTGATGGGCTTCTTTGTCGCGCACGCGACGGGGGCGATCAATTCCTCTGTATGGACGTTCTTCTTTAACGTGCTGGCGGCGATGACGACGTGGGATTATCTGATTATCCCGCTCAAATTCCTGCTCGTTGGCTTTTTTGTCGGGCTGGGGGCATGTATTTCCGGCCTGACCGTCAGCAATAATGATACGATCGCGACATTGATGCCGCGTGGTTTCGCCCGTGGCATCATGCTCATCATGGTGGTCAACATCCTGTTCATGCTGGATTTCTGACGATGGTGGCAAACGCTCCCCTTCTGGAACTGCGTCAGGTCGTTCCCTCGTTCGAGGAAACGGGACTGATGCCCGTACCCTATGATTTCCGGCTGATGCCTGGTGACTGCGCGGTGATCGACTGCCGCGATGCCGGGCGTGCCGCGATGTTCGCGGACCTGTGTTCGGGCATGATTTCTCTGTCGCAGGGGACATGCAGGTTCATGGGGCTGGACTGGGGCACGCTTGCGGACCGGCAGCTTAATGCCCTGCGTGGGCGTATCGGGCGCATCCCGCGCGCGGGGGGGTGGATCAACATGCTTGGCACCCACCTGAACATCATGATGCAGGAACTTTACCACACCACGGACGCGTTGGAGGATGTCGTCGCGGCGGCCACGGTCCTGGGGGAAAGATTTGGTTTCCCCGGCCTGCCGATCAGCACGCCCGACCACCTGTCCACCGCGGACCTTGCGCGGGCGGCATGCGTCAGGGCCTTCATGGGGCGGCCCGACCTGCTTGTTCTGGAGGATATATCCGATATGCTGCCAGCGGAAATGGTGCTTCCGTTTCTAGAGACCCTGACCGCGGCGCGCGACCGGGGATGCGGTGTGGTCTGGCTTGCGCGGCATACCTCGTCATGGAGTGTCTATCGCAAGGCGGTGAACATTCACATGCGCCTTCTTGATGAAGGTCTTTTCCCCATGCGGGTGATATAATGGCACAGAAACAGCAATCCTATGGAATCCGTCAGCTTGTCCGTGTCCGCTATGCGGATGAATGGGTTGGTGTTCTTGTTCTTTTTTCACTGCTGATCCTGTTCGGCGCGGTGCTGGAGGCCGGTGTCCTGCGAAGCTGGCTGACGCCGGCGGGGCGGCTGCGGATTGTCCTGCCTGAAAATGGTGTGGGCGGCCTGTCGGTGGGTGACAACCTGGAGGTGATGGGCATTCATGCCGGTACGATCCGCCGGGTGCGGATCAATCCGTCTGGCGGCATGTATGCGATTGCCGAAATTGATCCTGACATCGAACCCTATATCCGCCGCGACAGCGCCGCCGTGATCCGGCGGCAGTTCGTGGTGGCAGGGGCAAGCTATATTGATATCTCCCGTGGCACGGGGGACAAGCTGGACTGGAGCTATGCTGTCCTGAATGCGACGAACGCCCCCAATCCGGCGGATACGATCACCCAGACCTTTGCCGACATCCGGGCGCGTATCATGCCTGTGCTGGACAATGCGCAGCATATGATGGCGACGATGGACGCCACGATTACGGACATGCATGCGGGCAAGGGATCGGTTGGCCGCCTGATGACCAATGACGACCTGATCCGTCAGGCGGAAACGACGATCACCACCCTGAATGCCACGATTTCGCAGCTTACGCCCATCGAGGGGCAATTGGCGAACGTCATGAAAAAAGCCGATGCCAGCATGGCCAACGTGCAGAAGGCAACGGGCGACCTGCGCAACGCATCGCCCCAGCTTCCGGCCATTACCAAGAACCTCAACGATGCCAGCCAGCAGCTTCCGGTGCTTCTGGTGCAGGCGCAGACAACAGCACACAGCCTGCAACAGCTTGTGGACCAGTTGCGCGGCATGTGGCTGCTGGGTGGTCATGGCACGCCTGCGAAGACGCATGGCCGGCTCTCTCCGCGGAAGGTGCAGCCATGATGCGTGCAACTTATCTGGCATCGGTTGCCATGGTCCTCGTGCTTGCCGGTTGCGGGGGCGGGGGAAAGGTCGCAGCCCCTACCGACGGTATCCTGTCACAGGATATGGAGACAGGGCGTGACGCGGTGGACCTTGGCCGGCTGTCGGTGGCGGAGGGACAGTACCGTGCCGCAGGTGTCCGGGCGCTGGCGCGCGATGATGTCGCCGCCATCGGGGATGCGGGCTATAACCTTGCGGTTGTGCAGCTTGATGAAAATCGCCCACAGGATGCCCTGACCACCATTGCCTCTACCCGTGCCGCGCTGTCTGTGCGTGGGGCGCAGTCCGATGATACGGGGCTCGACCTTGTGCAGGCCGGTGCGCTTTACCGGCTTGACCGTTTTGATGAGGCCGCGAACAGCGCGACATCGGCCGCGCGCGCGTCTGATCCCGCGATTGTGGAGAAGGCGCAGCTTTTGTCGGGTATTATTGCCGATGCCCGGGGGGACCGGGGGACGCTGGATAAGGTTGCGGCCTATTTTACCCAACTGCCGAAAACTGCGGCATGGTCATGGCTGGCGGATGCGCAGGAAATCACGGCGCGCAGGTTGCTTGCCGATGGTGGGAATGCGCAGACGGCGTATCAGGACGCGATGCAGGCGGTTGCCGCCCGGCAGACGCATGTGGAATATCGCGATATGGCCCGTGGGCTGAGTGTGGCCGCGCGTGCGGCGGGACAGGCGGGCAATGCATCGCAGGCGGCAGCACTGTATCTGCGTGCCAGCCAGAGCGCGCAGAAGGAAGGCGATACGCAGAATGCCGATGCGTGGCGCAAGCTGGCTGGAACTCTTAACATGCCGGACCCGTTTGCTTCCCCTGCGAATGACAGCACAACCCAGCCCAAGGCGGCTGTCACTGCCACTGGCGCTGTTACACAGAAATAAGAGACTGTTTGAAAAGTCAGGATCGGTAACACCCTGAAATTATAAAGGTTTTTGGTGAAGCTTTTTCTAA
>NZ_BANE01000141.1 GCF_000964405.1 Novacetimonas hansenii JCM 7643
ATTTCAGGATGTTATCGCGCCTGACTTTTCAAACAGTCTCTTAACGGCGGCGTCTTCCAATGTTTCTGGAGAACGCTTCACCAGAAACTTTTATGATCCCAGTGGGTGACTGACGTTGCGCCTTCAGGCAGTCGCTGGGCAGGAATTCCAGGTGCAGTTTTTCTGCAAAGCCACAAAGGACGCCGCTGTTTCAAAGAAACGGCGGCGTCCTGAAACACATCGTCAGGACAATGCCTCCAGCAGATGCAGTCCCTCGGCATTGCCAAGGACAGCGGCCTTTTCACGCGCACTCAGCGTCGTGCGCGCCGCCTGCAGGTCTGGCACTTCCCTAAGCTTGACCAGACCGACAAGCAGGTTGGCATCGATTGCGCCGCCCCTGTGACGCGGTGGCGGCAGCATGGCGCAATGCAGCGCCAGCAGCGCCGGATGCGCCCGCAGCACCAGCAATGCATCGCCAATCGGCCGCCCCGCCATATCGCTCAGGTTACGGACCGCGCGTGCCAGAACATCGGGGGGGGACGTCTCCTCCGGGATCAGCAGCAGGCCCGCACGCCGCAGGTCCTGCCCCGCGACACGACTGCCGGTCAGGATCGCCAGCGGGATCGCCAGCACCAGCCCCAGCAGGACCGGCAGCATCCACAAGAACAGAGACAGCGATACGACCCACGCAGCCACGCCAAGCACGACACCAAAGATGGTATAGCCAAGGTACAGCCGTGCGTTCTGCAGGGGGGACACCCCGCCGTCATCGCGCCGTTGCGCATTCCATCCTGAATCGCGTCCCATCAGGATCGACATGACACCCATCGTCTGGATCAGCATCGCCACCGGCGCCACCAGACCACCAAGAACCGTTTCGACCATGATCGACAGTGCGGCGCGCGCAGCCCCCCCGCATCCGCGTCGCAACCGCCCGTCAAACAGCAGCGCGACATAGGCCAGCATCTTTGGCGCCAGCAGGATCAGCATCGTACACAAGAACATAAAGCGCGCCTGCACCGGATCAACATGCGGCCAGTGGGGGTATAACAGCTTGGTATCGCCAAAATATTCCGGTCGTGAAAACCGGCTCTGCAACGAGACAAGGATACCCGCCAGCAGGAACACCAGCCACAGGGGCGAGGTGACGTACGATCCGATCCCCATCAGCATATGCAGGCGGCTGATCCAGTGCAGCCCCTTTGCCGACACCACCTTGGCGTGCTGCAGGTTGCCCTGGCACCAACGCCGGTCGCGGATGGCGATATCCGTCAGCGACGGCGGGCTTTCTTCATACGATCCCATCAGGGCAGGCACCATGTGGATGGCCCAGCCGCCACGGCGCATCAACGCTGCCTCCACAAAATCATGGCTCATGATCGCCCCACCAAAGGGCTTGCGCCCCGGCAGGTGCGGCAATGCGGCCTGTTCGGCAAAGGCACGGGTGCGGATGACCGCGTTATGGCCCCAGTAATTCCCCTCCGCCCCATGCCACCAGGCAATACCGTGCGCGATCAGCGGGCCATAGACCCGCCCCGCGAACTGCTGCATGCGGGCGAACAGGGTCGTGCCATTGACGATCACCGGCAGCGACTGGATCAGGCCCACGCCGGGATTGCCCTCCATCGCGGCGGTCAGGCGCACGATGGTGTCACCGGACATGACGCTGTCGGCATCCAGGGTAATCATCTGCTGGTACGCGGCACCGAAACGGCGGACCCATTCGGCGATATTACCTGCCTTGCGGTCGATATTATGCGGCCGCCGCCGGTAATAGACCCGTATCGTGCCCTCCGTCGCGCGGCACAGCGCCATATACGCCTCTTCTTCCGCCACCCAGACATCGGGGTCGGTCGTATCCGACAGGACGAACAGGTCGAACACCCCTGCCTGCCCCGTGGCGGCAAGGCTGTCACAGATCGCGCGCAGCCCGGCCATCACACGGCCGGGGTCCTCGTTATAGGTAGGCATCAGGAGTGCCGTACGCGCAACAAGTGTCGGTAGCGGCCCGTCAGGGTGGATGCCAAGGCCAAGCCCCCCCCGGCGCGAAACCAAAGAGCAGAACCCCGCCAGTGCGGACGTAAAAGCCAGTGCAATCCACAAGAACAGCACCACAAACAGCGCCAGCATGATGACACCGGCGATGGAAACGCTGATGGCGTTGAACACAAGGTTCATTTCATACGCCGCCCACCCCGTCAGCCCCAACGCACCGCCCAGCACGACGGTCCGGCGCGCCACGATGCCCGACCACTGCGTCACCGGCGTCCCGGGACGTTCACCCGGCGGCAGTTGCGACAGCGAATGGACCGGCATGTCGAGCGGTGACGACGGTGGCAGCATACCCCCCGGCGTGCCCCCTGGCGTCCCCCCTAGCGCGGGTGCTTCGCCGTGCGTCACGGCGTCCATCGGTACACCCATTCCTCTGATACGGTGGCCTGGTCATTTGCAAGCGAGCAGCCAAGTTCGGCGATCTTGGCTTCCTTGGGGTCGAATTCAAACGTGGCGCGCCAGCCATGGATATCGGGATTGGGTTCCACCACGACATTGCGGATCTCCCCCGCCGATGTCCGGGTCTGGAGATGGAATTTCGCATCTTTGGGCAGGTTTGCGAATGGCTCCCCCGTGAAATCTATGTCAAAGAAACGCGTATGCGACCCATCGGTGGATGCCCCCACACGTGTCGCGGCAATCCGGGCAAGGTGCGTGGGCCACGGCGTGTCCCATCCCCAGTACATGCGATAGGTAAAGGCATATTCATGCCCCGATGTCATGGTGTCGCGCGGCCGCCAGAACGAAACGATGTTGTCATTGACCTCGTTCGGGGTGGGAATTTCCACCAGATCCACGCTGCCCGCGCCCCAGTCGCCGATCGGTTCGATCCACAGTGAGGGCCGCTTTTCATAATTAAGGGCAAGATCCTCGAAATCAGCAAAGCTGCGCTTACGCTGCATCAGGCCAAAACCATGCGGGCGCACATCGGCAAAGGCCGAAAACTGCAGGTCCTGCGGATTGCGCAACGGACGCCATAATTGCTGGCCGCCCCCGGTCCACATCGACAGGGCCTCGCTATCATGGGCGGCGGGGCGCCAGTCATCGACATGGTTGCGGTCGTTCGCGTCGAAATAGAACATACCCGTCAACGGCGCGATGCCCGACTGCACGATGTCCTTGCGCGGATAGAGGTAAGTCTGCACATCAAAGACCGTCGTTTCCCCAGGGCGGATAGTAAAGCGGAACGCCCCCGTCAGCGACGGACTGTCGAGCAGCGCATGCAACACCACGCTATCGACACCAGAGCGCGGCTTTTCCAGCCAATAGGCACGGAACAGGGCAAATTCCTCACCCTTTGGGTCGCCCGTACCATCGGCGAAGCCACGCGCGGACAGGCCATAGCTCTGCCCCTTGGCCACGGCCCGGAAATACGACGCCCCAAGGAAAACGCAGAATTCCTCCATCACGCCGGGCGTGTTGATCGGCGCACGAATCCGCAGGCCCGAAAACCCGACATTTTCATCCACCCGCAACGCCGGATTGGCATAACTGAACAGGTCCGTGGAATAAGGCACGGGCGCGGCCTTGCCGTCGATCACCTCATACATCTCGATCCGGGGACGATAAAGATAACCACGGGGAAAGAACTCCACCTCGAACCCCAGATTCTCGCCATGCCACAGGGCCTGTTCCGGGCGATAGGCGATGGAGGTGAACTGATCGAAATTCATGTCCCGGATCGCGGCGGGCAGCGTTTCTTCGGGTGGGTGATAGGCCTGTTGCGACAGGCGGTGCGCAAGTTGCCTGACGGTGGTGTCATCAAAAACGCCTGCATCCGGCGCATCCGCCGCACGCGCGCCACGAAGCGCATCAATCCCCCCGAAAAGGGAGAGAACCGACAAACCTGCCCCAGCCTTTACAATATCACGTCGCAACACTGAAAATATTCCCCGATCATTATCATTATCGGCCCACCACGCAGCGATTGCGGTGGACCTCTTTATCAATCGAACCCGCGTCATTCCCACGCGGCGGCAGTCCAGTCACCTTTGATCCCTATGCACATGACGTGGCATTTTCACGGCACTTCGCACATGCCACACAGGTCCGACAGCGGCCCTGTGGCGGCATCACGGGATATCTTTTCTATTTCCCTATACAGTTTCAGCACCTTGCGCCCGTCATCGGACAGCCCGGCCCCACCGCCACCACCCGGACGTGCGGCGACAAGTGGCTGTCTGAAGACCGAATTCATCGATTCCACAAGCAGCCATGCCCGGCGATAGGACATGCCCATCGCCCGGGCCGCAGCAGAGATGGACCCCGTTTCCTCGATCTGTTCCAAAAGGCGGATCTTTCCATGCCCCAGCAAGGGCTTGCCGTTGGCATCAATACGTAGCGTAAGACGCAGATCCGTCATTCTGTCAGGTGCTCCTGCACTTGGGGTAAGGGTGGGTGTCGGGACATGAATAACCGGAATATGACTATATCGTCCAATAATGCCCGGGAAATGTTTTATTATATTTCCCATCTATACGCACAATGGTGAAAATGACAGCACAATGGCGCCCCCTGTACCATCCCGACCTGCCAGATGTACAGGCCCTCGCACGGCAGATTCATCCGTCCTATCCCGAAGATGCGGCCGTGTTCACAGAACGCCTCGCCCTTTGCCCTGCGGGTTGCCATGGCCTTGCCCCCGAAGATGGCGCGGCAATCGCGGGATATGTACTAAGCCACCCCTGGCGGCTACGCACGCCACCACGGCTGAACACGCTGCTACACAGGCTGCCACTGGCCCCTGATTGCTGGTACATCCATGACATCGCCATCTCCCCCACCCTGCGTGGGCAGGGGGCGGCTACCCGTGCGCTGGACCTTGTGGGACACGCCGCACGGCATGCAGGCCTGACACATCTCGGGCTGATGGCGACGGGGCAGGCTGTGGGATTTTGGGAACGGCAGGGCTTTGCGCCTGTGCCGGACAATGCTGCGATGGCGGCCTCCTATGGCGATGGGGCCATGCTCATGTCCCGCAGGACATGAAGCCGATCCCAAGCCGTTGAGCCATAAAGGCCGGATAAAAACCGCAACGGTTCCGAGGTTTCGTCCTTTCGCAAAAAGACGAAACCTTACGCAGAGTCCTGAAAAAAGTTTTAACCTTGCGGCTTTGTGACTTTGGGTCAGTCCGGCAGGCTGGCGCGCACCCCGTGTTCACGGATCGCCCTGCGTGCGGTGACGATCGCCTGTGTCAATTGCGGGGTCTGGAGGTCACGCCACCCGTCAAATGCCGGCAGGGCCAGCGCGGCGGCAAGGTCGGGCGCACGGGCCAGCGCAACCTGCCCTTCCGTCAGGGTAGGTTCCAGCGGGGTGTAGGTTTCCCCCTTCTCGTCAACGCCGCGCAGCATTTCGAGATAGGCGGCAAGGCCAAAGGCGATACGCGACAGGTCATGCCCCGACTGTAGCGACCGGCGCACGGTGTCGGTCCAGAATACCTGCGACTTTGATGCCCCGTCGCTACAGATCCGCAGCAGCGTATCGGCCACCGCCCGGTTTGAAAACCGGCTGATGACCTTGCGGCGATAGGCATCAAGGTCCATCCCCTGCGGCGCATGGATCTGCGTCATGACGTCTTTTTGCAGATAGGCATTGATGAAACGGTGCAGGTCCGCATCGGCGATGGCATCATGGACATAGCGATGTCCAAGCAACAGCCCCAGCGCACCCAGCGTCACATGCGCGGCGTTGAGCATGCGGACCTTGACCTGTTCATAACCGGTCACGTCACTGACGAACTGCACCCCCACCGTTTCCAGCGCAGGCCGCCCGGCACAGAAACTGTCCTCCAGCACCCACTGGCTGAAATCCTCCGCCAGAACCGGCAACGCATCGTCCAGCCCACTTTCGCGGTTCAGGAGGTCGCGCGTAGAGGCATCCACGCTGGGGGTAATACGGTCCACCATGCTGCACGGAAAGGTCACGTGGTCCTCGATCCAGGCGGCAAGGTCAGGATCGCAGGCACGGGCATAACCGACAAAAGCGGTACGGGCCACCTGCCCGTTATGGCGCAGGTTGTCGCACGACATGACCGTAAACGGCCCCACACCTGCATCACGCCGATGACGCAGGGCCTCCACCACATATCCGAACACCGTGGCGGGTGCCTGCGGATTGGCAAGGTCTTCTTGCACCAGCGCGTTATCAACACGGAATTCGCCGGTTTCCTCGTCGATATTATATCCCCCTTCGGTAATGGTCATGCTGACGATGCGGGTCGCGGGATCACACAGGCGCGCCAGCACGGCCTGCGGGTCATCCGGGGCCAGCAGATAGCCGCGCAATGCCCCGATGACCCGGACGGTGCGCGCGCCATGCGCATCCACCTCCGTCAGGGAATACAGCCCATCTTGCGCGCGAAAGGTCGCGGCCTTGCGTTCGCTGCGCGCTCCCGCCGTCAGACCGACGCCCACGATACCCCATGGTCCGGGATCCCCCTGATCCAGGCAGCGTTCGACGTACCAGGCCTCATGCGCGCGAAAGAAATTGCCAACGCCAAAATGCACGATTCCTGGCGCAAGCGTTGCCGGGTCATAGGCCGGTCCGCGTACACCTTTGGGAAGGTTTCCAAGAATCGCTTTGTTCAGCATGGTTATTTCCAGACTCCTGCTTGATATGGACACTCACGCAACCCCACGTATGCGGTTACGCCCCACCCCCGCGCGCAGGGGCACCGCCGGTACTAACGCACGAACATGGTGTTGGTGGCATGCATCATGACACAAACCAGACATATACCCCACCGATGCCCCAATGACACCTGATGCCACGACATGGGGAATTTCCGGGACACCGGCCTGTGAGAATAAATCAGGAAATTTCCGGGGACTTTTCCTTCGCCCCTGCCTGAAAAGAACCCATCGGACAGGATATGTGGAAATTGTCTTGATATTGTATTTGCAAAAAACACAACATTATTCGAAAATTTTCAGTAGGCTATCGGATCGGAAGCCAAGAGACCATTTAAAAAGTCAGGTTCAATAACATCCTGAAATTATAAAGATTTTTGGTAAAGCTTTTTCTAAAAAGCTTCAGAAGACGCCACCTTTTTGGAAAAAGGAGACCCCCAAAAAATCTTCTTATTTTTTATTAATGATTTATTCCCAAACAATCTTTTATAAAAACATATTTCTGTTTTCTATATAGAAAATTCTATGATTTTCATAATTCAAGCAATGTTATTACACAAAAAATCCCAACCCGAAAGCCTGTCAGAGGCTGTTTGGGAATTTGTACCAATGTCCCACTGAATAATGCAATTCCTTGGGAAATATCTTTCCAAAAAAAACCTTGCAAGATATCGCAGTATTCAAAAAAATAACGTAACGGCTTGAATTTCCCATTCCTGACCAATGGGGTGTTTTCAAACAGACCGAAATAACAACATTTTACAAAACCGCCGGAAAACAGCTTCGCCCGATCCCTGCCTGCTTTCACCCTGTCATCCGGGAGACTGTCCCATATTCCCAGGCAGGCATTCAGCCCACATGTGCCGCCTTGTCATGGGGCGCACCCAATGCGGGTGCCCCTTCATCCGTACGCCCATCGGACCAGACATTACGGATCAGGACCGTCATGTCGGTATGCAGCAGCCCAATGGCAAAGCACATCACAGACGTCCAGTGCGAAGCGGGTTGATGGATCTGCGACAGCACATCCCCCACCCCCTCGTCCGGCAGGGGCTTGCCCCGACTGCGGGTGGCGGCCAGTTCACACCGGTCCGCCAGTTGCCCCAGCACATGGCACAGCATCTCGCGCTCGCTACGCAGGATGTCGCCGGTGCTGGCGGTCTGCCCCTCCACTGCGGCACGTGCGACAAAGATCGCATCCGCACGCAGCTTCCGCAAAAGCCCCGGCAGGCGCATCACCAGCGGGTCATGCCGCGCCAGCGAACCGGGATGTTCAACCTCTGCTTCCTTCACCCCGTCATTAAGGTCCTGCAACAATGCCCGGCACCTGTCATCAATCGCGGCGATCGCGTTACTGTCCGGATGCTGGTGCAGTGCCAGTTCCAGCAGATCCGACACCTGCCGCAGCAACAGCGCCGAATTGCGCAGCACCTCGCGCCGGGCCTCGTTACGCAGCACGAAAAAGGAAACCACGAACGACACCACCACCCCGATCATGATGGAGGCAATACGGTCAAACGGTCGCGCAAATGGCGCGCCATTGCCGGGAAACAGCAGCACCACCATCAACGTAATGACCGCAACGCGCATCTTTGGCCGTGCCGCCGCCAGCACCGCCACCGGCATCAGCATGACCCAGAAGACAAGGTCAGTGGGCCAGAACAGCCACTGTTCCATCGCAATGGCGGAAATCCCGGCACAGGCCCCGATCAGGGTGCCGACAATCTGGTCCTGCCCGGTGGACAGCGTCTGCGTCATCCGGCTTTGCGTAATCACCACGACCGAGGTGATCAGCGCCCATACAGGTTCCTGCAGGTGGACCAGATGGGCCACGAAGCCCGACCCGATAAGCGAGACGACCATGCGCACGACCTGTCGCCATGCACCACCGGCCACCACAAACGCATCCCGCAGAGAAGAAAAAGAGAAAACCGCCATCAATCGGAATGCGCACCCGATTCGGCAAGGGGGAACGGCACCCAGCGCAGGCCATCGCTGTTCTGCACCAGGAACAGCACGGTGCGGCGTTTTTGCGCACGGACAAGATCAATCTGGTGTTTCAGTTCTGCGGGTGTGTTAACGGCGGTCTGCTGGACCTCGGTAATGATGTCGCCATTGCGCAGGCCACGTTCGGCAGCGGGGCTGTCATCGGTCACACCGGTTACGACAACACCCTTCTGGCCTTCGGGCATGTTGTATTTCTGGCGCGCGATATCGTCGATCGCCCCCACGGTAAAGCCAAGGCCCGCGACCGCCACGCTACCGCTTGCGGGGGTTTTCTGCGCGGGCTTGCCATCGGCCTTGTCGGTCTTTTCTTCCGGCAGGGCGCCGATGGTGATCGCAACATTCATCGGATGGTCATGACGCACGATGCCAAGGTGGGCGACGCTGCCCGCCGGAAGCTGTGCGACAAGACGGGGCAACGCGCGACCGTCAATATCCTTGCCATCCAGCGTGACGATCACGTCACCGGTCTGCAGGTGCGCCACGGCGGCAGGCCCTTTGGCCTCCACCCCGGCGATCAGGGCGCCATGCGCGCTCTTCAGGCCAAGACCGTCGGCAATGTCCTGCGTCACATCCTGAATGCGCACGCCAATCCACCCGCGCGATACCTTCCCGTGCTGACGCAGTTGCGCGATGATGCCCTGTGCCTCGGCCGAGGGAATGGCGAAACCGATCCCGATCGACCCGCCAGAGGGCGAGAAGATGGCCGTGTTGATGCCGATCACGTCACCATGCAGGTTGAACAGCGGCCCACCCGAATTGCCCTTGTTGATCGGGGCGTCGGTCTGGATGAAATCGTCGTACGGCCCCTGTTCGATATTACGCCCGCGTGAAGAGATGATCCCCGCCGTAACAGTGCCCGACAGGCCGAACGGGTTGCCGATCGCCAGCACCCAGTCCCCCACGCGCGCATGGTCGCTATCGCCAAACGGCACGGCAGGAAGTGGCTTGGGGCTGTCCACCTTCAGCACGGCAAGGTCGGTGCGGTCGTCATGGCCAAGCAGGTGCGCCTTGAGCACCGTATTATCCTGCAACGTCACCGTGATCTGTTCGGCGTTGCGCACGACATGGTTGTTGGTCACGACGATGCCCGCAGGGTCGATGATGAAGCCCGAACCCAGCGCCTGCATCTTGCGCGGCGGCGCATTGGGGGTGCTCTGGCGGTTCATGAAGTCGTGAAAGAATTTCTCGAACGGGGAACCTTCGGGGAAATTGGGGATCTGCGGGCTGCTGTCCCCCTCGTCACCATCATCATCTTCATCGCCGGGACGCACCATCTCGGTGGTGGAGACATTGACGACCGCGGGCAGCAGGCGCGCCGCAAGGTCTGCAAAGCTGTCGGGCGTGTCATGGCCGGGCGCGGGCAGGCGCACGGGGTCGCTGACCGCCGTGACGTTCGCGGCCACCGGCGCAACAGCGGCGGCAGGCGGCAGCGCATGTGCCCGTGCCGTCACCATCGCCAGCAATGCGGCCCCCATGCCCATGGCGGCACTGGATCTGGAAAAAGCGGAAACGTGATCGGGCATGTGGCTGGTTGCTTCCTGATCTGGACGGGGCCTGAGCGTTTACACCATTGCGGCGGACAGGGCGAATGTCACGCCCCGTTTCCCTGATAGCATGACGCGACACCTCCCGGCAGCCCCGTCAGTTCAATAAGCCACGCCGCCAGCGCCTCGCCCAGCAGGCGGTAGCCCCGGTCGTTCAGGTGCAGCCCGTCCGGCGACAGGTCCACCGGGTCCAGCCCCAGTTCCGCGCACCATGACTTCATCCGCACATATCGCGTGAACAGCGGGACATGATCCTGCGCCGCGACATGATGCACCGCGTCGTAAAACGCACGAAACGCCGGACAGGTTTCAAGGAGCGGGCAATATTGCTGGTCCATCAGCACAACATCCGCCCCCGATGCCCGCATGGCGGCAAGATCATCGCGGGTGCGCGCGACAAAAGCCGCGACATCCCCACCCCTGAGCGGGTCATTACTGCCGGTCTGCCACACGATCAGGTCCGGCCGGTCCGCCAGCATGCCGCCCATGCGCGCATGCATCGCCTCTGCATCATCACCGCCCACACCGTGGCCGATGACCTTTATCCCGCCGGGTGCGAATGGGGCCAGCACGCCCTGCATGATGGCCGGCAGGGCGTGCGCTGGCGTGCTGGCCCCCACCCCCTCGATGGTGGAGGACCCAAACAGCGCGATACGCACACCCTTTCCATCATGCAGCAGGCGTGTCAGGCGGGGCAGTACGCCCGCCACAGTCGTATCCGTCATGATCGCTCCTCTGTTGTCTGTCATATCCATCCTGCACGACATTCACGCTTTGCGTGCGGCACGGGCCAGCGTACGCCTGCGGTCAAGTTCGCGCGTCATGCCCCACAACATTATGAAACCCACCACATTGATCGTGACCTGCATGCCCCAGCCAACGCCAAAGTTGGTAAAGACCAGGCGCCCATACAGGTCGATGATGGTGCCAAGGGTGAACACCTCCAGCGAATGGCGACCGAACATCGCCATCAACTGTCCCGCCCGCCCCAGTGACAGGCGCGTCGCCAGCGTGGATGACTGCACAAGATAGAACAGGCACAGCACGTCCAGCAGCCGCAGCGGGGAGAGCACCATCTTGTCCGTCCATGGCGTGGCCATGGGGCGCATATCCGGCAGGCCCCAACCGGTCCAGGGGAACGATTCCACCGCCGAAAAGACAAGATACGCCCCACATGCCACCACCAGCGGCCGCGACAGCGGCAGG
>NZ_BANE01000140.1 GCF_000964405.1 Novacetimonas hansenii JCM 7643
GCTGGTCGCGGCCGTCAGGTAAACGGCATAGGTCTGCACTGTTGCGGTTGTCATGAATGTTCCCCATCACGGCCATGGAAATGCGCCGGTGCTGTTGAGAGAGTGTTTGAAGACAGGAAAAGTCTCTGGGCGCTGCCTTTTGATCGAAAAAGGCGGCGGCGTCTGAAGCTTTTTGGAAAAAGCTTCACCAAAAACCTTTATAATTTCAGGGTGTTATCGCGCCTGACTTTTCAAACAGTCTCTGGGTTCGATTTTGCAGGCGATCCCCGATCCCCGGCCCCCATCGCCGCCGCCAATCCTGTGCATCCGCACATCACCCGGCCGCATCATGTGGATCGCGCGCGGTGGAATGGCCGACGCCCCGCCCCACGCCCCTGCCGGGACAGGTCCGTGCCCTGACATGCCGTTACGGCAGCCATTTGTAATAAAATTTGCCTGACGCACCGTTACCGCCCGCATACGAATTCCCGGTGAAGCCAGAGTCATACGCACCCCCGCCACCTGCACCGGGGGCCGCACCGGACACACCGCCCAGATCCCCCGACCGTGCGCCGCCCACGCCCCCCGGCCCGACACCCCCGGAACCGGAAAGTTGCAGCGCCCCCGATTGCCCGTCCAGTCCGCAGTTCCCGCAATCATTGCGAAACGTCCCGGACATGTCCGACGTCCCGGCAGGTGCGCCACCACCGCCCGCAGTATTGGTGACGGACGCCACCTGTCCCGCAAATCCGCTGGGCAGCCATTGCAGCGTCTGGCCTGCGCCATTCACGCACGATGTCTGCCCGCCGCGATATCCATTCCCCGAACTGGCATTGCCCGCACCACCAGACCCGATCGTGAAAACAAGGTGATCGCCGGGGGTTACGGTATAAATCCCCTCCATGATGCCGCCACTGCCGCCGCCTGCGCCGGAAAATGTCTGTGACGTGGTGGTGGCCGAACATCCCGTTGCGCCCGCGCCCGCACCAATCCCCCGCAGGTAAACCCGCGTCACGCCAGATGGCACCACAACGGTGGTCGAGGCACTGACCGGATAAAGCGACGAGGACGCAAGGGACAGATCCGTTGACAGCACGGCCTCCGCCGCCTCCGCCCGTGTGGTTTCCAACGCCAGTGCGGATGAAGGCGCAAGCCCCGTGAACAGCGATTGCCACGATGCCCCCGATGCGCCAGGCGTGGTCATGTTGTCATCAACGGTGGAGATGTAATACGCCCCCGCAACCGCCCCCGACACGATGGCGTTCAGCGGGTATCCACCGATCGCGGTTGCGAAATCCCCATCCCATGACGCGAAATATCCCGCCTGATACACCCGCAGCACGGATGTGATCCAGTTCAGGATGCCATTCATGTCCGCCCCCGATGGCGGGGTGCCACCGGCGGAAACCGGGTCGAATGTCACCGGCGGGAACCCATCCGTCAACGACGCCGCCCCCGCCGTCACCCCCACCTGTGAAGCCTGCGGGATCGTGCGGATATAGCTGGCCCCGGCACTGCCTGCAAAGGGAAGCGCGAATTTCGCGGGAAAGGAACTCTGTTTCACGAAACCTCCATACGGTAGGCAACAGCAACACCGGCAGGACGGGGCAGCACGCCCGAAGCCTCGACAATGGAAATCTCCACCGGGGTCAACTGAAAATCGAAACTGTAGGTCATGGTCATGTCGCCATTATCGGCAACCCACGCATTGCCCCGCCCGGCAAACAACGTCATCAGGATCGCATTCAGCCCGATGACCGACCCGTTGGTGATGTTCGCCATCGCCTTGGCATAGATCAGGATGCGCAACGCATCGTCGCCAAGGCTGTAATTCGCGGTGGAAACCGTGCCGTTATAAAATGGCCCCTGCCCAAAGGGCGCGGCAGAGGTATTGCCCGCCTCGCCAAATCCCCAGAACAGGTCTTCAGTTATCGTCAGGACACGGCTGATGCCAACAATGCGCCCCCATACATCCAGGCCATAGCCACGCGCCGTTTCCACGTTCCAGACCAGGTCATAAAAGCTGTCGATGTTCGCGCCGGGGTCAATGCACTGGTTCCATGCGTCGATCAGGGTGCAGATGGTGGGGCTGCTGGCATACTGGCTGATGATCGTCTGTTGCACATTCTCCATGTCACACCAGCGCCAGCGTGATGTCGTCGGGGTCGAGCGTGGGGGCCTGATTGATGTCCATCTGCACCGTAAACCCCGTGGGCATGGCGGTGGTGCCGATCGTGATTTCCACAATCTGCGCCCATGCGCCCAACCCCGCGATCCCGGCATAAAACCGGCTGGCATACAGGCGTGAAGCAATGCGCGCCCGCGTCCCGCCATCCGTGCCGTCAAACGCCGCCGCCACCGCCGCCTGCACCTGCGTCAGGGCGTCGGATGGCACGCAGGACGCGTTGCCCATCGACACGGCGACGAAAACCGGTGTCGGCGTCGCGTAATCGAACGACACGCCATAGGACGGCGCGGTGGTATAGGCCGCATTCGGGTCCGCAACCGTCACTATGGTGGTGCCGGTATAGCCACAGCCCGGCGGCTTTTTCTGCATGATCGCCAGCGCGATGGCCGCGCTGTCGCCGCCCACCACACAGGCATAGACACTGTGCGCGGCAATCGTCACCCCGCCGGTGGTGATGGCGGCGGATGTGGGATTGTCCGTCACATACGCATCCGTCACGCCCGGCACCGACAACAGCCCGCCAAGGATGGCGGCGTTGGACCCGATGGAATTCCCCGCCACGGTGGCGGCGCGCCGGGCCTCGAACGCGGTGCGGCTTTCCTGTTCCGCGCCGGTGACACCGGCCACCATGTTCGTAACCGACGTCAGGCCCGCCACCGACTGGTACAGTGAAATCGCCCCCGCCGGGCATGAAACCGGCCCCGTGGTGGTGCAGGCGAATTCCATCGCCAGCGTGCCAGTGGCCGGGATCACCCCCGCAGAGGTCGCGGCGTAATGATATCCGGCCCCGTCCTGCACCAGCGTGCCAGAGGGTATGACCGTCCCCATCGCCCCCACGCACATGCACGATACCACCGTGGCCGTGGCGGGATTGCGCGCGATGAAGTAGATGCGCGCAATTGCATCCTGCATCCGCCCCGATGCAAAGGCCGGGTCCACCCCGTTCGCCAGGGCCACGAACGCATCGTTGCAATCACCGATGATGGCGGTCAGGCTGCTGGCCAACTGTCCCTGCGGGGTGGACAGGTCGGGATTGAGGCTGCCGCCAAAGGCCGCGCCGAGATCCGCCATCACCCCGGTCAGGACATCACTTTCGGCGGGTGCGACAAACCCCGTCGCACCAAGAGAGGCGGCAGGAACGGATGTGGTGCTAGAAACTGACACTTGTGGTCCCTCCGGTGGTCAGGGTGACAAGGATGGAGCCCGACAGCACGCGGTCCGCACCGATGGCCGTCAGGACACATCGCGCATCGGACACGCCCGATACCGCGCGGGCCGTGGCCTCCACCTGCGTGCGAAAGGCGGCGGGCGACTGCCCCACGCCAAGGACAAGGCGGAAATACGCAATCCCCTTTGACGTGTCGTACCAGCATTCCCCGGCAAAGGTCCGCACGGCGGTCGCCACATCCTGCACCACGCAGTACGGCGCGGACGCCACGGCAATGTCGCGCGACGCCGTGACACACAGGTCCCACGTCGTGCGATCCAGAAGAAGTGAGGTCATATATGGCCCTGTGCGTTATGTGGGCGCACCCGTCGTGCCGGGCGCGCCCGTGACCGGATGGGTATGCGACCGGCCCGAAACCGTGCCCGCGACCACATCCGTCCGGCCGGTGATGGTGCCACCGGCCGTGATGTCGCCGGTCGTGGAAACCGGGCAGTTGATCTGCATGCCGGCGGCATCCACCGTGAACGTGCCGGCCGTTTTCACCCTCACCCCATTTCCCGTCAGCCAGATATATTCCTCTGGCGTGGCATTGAGGATGGGCGCGACATAGATCGCATCGGCCATGTCATGGATGCGGAAACTGCCCGGTGCGGCGGGCGCGCGGCTGGCCTTGGCGGCGCTGATGTCGCGCCCGCAGATGATGACCGCGCCCAGATCCCCCACACAGGGGTCACAGATGACCGCGCTTTTCCCGCCCTGCATGCGGACATACGGCACGTTATGGATGACGCCATGCGCCATGGACCGCCCCAACGCATCCTGCATATGGACCAGCGGCTGCACATCGACGAAGCCCACGGGGTTCAGCCCCACGCCATTGACCGCGACGACACGCACCGGCGTGTCCGCCCCCATCATCGCCAGCAGGCGACGGCCCACCGCCTCGACCGAGCCAAAGTCAGATCCCCCGTCCTGACGCGTCTGGAACCCGGGATAGGTCGTGTTCTGTATCGCCATCACATCATCCCCCCATGGCCGGGTTGCCCGTGCGCGTGGCCGCGACATGGGTGAACCATGCGCCGTCGGGCACCTCGCTTTCCAACTGGTGCGCAATCAGGTACGGCGCCCAGACACCGTCCGACGCCATGGGCACATCACCCTGCACCGCCGGGGCAGCCTGTATCCGCACCGGCGAAAGATAGGTGATGTCCGGGCGGAACAGCGTGCGAAACGACACGCCATCCTGGTTATAGGCGGGATAGCCAAGCATCCCGGTCGCGGCGCTGATGACCGGGGGCGTGGCCGTGTCATCGCCCGCAAGGTCACGCCCCCATGCCGTAAGGGTATTATCCTCGATCGTGATGACGATCCCCGCCGCATGGCGGATGCGTTCGATCCGGTCACGCGCGCAGCCCCAGCCGTAATAATCATGGATCATGACACCCCCCAGCCCATGCGTCACAAGGCCAAGCCCGCATTGCGCGGCAATGTCCGACAGCACCGTTTCCACCGACACCGCCCCGCAATACCCCCCCGGCGGCAGGGGCTGCACCTGCAACCCGGCAAGGGAACTGGCGGTGACGATGAACGCCACGTCCGGCGCGGTGGTGAAATCAATGAATGCCCCCACCACCACGCCACGGAACACCGTGACCATGCCGCCATCATGGGTGGCGCGCAGGGTGACGGTGTTGCCGCATGCCTGCATCTGCTGTTGCGGTGCGTCGGCGGCCGGCATGGCCGACAGCACCGACAGGCGGTTCATCATCGACAGGGCCATCCCCCCCACCCGCAGGGACAGGGTGCTGCCACCCGGCAGGCCGGCATTCGTCACCTGCGCATGGCACCGCAGCCCCGACAGCGTGACGGTATCCGTCCCCCCTGCGCCGAACCCGCCCGACGCCACGCCAAAGCTGACCTCCAGCGCCTTTTGCGTGAAGGGTGCGACAGGATCAGGCGACATTCTGCCCCTCCCTGTAGGTCAGCACATACCGCCCCCCCAACCCGTCACAGGACGGGTCGGAGGTTCCTTCGAGGTCAAGGAACGCGAAATCGCCCGGCAGCCCGAAATAACCATCGCGCACGATCCATGTCCGGTCGCGGCACATGACACCGCACAACACCGGCGTATCGCGACACGAAATATCGATGAACAGCCCGGTGGCGCGCTGCCGGATGTCAAGGCGCATCACCTGTTGGGACACGACGACATTGACCGACTGCGCCGCGATGGCGGACAGGGGAATGACCTGTGGGGTCGCCATTTATGACGCCTTTTCAAAAGGGTTTTTTGGGAATGGGGAATGCGCGAACAGACATTTCCAGACAGAGGCTTTTGCACAAAACTGTCTTGGGGGCTGTTTGGAAACAGGCCACTGATAAAAAACAGGGAAAGTTTTTTGATGCTGACTTTTGATCGAAAAATGCGGCGTCTTTCGAAGCTTTTTGGAAAAAGCTTCACCAAAAACTTTTATGATTTCATGATTTTGTCGGACTTGCCTTTTCAAACACTCTCTTAATGGCTGTCGCGATCCTGTCGGGTCGGGCGTTTCAAGCAACGCGCAGAGATCACCTGACGCGGGATTTTTCAGAAACGCGCCCTATATAAACGCCTTTTTGAAAAAAGTCCGATCAGACACCTTGTCAGATCACATCCGCCAGGCTGGCAAGCTGCGCCGTGGTGGCATCGGTGGCCTGCACCGTGCCGCCGGACCGCATCACCTGCCCTGCCGCCGTCGCGGTGGTGGCATAGGATTGCGTCGCGGTACAGCGCACCTCCACCACCATGACCTGCACCACCAGCAACGTGATCCCGCCGCGCGTTTCACGACGGTAACGATGGCCGACCACATTGACCGACGCCAACGAATATTCCGGCGTATGCACGGCATAGGTCGCGGTGTCGTCCTCCATCGCCGCAAGCGTCGCCAGAAATGACGCACGCACCATCCGTGCCCCGCCACCCGTCATGTTGCCCCACGCGGCAATGGGGGAATATTGCGAAACAAGGCTGTCGAGGCCGCCGCTACCTGTCTGCGACCCATCACACAGCATTTCCAGCAAAAAGCGACGGGGGGTGGCAACCTTGTTATAGGAAACAAAAGCCCCGTCTTCCTGCGGGGCGTCGGAAATGGCGTGCGCGCTTTCGAATTCCACCGCGCGCACATGCGCCGCCGTCAGGACCTGCGCCCCCGTGGCGTCGAATATCCCCCACAGGCTGGCGGCGCTGCTGATCTGGTAATCATCAAGCATGGTGCCCAGCGTGACCGAACCCATGGCCCGCACATCATCCGCAACATTCCCCAGAACGCGCGGCACCCCCTGCATCGACGGCAGATTCCATGTCGTGGGCATGGTGACGGGAATCATGGTCATGGGCATCTCCTGCATGATAGGCGGGCATTCCCGCACCGCATCGGCGTTAACCGCGCTGGTGTGCAAAGCTTTCTGGAAAAATCTTTACCAAAAAACCTTTATGATTTCAGGATGTTATTGAGACTTACTTTTCA
>NZ_BANE01000139.1 GCF_000964405.1 Novacetimonas hansenii JCM 7643
ACCATAAACCGGAGCATTTTCACCGAACCGGTTTTCGGTGGAAATGCTCCAGATCAGGCACAAAGTATCCGGATGTTACCTTCGTCCTTTAATAAGGTGACGATTTCCCCGGCGTGTTTGGACGAAGGATTTGCTGAAAACTTTGTCCTGTCTGATGGGTGTATGTTGTTGAGCAATGGCAGCCGTCGGGCCTTCTTCAGGCCGGGGCGGCATCCGCCAGCGCATTCAGCGCACCAAGCACCCTGCGGGCCTGTGCGATACGCTGCACATTCGTCATTTCCCTGATAACCGCCAGCTTGTGATCAGGGCGCAGGCGCACTTTTGCGTCCTTTTGCTGTGCGATCCATGTGACCAGTCCTGCCGGGTTGACGAAGCTGTTATTGCGGAACTGGATCACCATGCCTTTCGGCCCGGCCTCCAGCCGTTCCACACCTGCCATGCGGCACATCCGCTTGAGTGCGACGACATCAAGCAGGTTGCGTACCTCATCGGGCAGGGTGCCGAACCGGTCAATCAGCTCTGCCTGCATCGCCTCGATCTCCGCATCGTTGGCAAGGGCCGAGATCCGGCGATACAGCCCAAGACGCACTGGCAGGTCGGGCACGTAGGTGTCGGGTATCAGTACGGGCAGGCCCAGGATGATGTTGGGGGTCCAGTCGCGATCCTCTGTCTTGCGACGGCCTTTTTCATGGCGGAGGTCCGCCACAGCGTCTTCGAGCATCTGTTGGTAAAGCTCGATCCCGACCTCGCGGATATGTCCCGACTGCTCATCGCCAAGCAGGTTTCCCGCGCCGCGCAGGTCAAGGTCATGCGATGCCAGCGTAAAGCCCGCCCCCAACGTGTCGAGTGTCTGCATGACCTCCAGCCGCTTTTGCGCGGCAGCGGACAGGATGTGTGTCTGCGGCCATGTCAGGTACGCATATCCCCGCTGTTTGCCGCGTCCGACGCGCCCACGCAATTGATATAGTTGCCCCAGCCCGAACATGTCCGCACGATGGATGATCAGCGTGTTGACCGCAGGCATGTCCAGACCGCTTTCGACGATATTGGTGGACAGCAGGATATCGTATTTGCCATCGCTGAATTCGGTCATGACCCGTTCCAGTTCGGTCGGGGTCAGGCGGCCATGTGCCTGTACCATCCGCGCATCGGGCACGATTTCATGTAACCGCGTTGCCATGCGGTCCAGATCCTCGATACGGGGTACGACACAGAACACCTGCCCCCCACGGAACCGCTCACGCTGGATGGCCTCGCGAATGACGACGCTGTCGAATGGCATGATGAAGGTGCGCACCGCCAGGCGGTCGGTCGGTGGGGTGGCGATCAGGCTCATTTCCCGCACGCCGGTCAACGCAAGCTGCAAGGTGCGCGGCAGCGGGGTGGCCGAGAGCGTCAGGACATGGACATCTTCACGCAGGGCCTTGAGCTTTTCCTTGTGCGCAACGCCGAAATGCTGTTCTTCATCCACGATCAGCAGGCCAAGATCCGCGAATTTCACCGTCTTGGCCAGCAGCGCATGCGTGCCGATGACAATATTGACCGTGCCATCCTCCAGCCCCTTGCGCACTGCGGTGGCGTCCTTGCCCGTGACCATGCGCGACAGTTGCGCCACCTTGATCGGCAGGTCGGCAAAACGGGCGGCGAAGGTGCGGTAATGCTGTCGTGCCAGCAATGTGGTGGGCACGACAACTGCGACCTGCCCGCCCGACATCGCGGCGACAAAGGCCGCGCGCAATGCCACTTCCGTCTTGCCAAACCCGACATCGCCACATACCAGCCGGTCCATCGGGCGGCCCGATGCCATGTCATCAAGCACGTCGGCAATGGCGCGGGACTGATCCTCGGTCTCCACAAAGGGGAAGCGGGCGCAGAATTCGTCCCACAGTCCTTCGGCCGGGGTCAGCGCCGGGGCTTCGCGCAGGGCGCGTGCCGCGGCCGTACGGATCAGTTCACCCGCCATGTCGCGGATGCGCTGCTTCATCTTGGCCTTGCGCGACTGCCACGACACACCGCCAAGCTTGTCGAGCGCAACCCCCGTCTGTTCCGAGCCAAAACGGCTGAGCAGTTCGATATTCTCGACCGGCAGGAACAGCTTTTCATTTCCGTCGTAGATCAGGCGCAGACAGTCATGCGGCGCACTGCCCACGCCAATCGTCTCCAGCCCGTCATAGCGGCCGATGCCGTAATCCTGATGCACGACAAGATCGCCTTCCGCGATTTCAGACGCTTCGGCAATGAACTGGTCGGCTTTCTTGCGGCGGCGCGGTGGGCGTGAAATCCGTTCGCCCAGAAGGTCCTGCTCGGACACGAACGCCATGTCTTCGGCCACGAAACCGCGTTCCAGCCCCAGTGTCAGCAATCCAACCGTGCCGGCCTTCATGCGTGACGCGTCGCGCCATGTCGCGAATGACTGCACCGGCAGATGATATTCGCGCAAAAGTACACCCAGCCGTTCGGCAGAGCCACGGCTCCAGGCGGTGACAAAGGTGCGCCGTCCCGTCTGTGCCCATTCATTCATGCGCGCAGCCAGCATCGGAAAGACATTTTCGCGCATGCCGTCGGTTGCGGTCCGCGCGAACATCTGTCCCGGCCTGCCACCTGCATCAATGCCTGGCGCACCATCGGGCTGTGCAAAGGGCATGAACACCATTGCCGGGTGTCCCGACAGCATGGCGTCCCATCCCTTGCGGTCAAGATACATCAGGTGGGACGGAAGTGCGCGGTAAGGCACTTCTCCTTCGCGGGGGGGCTGGCGGCGGGCTTCGAAATGATCGGTGATCATTTCCAGACGCGCGGCAAAGGCCTCTTCCGCCTGCTGCGCCAGTGAAATCGACACGCCGGGCAGATAGTCGACAAGGGTTTCCATATGTTCATGGAACAGCGCCAACCAGTGTTCCATGCCTGCATGCCGCCGCCCGTCAGAGACATGCTGGTACATCGGGTCTTCGGCTGCCGCAGGGCCAAACAGATCGCGCCAGCCGGTGCGAAAGCGCGAGATGCTGTCGGGGTCGAGGCTGAAATCCGCCACGGGCCGCATGACCAGCGCGTTTTTTTGTGTTGTGGAGCGTTGGGTCGCGGGATCAAAGCCGCGAATATTTTCCACCTCGTCCCCGAACAGGTCAAGGCGTACGGGTTCGGCTTCACCGGCCGGGAAAATATCAAAAATCCCGCCGCGTGTCGCAAATTCACCCGGTTCCATCACCGTATCAGTGCGATTGTAGCCGTTTGCGACCAGAAGTTCGATCAGGAATTCCTGGTCCAGTGCCTCGCCCGTTGCGATGTTGAGCGATTGCCCCGCGAATGCGCGGCGTGGGGCGACGCGCTGGATCAGGCCATTGACCGTCGTCAGCACGATGCGTGGGCGTGTCGGTTTTTCCAGCAGGCAGGTCAGGGTCGCGACACGTTCGGCAACGATGGCGGGATTGGGGGAAACCCGGTCATAAGGCAGGCAGTCCCATGCCGGAAAACGCAGGATTTCCGCATCGGGTGCAATAAAGGCAAGCTGTTCGCCAATCCGCGCCATTTCCGCGTCATCGCGCGCCACATGCAGCAGGGGGCCATCATGTTCGGACAGGCGACGGGCGAGGAGAAACGCGTCATATCCTTCCGGCACGCCCCAGATATGGGTCAGGCCGGATGTCTGTCGCGCGGCGCGGATCTCGTTCATTTGGGGCCTCGGATCGCGGCCAGGCGTTCGGGGTCGTTGGCATCGGCAAGGATGGCGCGCATCATGGGGGTGTCCACTTCCGCCGGAATGGGGCGCCGTCCGCTCAGCCAGTCGGCAAGGTCGGCATCAGGCAGGTCCATCACTTCCTCCAGCGCGTCAAGTTCCGCTTCGCTCATGCCTTCAAGGCGTGGGGCGACAAATCCCCCGATCAGCACATCTGTTTCATGTGTGCCGCGATGCATCGCGCGGTAATAGATACGCCGCCGACGTGCATCAAGGCGTGACAGATCAGGATTATTGGTTTGCATTGCGTTCCACCCCGTTATGGTTGCGTTTTGTTCTGTAACGCATTTGTCCTATAGCCGTCCCCGGGTCGTATGTCAGCCCGGACGACCTGCATGCCAACCTGCCGGATGAACAGCCGCGTGTCACCCTGCCCCCCTGCCCCCTCCTCCCCGGACGCCATGCTTCTGGCCCCCCTGTTCGCCAGTGTGGGGACGTTGCCGGGTATTGGCCCATCGGTCGAACGCCTGATCGCGCGTGCGGCGCGGGGGGATCGCGTGATCGACCTGCTGTTTCATCTGCCTGATGGTCTGGTGGACCGGCGTTACCGCCCTCAGCTTGCTGTGGCGGAGGCGGGGCGCGTATGTACGTTCCATGCACGGGTGGTGCGGATCATCGCCCCCGAAAACAGCCGGGGCCGCAAGCCATGGCGGATTGTGGTTGGTGACGGGACGGGTCAGGCCGAACTGGTCTTCTTTTCCCCCTATCAGGCACAGCGGTTGCGGGTGGATATGCAGATATGCGTATCAGGCATGCTGGAGCGGTTCGGTGATCGGCTGAGCATGCCGCATCCCGATTACCTGGTAATGGGGGAACAGGAGAATACGATTCCCCTGCTTGATCCCGTATGGCCGTTGACCGGTGGCCTCTTTCCCCGTCAGTTGCGCACCGCCCTGCAGGGGGCTTTTGCCCGTTTTCCGGATCTGCCTGAATGGCTGGACCCCGAAATGGTGCGCAAACGCAAATGGCCGACGTTTGAGCAGGCTTTGCGCATCATGCACCGCCCGTCGGATTTCCCCGACCTGATGGAAGGGGAACGTTATGCCGCCGCCAGCGAACGCGCGCGCGCGCGCCTGTCTTATGACGAATTACTGGCGATGCAGATCGCGATGGCGCGCGCGCGGATCGATAACCGCGACCGGCCTGGCCGGTCCATCATTGGCACAGGTGCGTTGCGTACGGTGGCCCTGTCGCGATTTGGTCATGAACCCACCACGGCACAGATCCGTGTGCTGGAGGAAATAGGCCGCGACCTGCGTGCCCCCCATCGCATGACGCGACTGCTGCAAGGCGATGTCGGGGCGGGCAAGACGCTGGTGGCGCTGCTGTCGATGCTCTGCGCCGTGGAGGCCGGACATCAGGCGGCGATGATGGCACCCACCGAAATCCTTGCGCGCCAGCATCTGGCGACCTTCCAGAAGCTTTCCCCCGTTCCCGTGGCGTTCCTGAGTGGCTCCGTCAAGGGGCGTGCGCGCAAGCAGGCGCTGGAGGCCATTCGCACCGGGGCGGCTCCCCTTGTCATCGGGACGCATGCGCTGTTTCAGGATAAGGTCGAATTCGCTGATCTCGCATTGGTCGTCATTGATGAACAGCATCGCTTTGGCGTGGCGCAGCGTATGATGCTTGGTGAAAAGGGCGATCGGACCGATGTGCTGGTCATGACCGCCACGCCCATTCCCCGTACCCTGCTGCTGACGCAGTGGGGGGATATGCAGGTCAGCCGCCTGGATGTGAAACCGGCGGGACGCAAGCCCATACGCACCTCGCTGCATGCCCTGTCGGCCATGCCGGAACTGGTGGCGGCCGTCCGCCGGGCGCTGGCGCGTGGGGCGCAGGTTTTCTGGGTCTGCCCTCTGGTATCCGAAAGCGAGGCACTCGACATCGCCGCAGCGGAGGCGCGTCATGCGATGCTGAAGGAGTATTTCGGCGATCTTGTAGGTCTGGCCCACGGGCAGCAGGATATCGCCGTGCGCGAAGAAGCGATCAGCGCCTTTGCCGAGGGGCGGACACGTATCCTGGTTGCCACCACGGTAATCGAGGTCGGGGTGGATATCCCGTCAGCCACGGTCATGATGATCGAGCATGCCGAACGTTTTGGTCTGGCGCAGCTGCATCAGCTTCGTGGTCGGGTGGGGCGTGGACAGGCAGACTCCTTCTGCCTGCTGCTGCATGATGGTCAGTTGGGGCAGACCGCGCGGCGGCGTCTGGCGTTGTTGCGTGATACGGAAGACGGGTTTGTCATCGCGGATGAAGATTTTCGAATCCGTGGTGGCGGCGATCTTGCGGGGCACCGTCAGTCGGGGCTGCCGGATTTCCGTATGGCAGCCGGTGTGCATGTGGAGCAGTTATTACGCGCCGCGGCGCAGGATGCACAACGCGTGGTGGACGGCACCGCACCAGCGGTGCACAGGCGCGACGCGGCGATTGCCATATTGCTTGAACTCTTCTCACGCACCGATGCGCAGCGGATCATGAAGGCAGGGTAAAATAAGACGGGGTGAAAATCCGGACCCAGAGCATTTCCACCGGAAACCGGTTCGGTAAAACTGCTCCAGCTTATTGTTTTTACGCGCATCTTCACCTGTTTGAATGCACGCATTCAAACAGGATCTGCCCTAGCCCTTCAGGTCACATCCGGCCTCCACCATTTCGAGGAAGATTTCCGAAAACAGGCTCATCGGCCTGACCGAGCGTTCAAGATGGGCGCGCAGGATTGCCCCTTCCCACCCGATCCAGAAAAATTCGGCCCAGCGCTGGCAGATATGGCCACAGGCAGGAGAAGGTGTATCAAATGCTGCCGTCAGGCATGTGGCGACCCGGCATTCCCATCCCGCCAGCACGGCGCGCAGTTCCTGATGGAACGAAGTTGGCAGGATAGCCAGTTCCTGCCCCAGATTGCCGATCAGGCAGCCACGTGTGTAGTCGAAACGTATGATTCCCGTTTTTGCGTCCTCCACGAAATGGCGCAGACGCTGCACTGGGGGATAGGTGTCATCATCCAGCCACCGGGCGAGTTTCGCATCGAAATAACAGGCATATCCCCTGATGACCGCGATCCCAAAATCTTCCTTGTTTTCAAAGTAGTGGTAAAATGATCCCTTGGCGACACCTGCCCCGCGCAGGATATCGTCAAGGCCACTGGCACCGAATCCCTTTTCCGTCAGTGCGATGATTCCCGCCTGTATGAGTTGATGGCGGATGTCCTGCTGTTCGGAAATGTCCTTGGGGGGGCGTCCGCGCCCACGTACCTTATGGGGGGCGGGTGGTAGGGTCGTCGGGTTCATGTCAGGTATATTCCCTGCTTCTTATAAATGCTTGCTTGGCATGCGTCAGGCACATGCCAAGCACATGCCCATGGCCGAGATGGCGCGGGATGCGCGCACGTGACGCCTGATGCCATGGAAACGGCGCAGGGGCAGGTGGGTTCTGGTGGGGGCAGATGTCTTTGCGATCCCCTGCTTTGTCACAAAAATGTTTGAACGTGAAAAATGCTGTGGAATCCGGCCACCGGAATATGCTTTAGATATTGGTGATACCGATGCGATTCATGCTAGGGTCAAAGACAGGACAGAGAATGTTTCCCGGCGGCCCGCCTGAACTGCGGTCATGCCAGACAGGCAAAACTCTATTCTGCGAACAAAGCGTTTCCATATCGGCGGCTTCCCGTGACCGGGACCCGCCACCTAGACCTCGGGATTACGACCGTTGAGAAGTAACAGGACCGACCGCAGCTCCCGCTCCCCGCGCCGCGGCGGATTTGACGATGATTTCATGTCGGCACCGTCATTCAATGACCGCGCCAGCAGCCCTGCCGCCCCTCGTCGCCCCTTTGCCGGCAGCGGAGGCCCGCAGATCGTCGCATCCGGGCCGGAGATTGGTGCCACTGTCAAGTGGTTCAATAGCGAAAAGGGCTTCGGCTTTGTCGAGCTGTCGGATGGATCGGGCGATGTGTTCCTGCATGCAAATGCACTGAACCCCACCGGTTTCGAGACGGTTTCCCCCGGCAGCACGCTTGTCGTGCGCATTGGTCAGGGCCCGAAGGGCCGCCAGGTCGCCGCCGTGGTGTCCGTTGACGAAAGCACCGCGCAGCCGGAACGCCCCCGTGGTTTTGGTGGTGCACCGCGTGCTGGCGGTGGCGGGTTCGCCCGTTCTGGCCGTCCCGCCCCTGACCTGTCGCAGGCGCAGGACATGCGTGGCATTGTGAAGTGGTACAACGCCACGAAGGGCTTTGGCTTCATCACGCCGGAAAGTGGCGGCAAGGATATTTTCGTCCATGCATCCGCGCTGGAACGTTCCGGCCTGACCAGCCTGTCCGAAGGCCAGACGGCCAATGTGCAGGTGGTCGAAGGCCAGAAAGGGCCCGAAGCCGCTGCAATCAGCGTTGATTGAGTGTTGGATGGCATGATGTGAAAACATCATGCCGCCCGGCCATCAGGGCCTCCCATAACGGGACGCCCTGTTTTTTTATGTCGTGCTGTAACCGGTCAGATCAGTCTTCCCGCCCCTTGTTACGGATCAGGCGGGCTTTGTCACGTTGCCAGTCACGTTCGGCAATGGCATGCCGCTTATCCGCTTTCTTGCGTCCCTCCCCTATGCCAAGGGTCAGTTTGGCAAGACCGCGACTGTTGAAGTGGATATCCAGCGGCACAAGGGTCACGCCATTGCGTGCGCTTTCGCCAAGGAGGCGGTCAATCTGTTTGCCATGCAACAGCAGTTTGCGTGGCGCACGTGGTTCAAAGCGGGACAGGACCCCCCCTTGATATTCTGGGATATAGCTGTTGAACAGCCATAACTCCCCATTACGTTCGGCGGCGTAGGCCTCTGTAATGGTCGCACGTCCCATGCGCAGGCTTTTGACCTCTGGCCCTTTCAGGACCAGTCCTGCCTCCAGCGTTTCCAGAATCGTATAATTGAACCGGCCCTTGCGGTTCTGTGCTGCGATTCCCGTAGAAATCATCCCGCTGCCATTTTTCTGTTTCGCTGCCATGGGGTCAGTCCAGCAATCCTGCGGCGGACATGGCATCCTTGACACGTGCGCGTGATGCATCGCTCAACGGGGCAAGCGGCAGGCGGCAGGTTTCCCCCATCAATCCCAGCACGCTGGCGGCGAATTTGACCGGGACGGGATTGCTTTCACAAAACAGGGCGTCATGTACCGGGAAAAGCCGGTTGTGCTTTTCCATGGCTTCCATCACCCGCCCGTCACTCCAGGCAGCCTGGATTTCGGCGCATTGTGCCGGTGCAATGTTGGAAGTCACGCTAATGCAGCCATCGCCGCCGGAAGCAAGGAATGCCACCGCCGTGCCATCTTCACCCGAAAGCTGGTTGAACGGCTTGCCCACCGTTTGTTGCGTCTGTAATGGGCGCAACAGGTTCGCCGTCGCATCCTTGACGCCAATGATGTTGGGATGCTTGGCCAAGCGTGCCATGGTTTCCACGGATACGTCGATCACGGAACGTCCGGGAATGTTATAGACGATGACCGGGATCGAGATCGCATCGGCAACCGCCATGAAATGACGGTACACTCCTTCCTGCGTGGGTTTGTTATAATATGGTGTCACCACCAGTACCGCAGCCGCACCGGCGGATTGCGCATGCAGGGCCATCTTGATTGCTTCGGCTGTGCTGTTGGATCCTGCTCCTGCCAGGACAGGGACGCGGCCATTGGCGGTCTTGATGGTGAATTCGACCACCTGCGCATGTTCATCGTGCGACAGGGTCGGGCTTTCCCCTGTCGTGCCCACGGGAACCAGTGCGGAGGTTCCCTGCTGTATCTGCCAGTCGATGAAACGCCCCATGGAGGGCAGGTCCAGCGACCCATCCTGGTTCATTGGCGTAATCAGGGCGGTAATGGAACCCTTGAACATGGTTGTTTCCACTTTGTTGGCAGGTCCTGTCCGCCCCGGCGTAAGGGCCAGGTTGAAAGATGAATGCGACAGGCCTGAATTTTGTCTCGGTTACGGGGCGGGGCATGCGCCCGGCCTCTATGATCCCCTGATATGGGTATGGGGCGGGCGGATGGCAAAGCATCCGCGGGCGGGGCATGCTGTCATTTCATGACGGGCGTTCCGGTCCGGGCCGTATCCGCCGCGTCATGGTCCCTGTTCGCCTGATCCGTGGTCCTGCGGCGGAAGGGGGATGCGCGATAGACCCCCAGCAGGTCCACCTGCTCTGCAAAGAAAGACAGTTCGCGCAGTGCCGCCGCCAGGGCGGGGTCATGGGGATGCCCTTCCACGTCGAGCAGGAATTGCGTCGCCGCGAACGACCCGTCAAGCATGTAGCTTTCCAGGCGTGTCATGTTGATGCCATTGGTGGCAAAACCGCCCAGCACCTTATACAGCGCCCCGGGCTGGTTGCTGACGCGAAACAGCACCGTTGTCATGCATTCGGGCATGCGCGCGGGCAGGTCGGGGGGCGTGCGTGCCGCGATGTAGAAGCGCGTCGTGTTATGGGTTGCGTCCTCCACATTGCGACGCAGGATGACAAGCCCGTTCAGGTCAGCCGCCAGTGACGATGCGACGGCGACATCTTCCTTGCGGCCCCAGCCACGGACAAGTTCAGCAGCGCCGGCCGTATCGAATTCCACCACCGGCTTCAGGCCTGTTTCCTTTATCAGGCCCCGGATCTGCGCCATGGCGACGGGATGGGTATGGACGCGTTTCGCATCATGCAGGGTCGCGCCGGGGATTCCCATCAGGCAGTGTTCGATGCGCAGGAAATGTTCGCCAATGATGAACAGGTCGGATTGTGGCAGCAGGGCATGGATATCTGGCACCCGTCCCGCCAGGCTGTTTTCACAGGCCAGCATCGCGGCATCCGCGCCGCCTTCATGCACGGCGGCAATCGCCTCGGCAAAGGTTTCACACGGCAGGGTTGTCCAGCCCGGACGGGCCTGTCGGCAGGCAAGGTCGGAATAGGCGCCGAATGTGCCCTGGAATGCGATGATGCCCCCGGTCATGTGAGTGCCTGTGCCTGTGCCTGTGCCTGTGCCTGTGCCTGTGCCTGTGCCTGTGCCACGTGCATCGTGGCAGTCGCGGCGGCGCGTGCGCGTTCAAGGTCGGCAGGGGTGTCCACCCCGAATGGCGCATGCGCGATCCGTGCGCATCCGATCTGCATCCCCGCCTCCAGCGCGCGAAGCTGTTCAAGGCGTTCGCGGTGTTCCAACGGGGATTCCGGGTTGCTGACGAAATGCTGCAGGGCCGTGCGGCGATAGGCATAGATGCCGACATGGTGCCATAATGGCCCCTGCCCCCATGGAATCGCGACACGGGAAAAATACAGGGCGCGTGCCGTATCGGCGCCATCGGCAAAAGCACAGGCCACCTTCACCACCGAGTCAGCGGCGGCTTCGTCAGAGTCCTGCACGGGGGCCACCAGTGTTGCGATATCGGTGGCTGCCTCATGCAGTGGCAGCAGAACCTTGTGCAGGATATCGGGCATGACGCCGGGCAGGTCGCCTTGCAGGTTGATGACCGTGTCATGCCTGCCCTGCGGGTCAACCCGTTGCAATGCCTGCCATACCCGGTCGGAACCCGATGGCAGGTCTGGATCGGTCATTACGGGATGTCCCCCCGCTTGCTCCACGGCCTGCGCGACAGCGGCATCGCAGGCGGCGACGACCACCGGGCCGATTCCGGCCAGTGTGGCGCGTTCAAGGACGTGCGCAATCATCGGGCGTCCGGCGATATCCGCCAGTGGTTTTCCGGGCAGGCGTGATGACGCCATACGGGCCGGTATTATGACAATCGGGTTCATGAAATCTGGTTTTGGCCCATCGGTTCATCAAGGCGACACGAAACGTGCAAGCTTGTGGCTGCTTCACACAAGCGGCACGGCAGTTTAGGTAATGAAGCAAAGTCATGCAACCGCGCACGAAAGGCGTCTTTATTCATGAACAGCATGCGGGTTAACCAGGTGGGGGCAGCGTTCCTGATCGCAGCGGTGGCGTTTGGGGGCAGTTGGGGTATGGGCAACCTCCTCGTGCCACATCGCGCGGCAGCCCAGACGGCGGTTCCCATGCCGCAATCCACGCCCGATGACGGGCAGGACCCGCCGATCGAGACATTGCTGGCCCACGCGGATGCAGCCAAGGGACATGAGATCGCCGATCATCAGTGCGCGATGTGCCACAGCTTTGCCCCGCATGGGCCGTCCATCATCGGTCCCGACCTGTTTGGCGTTATGGGGACGCATATCGGTGATATTCCCGATTATGAATTTTCCGAAGCCCTGAGCGCGCACAAGAAGGACGTCTGGACCCCTGCCCTGCTGGCGGAATGGCTCAAGAAACCTGATGCCTTTGCCCCGGGCACCAAGATGGCCTTTCCTGGAATTACATCGGCAACAGACCGGGCCAACCTTGTCGCCTATATCCAGACCCTTGTCGAAGAGAAGAACTGATGTCGGACCCGCTGGCGCAAAAGACGCAGTTCCTTGCGGCGGCACAGGCGGCGGCCGATGTTGCCGCATGTATTGTGCGGCCGTTTTTCCGTGCGGGGGTTCGCGCCGATGACAAGGCCGACGCCAGCCCGGTGACGATTGCCGACCGTTCCGCCGAACGTGCGATCCGCGCCGTCATCGGCGAACGTCTGCCCCATCATGGGATCATGGGGGAGGAGTTCGGTACGGAACAGCCCGACGCGGCCTATCGCTGGGTGATTGACCCGGTTGACGGGACGCGTGCTTTCCTGACGGGGCGTCCCACCTTCGGTACCCTGATCGCGCTGCTGCATGATGGCGTGCCGGTACTGGGCATTATTGACCAGCCCATTACCGGTGAACGCTGGATCGGTGTGCGGGGGGAGGCAACGCGTTACGTCTCACGCCTTGCGGGACAGGCCGGGACACGCCTGTGCCCGTCACTGGCGCAGGCTGAACTGTCATGCACCGCGCCTGAAATCCTCGAAGGTGATTACCGCCCGCGGTGGGAGGCCCTGTCGCGGGCGGTCAAGCGCGTGAGCTGGGGGGGGGATTGTTACGCATATGGCCTGCTGGCGTTGGGACAGGTGGATATTATTGCCGAATGCACCATGAAACCATGGGATTGGGCCGCCCTTGTCCCTGTGGTCGAAGGTGCGGGCGGTCGCATGACGGACTGGGCCGGGCGCCCGCTCCGGCTTGATGGTGATGGCAGTGTCCTTGCCATCGGCAATCCCGCCCTTATGGACCAGGCATGTCGCCTTCTGGCGAAATAGTACGTTTTCCTGACTTCCCCGCCTCTTAATTCCCTGCCCTGCATCATTCCTCCCTAGCCATGCGTCAAGCAATCGGATAGGGCATCCCTTTGATCGAACAAGCGTGAGTACTCCACATGACTCATCCCTCCGTCGGCCACCTTTCCCTGTCCAAGGACAAGATTCGTATCCTGCTGCTTGAAGGCGTGCATGACAGTGCCGTGTCGCTTCTCAAGGAAAACGGGTATGAAAACGTAACCCGCCTCAAGACCGCGCTTGAAGGCGAAGCCCTGCGCAAGGCGCTGGAGGGGGTGCATATCGTCGGTATCCGGTCGCGCACGCAACTGACGCGAGAAGTGATCGAGAGTGCAGACCGCCTGATCGCCATTGGCTGCTTCTGCATCGGGACCAACCAGGTTGACCTTGTGGCCGCGCGTGAGGGGGGGATTCCCGTCTTTAATGCGCCATTCAGCAACACCCGCTCTGTCGCCGAACTGGTGATGGGCGAGATTGTCATGCTGATGCGCCGGATATTCCCCAAATCGGTGGAATGCCACGAAGGCGTATGGAAGAAGTCAGCAACGAACAGTTGGGAAGTGCGCGGCAAGACGCTGGGCATCGTGGGGTATGGGTCCATCGGTTCGCAGCTTTCCGTGCTGGCCGAGGCATTTGGCATGCGCGTATTCTATTATGACGTGATCGACAAACTGGTGCATGGCAATGCCCATCCTGTCGCCACGCTGGAGGAGCTGCTGGGACTGAGTGATGTCATCAGCCTGCATGTGCCCCAGACGCCGGAAACGGCGAACATGATTGGCGAGGCGCAGATCCGTGCGATGAAGCCGGGATCATTCCTGATCAACAATGCGCGCGGCAATGTTGTGGATCTCGCCGCGCTTGCCGCGGCGTTGAAGGATGGCCACCTGCTGGGTGCCGCGATCGATGTGTTCCCCAAGGAGCCAAAGGCTGCGGGCGAAAGCCTGGAAACACCGCTGCGTGGGCTGGATAATGTCATTCTGACGCCGCATATCGGGGGGTCAACCGCCGAGGCGCAGGAACGTATCGGTCAGGAAGTCGCACGCAAGCTTCTGGATTATTCCGACATTGGCTCCACACTGGGGGCCGTCAATTTTCCTACTGTGCAACTGCCGGAAAACCCGCACGGCACCCGTTTCATGCACGTCCATACCAACGCGCCGGGTGTGATGTTGCAGATTAACGAAATCTTCTCCCGCGAGGGCTGCAACGTCACGGCGCAGTATCTACAGACGGCGGGTGAATTGGGGTATGTTGTCGTAGAAGCCGATACCGGCAGGGATGTGGAAAAGGACAACCGCATCCTGGGCAAGCTGCGTGATCTCAAGGGTACGATCCGTGCGCGCCTGCTCTATCAGCAGCGCTGATTCTGAGTGAACCATATCGCATGAAAGGGGGGCACGTCATTGCGTGCCCCCTTTTTTAATACCGACATGTAGTGATCAGAAAATCATTTATTTCGTAAGGAGTTTTCAACAAAATACTTTTCTGGTGCGATTTATTTTTTAACAGTCCTTTATGACTCAGGCTGGCATTTCCGGCAGATGTGGCAGCAGCCGGTCAATCGTGATGGGAAAGTTGCGCACGCGTATGCCCGTGGCATTGAATACGGCGTTGCCAATTGCCGCTGCCGCGCCACAGATCCCGACTTCGCCCAGCCCCTTGATATGCAGTGGGTTGGAAACCGGTTCATCTTCCGCGATCATGACAACTTCCATATCAGGCATGTCAGCATGGGTGGCGATGTGGTAATTCGCAAGGTCATGGGCCGTGAATTGCCCCGTGCGTGGGTCGGGTGTGTTTTCTTCGTGCAGTGCGTTTGAAATTCCCCATATCATACCCCCCAGAAGTTGCGAACGCGCGGTACGGCTATTGAGGATGCGGCCACATGCGAAAACGCCGAGCATCCTGCGCACCCGTACCTCGCCCGTTATGGCGTTAACGGCAACTTCGGAAAAATGCGCACCAAACGAAGCCTGCGACCATTTCAGGGAGTTCGGGTCTGCCGTGATTTCGCCGTGAGCCTGCATGCCATGGGGAAATACGCGTTCCAGGAAGCTGGAAAGGGATTCATGTCGTCCCCCCGCGTGAAGGCTGCCTGCGTCAAGCTGTATGGCCTCCATCGGCTGTCCATACAGGGGGGAGTGTTCATCACGGATGGATGCCTCCAGTAACAGGGTGCGCAGATTTTCGCAGGCACGCAGGACGGCTGATCCCGCGCTTTCGGCCCCGAATGATCCCCCCGAACCCGGTGCGGGGGGATAGGTCGTGTCCCCCATTTCCACACGGACCTGCGTGAGGGGAAGCCCCATTGTGCCTGCGGCGATCTGTGTCAGAATGGTCTGGGTGCCGGTTCCGGGATCGGTCATCGCCAGTTGAACCGTCAGGTTCGCCCGCGCATCAATATGTGCCAGCGCCTGACAGGGTTTGAGCAGGTTATAGCGCATCGCGCATGCCATCCCCATACCCATCAGCCACTCCCCTTCCCTTACCTGCCCTGGCCGGGGATTGCGGGCTGTCCATTTGAAACGCCTGGCCCCTTCTTTCAGGCATTGTCGTAGATGTCGGCTGCTGAAGGGTCTGTTTGCGGTCAGGTCGGTGGGAGTATCGTTGAGCAGACGAAGTTCGAGAGGGTCCATCCCCAGTTCGTGCGCCAGCTCGTCCATGGCGCATTCCAGCCCGACCATACCGACTGCATCACCGGGGGAGCGCATGGAATCTGAACGTGGCAGGTCAAGGTGATTGAGGTGTGCATCCGTGCGTATGGCGTCCGCACGATACAGGCCACGCGTGATGGTGGTTGTGTCCTCCACGAAATTATCGAACGAGGCGCAATGTGACAGTGCATCATGACAGATGGCGCACAGGCGGCCCGTCCGGTCCGCACCGATGCGCACTGTCTGGCGGGTGGCGGTGCGGTGGGTGGTTGCGGAAAACATCTGTGTGCGTGTCATGCCCACCTTGACGGGCGCGCCCAGCATGCGTGCGGTGAGTGCAGCAAGGATCGCATCGGCGAAATATGGCAGCTTGCCGCCAAATCCGCCGCCCACATATGGGCTGAGGACGCGCACATGATGGGGCGAGATTTGCAGGGTTGCGGCAATGCCCATCTGGATTGATACAAGGTTTTGTGCGGATGTATGCAGAATCAGGCCGTCTTTGTGCCACATCGCCGTTGTGGCGTGGGGTTCCATCTGGGCATGGTTCTGGTGTGGCGTTTCATAAACCGTATCCACCCTGACGGCGGATCTGGCAAAAGCCGCATCAAAATCGCCATAATCCGTATGGGCGGGTTTGAACCCATTGAGGAATTCCGGCTCTTTCGCGGTAATGGGGTCGAGTACCACCGCATGTGGTTCGCTGTCATAGCGCACATCGACGGCCATCGCGGCGGCGCGTGCCTGTTCAAATGTATCCGCCACGACAAGGGCCACGGGTTCGCCATAATAATGGACATCAGGACCGCGCAGCACGGGTTGCGCACGTGCAAATCGGTCCTTGGCGCGCAATGGTCCCCATGGGGCCTGGGGTGGGGCATTATCACTGGTCAGGACGAGGTGGACCCCCGGCATGCCCCGTGCTGTCGCGGTCAGGGTGGCAGTGATACGTCCTCGGGCGATTGTTGACAGTACCATAACCCCCACAAGCGGGTTGGCAGCTGCGCCCAGTGTGGACGCATCCAGTTCATAGGCATAGCGGGCCTGCCCCGTTACTTTCGGTGTGCTTTCCACACGGCGTATGCCCGCGCCGATCATCGGGATCGCAGAGGAAATCTGGTCGGATGATCCGGGGGGAAGGTCAGTCATGTTCATCCTCCCGCGACAGGATGGTCAGAACCTGCATCAGTGTCCGTCGGGCAAGGGGAATTTTGAAATCATTGTCGCCATGGCCTTTGGCACCCGTCAGGGCAATATCAGCTGCATGCGACAGGATTGCAGGCGTGGGCTGTTGTCCCATGAGGGCTTGCTCGGCCGTCCCAATGCGCCATGGCCGTGGGGCAATGCCGCCAAAGGCAAAACGGGCCTCCTGTATATATCCCTGTCGAACCTGCACTATGGCTGCGACTGAAACCAGCGCAAACGCGTAGGAGGCCCGGTCGCGGACCTTGCGATAGGTCTGTCGCCCTATCGGCGTGGGCGGGATCATGATCGAGGTGATCATTTCATCGGCTTGCAGCACCGTTTCCATATGTGGTGTATCGCCGGGCAGGCGATGGAAGTCAGCGATGGGGATTTCACGTCCCTGCCCGTTTGCCCGCCGGGTGCATACCCGTGCATCAAGCACGCATAACGCCACGGCCATGTCGGATGGGTGAACGCTAATGCACTGCTCACTACCACCAATGATGGCGTTCATCCGGTTGGCACCTTCCATTGCGGCACACCCGCTGCCGGGATGTCGTTTGTTGCATGCTGCCGCCCGGTCGTAAAATGCGACACATCGTGTCCGCTGCATCAGGTTGCCGGCAGTGGTTGCCATGTTGCGGATCTGTCCCGATGCCCCCGCCACGATGGCATGGGACAGTACGGGATAATGGTGCAGGATATGGGGGTGCGCCGCCACGTCGGCATTGGTGGTCAGTGCACCGATATGCGTGTTACCCGCGCCATCGGTCGTAATCCCGCGTAATTGTGCAATACGGTTGATATCTGCCAGACGGTCGGGCTGCATCACCTGCAGTTTCATCAGGTCAAGCAGGTTGGTACCACCGGCCAGAAGCGTGGCCCCTGTTGCCCTTTCGCGTGTCGCGGCTTCGGTTGTGGTGGGACGGACATAGGAAAATGGTTTCATGTGGAATGTCGCGCGACATCAATGATTGCGGCGTGAATATTGGGATAGGCACTGCACCGGCACAGATTGCCTGCCATGCGTTCGCGCAGGTCCGCGGGGTCGAGGTGGGGAGGATGTTCCCTACGTTCCATAGTAACCATGCTGGGGAAACCTGCCTTCCATTCACGCAGCATGCCGATCGCCGAACAGATCTGTCCCGGCGTGCAGTATCCGCACTGAAACCCGTCATGTTCAACGAAGGCCTGCTGCATGGGGTGCAGGTGCCCTTCTTTGCACAAGCCCTCAATGGTGATGACCTGCGCGTCGTCATGTGATGCGGCAAGCGACAGGCACGACAGAACCCGTTTGCCATCAAGCAGGACAGTACAGGCACCGCATTGCCCGTGGTCACATCCCTTCTTCGTGCCGGTCAGATGCAGATGCTCACGCAGCAGATCGAGCAGCGTGGTGCGTGTGTCAACTGCAAGGTGATGGGAAGTGCCATTGATTGTCAGGCGGATATCCACGTCATGCTGCATGATGTCATGCGTGACCGGATTCATGTGATCCCGGCCCTGTGCGGACAAACCTGCTGCCCCGGCCGATGGGGTATTCAACAGTCCCGTCACCGCCGCCCCTGCCTGCAAGACAAGGCGGCGTGAAAGGGGAACATGGATGGGACCGGCGCATTTACGGGGTATCATGATGTCTGGTCATAGCCTTTCATCGTGGCGGAAAATGCGGGGGCGTTACAGGTTTTAAGACCGTGACGCGCCAAAGGTTGCGATTATATATGGGATGATAGGGTCAATCGGGGGATGCGGCATCCCTTGCCGAGATGGTGGCATGGCGCGAGACAGCTTATGCCGGTCCATCCCGCCAGGCCGTCTGGATCACTGTTTGCGCAGCGTAACATGCGGATCGAAATCATGAAAAAGGGGGCCATTCCTGTCGAATGGCCCCCGTATTATACGCCCGGCCCTCTACCAGAGCGCGTTGCGATAAAATCGATTGTGTATTCGCCAGCCCTGTTCAGGGAGTGTGCAGGGTATTGTTGCTGCGATCAATGTCGGGAATGGCATGGTCGGGATCAAGCGTCACCGTTCGCAGCGAACCCTGTGTTTTGATCGGGAGGTCGATGGCTGTATGCTGATACCATGTTTCGGTAGGAATGGTCTGGCGCGTGGTCGAGCCATCCGCATAGGTCAGAAGCATTGTCACCGGAATGGGCAGGCTGCCCTTGTTCTGCACACTGATCCGGTATCCATCGGACGTTGCATGAATGCCGGTGCAGGCATAATCGGGCGCACGGTTTTCAAAATACCATCCGCGCCAGAACCATGACAGATCCTCGCCTGTTTCGCTGCTCATGAACCGGAAGAAATCCGATGGCGTCGGGTGATGGTAGGCCCAGACGTCGATATAGCGTCGGAAAGCACGGTCAAAGCGTTCCGGCCCGACAATCTGTTCACGCAGCAGCTTGAGCCCATAGGCCCCTTTGAAATAGGTGACCGGATGACGATAACGCTCCTGCACCAGATCCGATGGCACCATCAGCGGGGGGGCATCCTTGTCACGCAGGAGCGGGACAATATCATCAGCCGGGATACCCGTCAGCGGGGCGAATTCATTGTCCTTCTTGGGGGCGAATTCACCATGGTTGAAATGATCGGACGCATAGGCATCGATGAAGGTATTGAATCCCTCGTCCATGAAGGCGTTGCGTCGTTCATTGGATCCTACGATCATGGGGAACCAGCCATGGCCAAGTTCGTGCGTGGTGATCCAGAATAGCTGTGGCCCATGGTCCTTCATGCCGTCAAAGACAATGCCGGGATATTCCATCCCTGCCCCATGACCGCCCAGGTTGATCGCATTCTGCCACGGATAGGGATACCACTGTTCCGAAAAATATTCGATCGCGTGCTTCACATATTCGGTGGATCGGTCCCATCCATCAGGACCAATCCCCTCTGTGGGATAGACGGACATGGCAAGGTGCGGACCCTTGCTGACCCCATGGTCAGGCAGGTTCATCCGCGCGGCATCCCACACAAAGGCCGGGGATGCGGCAAATGCCACGTCACGGGTGTTTTCCATACGGAAGTGCCACGTCATGTCGCCATGGTCATGACGATGGCTGGTCGGATCAGTGACATCCTGTGCGGTACGGATCAGGACGCGTGTATCGCTGTGGGCGGCCTGTGACAGGCGCTGTCGTTCGGTTGCGGTCAGGACGGCGCCGGGATTGAGCAGCGTGCCTGACCCCACAACCGTGTAATTCCAGGGTACCGTTACACGATAGTCGATATTTCCATATTCAAGATAGAACTCCTGCGTCAGATAGGGCGCAGTATCCCATCCCCGGATGTCGTCATATACCGCCATGCGGGGATACCATTGTGCGATTTCGTAAATATCCCCATTTTTACTTGGGGTAACAGATGTACGCCCACCCCATGGACCGGGAATGACGTAATGCCATGTTACATGGATGCGTAATTTCCCCCCCTTGCCCCGCAAGGTGGCAGGCAGGCGCAGTTGCATGCGGGTATCGCTGATGATCGGGGTGATTTCTTTCTTTACACCCTTATATTCTACAATAACTTTTTCAATCTGGACGCCATCGGTGCGCGGGGTGGAAAAACGTTCCGAAGCATATTGTGAACGTGAGTCAGGCTTATATTCGTTTTGTTCCAGATTCAGCCAGATGACATCCAGCGCATCGGAACTGTTGTTGGTATAGGTAATGGTTTCCTGCCCCGAAAGGCTTTTCGTATCTGGCTGTATTGTGGCGTGGATGGAATAATCCGCGCGGTTCTGCCAGAAAGCACGCCCCGGAATACCTGCGGCCGAGCGGAAGGCCGTGGGCCTGTCCGGCATTGGTTGTGGCATGAAAACCGCCGGTGCCTGTGCTGCCTGTCCGGGGGGAAGACGGTCTGCGGCCCACCCGGACGTAACACATGCAAGGGAGGCGACACAGCCAAGAAGCAGGGACCGGTATCCTTTTGTATCAAAACGAAAATTCATGAATATGGAACCTTTTACTCTGGTGTCGCCATTAAGATGGATTATGTCCAGACGAACGTAGCCTGCCTGTAGGGATACGGTCAATTCGGTTCATAAGTGTTATGATCGCCGATGCGGCAAATGGATTTATCCGTTGTTTATGAACATGAAAGATTTTTTCATGGGAGTGTCAGGATGTAGGGAGAAATATTCTATAATTTCGGTTTGATGCAGATTTTTTCCTTGAATATAAAAACATAATAAATGCATTTTCTTCGGTATTTTTTTTGGGAATATATAAAATATGTTTGTTATTTTAAAATTTGTTAATAATTAAGAATAAATTTCATTTTGAATTTACTTTTTGATGCGAATTCAAAATGAATTTTGGCCGGCAGGGCGCTCAATGATCTACTGACCAGATGATGCCATATGTGTTCAACTCGATAAACTCCTGCCCAAAGCATTCCATTCTCATCGAGAGCTTGCTTCTGCAAGCTCTGGGAGTTCGAGTGCATCGTCAGGTAGCGCGAGAAGATTGACAGGCCGTTCGCTGCCATGATTCATCTCGCGGTCGCGATCATCAATGTGCGATATTTCCAACATGCCCGGGTAGGTTACTGGCCACAAATTTCCAACCAGCCTTTCGGATCATGCCGTGCTGAAAAGACATATCACCGCCCAATCAGGAATGCCCGGGGATAATCATTTTCAACAGGATCATACTTTTTCTCATTCATGTGCTGCATGGCTGCCGCGTCCACGGATGAGGGATATTTACGATATAATGCCGGGTATGAGTATAAAAGCCCGCTTCCCCTCTTACACCCTGCTTGAACGTGTTGCTGACCTTATCGTGCATGTCGTCGGGGTGGCCGTCATGATTGCCGGTGCAGGATGGTTGGGGGCCTCGGTGCCGCATACTGCCACTTGGATGGTGCGGCAGTCGGTTGTTCTTTATGGCACCTGCCTGATCCTCGTATGCATATGCTCGGCAGCATATAATTTCTGTCCGGCCTGTCGCATCAAGGGCGGGTTGCAGCGGGTTGATCAGGCCATGATCTTTGTCGCTATTGCCAGTACCTACACGCCCTTCATCGTTATCGGGGGACATGGATGGCGCAGCTTCTACTTCTGCGTGCTGTTATGGATCGTGGCCTTTGCCGGTATGGGGATGAAGCTGTTCTGGTTTGAAAAAAGCCAGAAATATCAGGTCATTCCCTATCTGGTGGTCGCATGGATGTTTTTCTTGTGTCCAGATCCGGTTTTCTGGCACCTGCCGTGGCAGGTGCTTGTCCTGATTATTCTTGGCCTTGTTTTTTATTCGATTGGCACGCTGTTTTATAATTACGACAAGCTGCCTTTCTCCAACGCGCTGTGGCACGTCATGGTGGTTCTGGGGGCATCCACCCATATCTATGCCGTGCGGCGCATGATCGATGTTATCGCCTGATCCCCGCCTTCATGTCATGATTGGGTGTCTTTAGGTTGGGGTCGTTTCATCCTTGCGTTCACGCAGGTATTTGCGCCGCCCTTTTTCCCCCATCCATAGCATGACCGGCAGAAGTTTTTGCCAGATGGCGGGAAAAATCAGTAGAAGCTGGCCAAAAATCCCGTCAGATGAAGGGACGAACACATCCCGGCTCCGCTGACGCAGGGCGCGCAGGATCAGTGTCGCGATGTGTTGTGGTGGTACCGGTAAGGTCACGAAATTAAGGGCGGACCCTCCATTTTGCATTTCCCTCTGCAGCATGGGCGTATCCACGGCCCCAGGGAAAATGGAGGAAACATGGATGCCGCGTGACCGGACCTCCTCCCGCAGGGAAAGGGCAAAGCCACGCAGCCCGAATTTCGTGGCGGCATAGACACTGCTCCCCCCCAGGGGAACGATCGCAGCCATAGAATTGACAAAGACGATATGGCCGCCCCGTGGCACCAGGTCCAGCAGTCGTGTCGTCAGCATGATGGGGGTTTGCAGGTTGACCGTCACCTGTTCCCTGATTGCCCCGTCATCAAGGTCGGAGACGGTCTGCGGTACGATGACCCCCGCACAGTGGATGAGTGCCCGCACGGGGGCGCCAAATGACCTGATCCGGTCCGTCGCCAATCCGATGGCCTGCGGGTCCCCAAGGTCACAGCGGATGTTGGTGATGCCGGGGGAGTGTTCCAGTGTCGGGACACTCCCCTGTCGCGTCAACGCAATTACATGGTATCCGGCAGTCAGCAGACCTTCGATGACAAGGCGACCGATCCCCCCTGCCCCGCCGGTAATGACCGCCAGCGGATGTTGTGTTGAAGCCGGTGGAAACGGAGCCGTCATAAGAGTCTCGCGAACGATAAGATTGTGATTATTTTCAACCTGATATGCATCTGGCTCATGTTACCTGAGGTAACATAAAGTCATCATGACGTCGAAGATAAATCGTAATCGGTATTTTCACGGTATCTTTTGCGAAGGGTTTTTCTGGGTGTCGTCAGTCATGTCCTGGCGGGCTTCCTGCAATGCCTTATCCGTCAGCCGCTTTTCGTTGCGGCGTAGGAAAATGGCGCATCCTCCCACCCCGATGACAACAGTTACGGCCCCGATGACGCTGGCGGGACCGGAAAGCTGCATGATCTTGTGACCGAGATAGTAGCTCAGCATGGCATAGCCACCAGCCCAGCAGATGCCGCCTGCCGCGTTGAAGATCATGAAACGTGGCCACGTCATGTGATTCGCACCGGCCAGCAGGGCCACGAACACACGGACCACAGCGATGAAACGGCCAAAGAACACAATTTCACTGCCATGGCGACGGAACAGGAACCGGCCAAGCAACAGGCGATCCGGGGTCATGCCGATCCGCGCGCCATAGCGTTGCAGCAATGGTATTCCGACCATGCGCCCGATGATATAGCCGATATTATCGCCGATGATCGCGCCCACGATGGCCGCCACGGCAACCCAGCCGATATCCATGTGATGCGTCGCCGCACAATAGAGCGAGGCGGAGATGATCAGCGTTTCTGCCGGCAGGGGCAATCCCATGCTTTCCAGCATGACGATCAGGGTGATTACGCCATATCCATAATGCTGGAACAGGTATTCCATGTGGTGAAGCAGCTTACAATCTCCTTGCGCAACCCGCGTGTGGCGCGGCTTTCACGCGACTGGAAATGGCTGTCATCACCTCTTCTGGCGGTGTCCATGTCGCCCGATATGCCATGCTGATAACGCAATGGGGGATTTCACAATCCATGGAAAGCCTATTTTTCAAATAGCTGCCTTCCATCATATCGGGGATATCCCGTATTACCCAACAGGATTAAGGGGTTTGGCGTATCAAATGGCATCCTGTGGCCCGGTATGGGGCGGCATGCAGCGCCTGCCCCCCCCCATGTCATGGTTATCATGTCATGGTTATTCAGCCCGGATCATGATTTCCACCACATTGGCGCGACCCGATGCGATCCCAGCCTGAATGGCGGCGGCGATATCGGTTGCCCGCGTAATCCTGCATGCCGACAGGCCATAGGATGTAGCCATCGCCTGATAATCTATGACCGGGTCGTTCAGGTCCATGGCAAGGTAATTGCCGTTACGGGTGGAGACGTAGTGCGTTTGTCCCCGCATGAAGCCCTTCAGGACATTATATTCCTGATTGTTCATGATGACGAAAGTCACCGGCAGCTTCTCATGCGCTGCGGTCCAGATTGCCTGCGGGGAGTAAAGAGAGGCCCCATCCCCCACCAGGCAGACGACAGGTTCACGCCCCAGACCAAGCGATGCGCCCACGGCGGCCGGCATCCCCCAGCCCAGCGCACCGCCGCGCAGGAAGGAGTACTGCGCGGGCCAGTCGCTGTTGAGGAAAGAGCGCACGTGTGATGAGGTGGCGATGGCTTCATCAACGATGGCAATGTCTGGCCCGATGGCGCGCACCGCCTCATAGGCTGCGACACATGGCGCGATGACGGGGTCTTCCATCCTGTGTCGTGCAATGGATAATGCCGCGTTCCGGCGATCACGGTTACGCGCCGTGACCTTTTCCCGCGCAGAGGCGTAGACATCCTGACGCCCCTCGATTTCCCTGGCCAGCAAAGGCAGGAACGCTTCGAGCGAGGCGCGGATATGTCCCACCAGCGATAGTGGCGTGTAAAATGTGCGCCCAAGATCCCCGATATCTGCCGAGACCTGATAGATCGCGCACCCCGGCGGCACAGCAGACCCTTCGGAATACAGGATGGTAATCAGCGATTTGCCACCCAGTGCAAAGATCGCATCATAATCTCCCAGCTTTGCCGCGATATCCGTGGCCCGTGTTGGCAGGTTGCCTTCCCACAAGGGATGGGATGTCGCAAAGGGAACACGTGACGGCCATGAGGAGCCGAAGACCGGTGCCCCCAGAAGTTCCGCCACGGCGGCCACCTGTGCCGCAGCCCCCGCGGCGTGAACTTCGTCCCCTGCGATAATTCCCAGCCGTCCTGGTGCGATCTGCGCCAGGTGCCGCGCCAGTTCCGGCAGGCCGCCAGCGATGGAGCAACGTTCGATCCGCGATGGGGGGGCTGCGGAAACGGTACTCATTTCCTCCATGACATCCATGGGTAATGACAAGAAGACAGGCCCGGTCGGGGCCGCCATGGCGTCATTGAAAGCACGGTGGACCAACACCGGCAGTTGATCGGCATGCATGACTTCCTGCGCCCACTTGACGGCCGGGGTGGCGATGCTGACCAGATCCCCGAACAGAAGGGGGTCGGAGATGGTATGGCGGGAATCCTGCTGTCCCGCCGTTACAACCAGAGGGGTTTGCGACACGCTGGCGTTGAGGAGGTTTCCCATGCCATGGCCCAGACCACCTGCCGTATGCAGGTTCAAAAATCCCGGCCGTCCCGCCGCCTGCGCATAACCATCAGCCATGGCGACAGCACTGGCTTCCTGCAGGGCCAGCACATATTGCAGGTCCGGACGTTTCTGCAGGGCGTCAATCAGCGGAAGTTCCGTCGTGCCGGGATTGCCAAAGATATATTTGACGCCCTCGCTTTCAAGAATTTCGAGCAGGATGTCAGCGCCCCTGCGGCTACACTGTCCATCGATATCACTGATTGCCGTGATCTGCATGAATGGCCTCTTTCATACTGGTGTCATTGCAACTGTAATATGAAAATGGCGATTGTCATCCACCCAACTGTGGGCAAATGCATATAAGACAGACGATGATACCTGAACCGGGGATATCGGTTATTTATATTCAAAAACATATGGCGAAATATAATGTTAGGATACTGACGACGACGTGCCTCCCCTGCCGGACCACGCGTCGGCGCGCAGGATGTGCGCCTGACCCCAAAAGATATATTGAAAATACAGAACTGGCCTGATGAACATGACGCAAGCACAGGAATGGCTTCGCTCCATCCCCGAAAGTTTCTGTAAGACCGCATTGACGGATATCGACCGGACGCTTGCGACGATCCGGGCGGAGCATGACGTCATCATCCCGCTGGCGATTGAAAGCGGTAGTCGTGCATGGGGCTTTCCCTCCCTCGACAGTGATTATGATTGCCGGTTCATCTTCATCAGGCCAATGGCGCAGTATCTGTCATTGTGGCCCGTGCGTGATGTCATCGAAATCCCGCTCACGCAGGAACTTGATGTCAATGGCTGGGATCTGGCCAAGGCTGTCCGCCTGCTGCTGAAGGGAAATGTGGTGGTCATGGAGTGGCTGTCTTCTCCCATTATCTATGGGATGGACACGACCTTCCAGACACAGTTCATGGCCCTGGCGCATCGGGTCTGTAGCCGTCCCCTTGTTGCACGGCACTACCTGCATCTGGGTGAGAAACAATATAACCGGAATTGCAACGGACAGGGGCAGGACATGCGGCTGAAGAAACTGTTTTATGCGCTGCGTCCGGCGATTGCCCTGCGTTGGTTACGTCTGCATCCGGCGGAAAATGTCGTGCCGATGCACTTTCCTTCCCTGCTGCGTGAATGCGAACTTGAACATGGCACAGTCGAAATCATTGATGATCTGATCCGTGCCAAGGCGCAAACGCGTGAAACACGCCTGGTCGGGATGCCTGCCGTGCTGGATCAGTTGGTGGCGCATGAATTCGCCTATGCCCATGAAGCATTTGATCATCTGTCACCGAAGATTTCGGCGCATGCCATGACCGAAGCTGATGATTTTTTTCACCAGCAGATCAGGTCATGTCATCGGTGAAGTGGGATGATGATTGAAGTGAGCGGAATGGCGGCATGGTAAAGTGGTTTTCAGTTTATCGGTATCTGGGCGATAATCAGGGCCTGTTACAAAACCTGCGGGCTGTGTTTTCCATGCGCCTTAGTGGAGAAAGTCTATTCCCTTTACGTGTTCCTATGGCTTCTGGATGGAATGGTCGGGAGAATATCATCTCGCATTCACTGGTCGATCAGTCCGTAGGATTCATAATTACTGTCGCCGCAGCATGTATTGTGAATGCTATAGATTCATTATATATATTTAATTGGATGTGAAGTGCATATACTTAAGTATTATATAAATCATGTGGTATATTAATTGGATATGTAAATTTAAAAATATACGAAATACTCAGAATATATGGATTATGGGGTTGTCGTATCTTCCGCTGCAGGTTCTCCTTGAGCAGGAGCAGGAGCAGGAGCAGGAGCAGGAGCAGGAGCAGGA
>NZ_BANE01000138.1 GCF_000964405.1 Novacetimonas hansenii JCM 7643
CTTTTTGGAAAAAGCTTCACCAAAAAACCTTTATGATTTCAGTACGTTATCGATCCTGACTTTTCAAACAGTCCGCTCAGACATGCTGACCGCCATTGATATGGATTTCCGAACCATTGACATAGGATGACGCCGACATACACAGGAAATAGATCGTCTCCGCCACCTCCATGGGGTTTCCCAGGCGACGCATGGGCACACCATTCGCCACCAGTGTATCTGTGCCCTTGGACAGGATGGAGGTATCAATCTCCCCCGGTGCGATCGCGTTCGCCCGCACGCCACGGCCACCGAATTCGTGCGCCATTTCCCGCGTCAATGCCGCCAGGGCCGCCTTCGACGCCGCATAGGCCACACCTGCAAACGGATGCACGCGCGAACCTGCGATCGAGGTCACATTGACGATCGCCCCGCCCGCACGTTCCAGTTCAGGCATAAGCGCCCGTGCCAGCAACGCCGTTGACACAAGGTTGACGTTCAATACCTGCGTCCACAGGGCCGCATCGCTGCGCATCAGCCCAAGACGTTCGCCCTGCGGACCCTTGGGCGAAATCCCCGCATTGTTGACAAGGGCATGAAGCCTACCATTCCCAAGGCACCCACGAACGGCGGCCACAAGGTCGGGAATGGCGTCAAGGTCGGAAAGATCTGCCTGAATATGGCCATCCCCCGCCGCACGCCACTGACACAGGGGGGAAAATTCCTGCCGCGATACCGTCAGCACCCGCCAGCCACGTTCCTGAAACAGCTTGACGGTGGCATGGCCGATCCCACGACTTGCCCCAGTCAGCAGCAGGACCGGCGGTCCCGCGCCATCATCTTCAGGTGCCGGCATGCTGTCACGCTGGGCCGTCTCATCCAGCGGGGCCTCGACATGGCCATCCACTGGACACGTATTGCCAGTGCTGCGCGCCCTGTCATTCCCAGTACCATCGCCAGTGCCATGCCCCGTAAAAGGACAACCCGGATTACCACTCGCCTGCGTGTCGGTCATACCGGTATTGATACAATGCGCCGGGGCGACAATGGAAATGAATTCAACCCGGGCACCTGCATTTGATATGCATGCCCGCACTTCAGAATCACACACCCCCTATTCATCTGGCGAAATCACCGCGCAACCTGCGGGATGCGGGCAGGAACATTTACCGCAACATGGCTTTATATTACGCTGACGCAAAGCCTGCCGACACGGACCGAGCCCACACAGATCGACATGGACATATCATGCTGAAAGTTGCCCTTGGACAGTTTGCCGTTTCCCCCAGATGGGAAACCAATCTGGAACACATCCTTGGCCTGATCCGGCAGGCCGCGATGGAGAAGGCCGGGCTTCTGGTCCTGCCCGAAGGCATCCTGGCGCATGACATCGCCGATCCCGATATCATCGCAAAGACCGCCCAACCGCTTGATGGCCCCTTCATGTCACGCCTGCTGCATGAAAGCCGTGACGTGGACATGACCATCATGGGGTGCGTGCATGTCCCCGATGGGCAGGGACGTTACCACAATACGCTGGTTGTACTGCACAAGGGAAAAATCACCGCGCAATACAGGAAGCTTCATCTCTATGATGCTTTTGCCGTGCAGGAATCACGTAATGTCACACCCGGTCTGGAAATCCCGCCGATTGTCGATGTGGCGGGTTTCCGGATCGGGCTGATGACCTGTTATGACGTACGCTTTCCCGAACTGGCGCGGCGCCTGGCGCTGGACGGGGCCGATGCGCTGGTTCTGCCCGCCGCATGGGTGCGCGGGCCACTCAAGGAAGAACACTGGAAAGTACTCGTCACCGCGCGGGCGCTGGAAAACACATGTTACATGGTCGCCGTCAGCGAATGCGGCAACCGCAATATCGGATCAAGCATGGTGGTGGACCCGCTCGGCGTTGCAATCGTACAGGCGGGGGAGGCCCCGACACTGGCATTCTGTTCGATTTCCCACGAACGGATCGCACATGCCCGCACCATTGTGCCCGTCCTGCAAAACCGCCGGTTCGGCACGCCGGAACTGCGACAGGACTGACACGCGGCGCCTGCCGGAAACGCATGACCGGATTCCGGGAAATGTCACCACAGTTCATGACAGGGGGCGTTGCGAAACACCCCGTTGATAAATAATAATAAAATTCCAGCGTTGCTTTTTTCATAAAGGCAACGTCTTTCAAGGATTTTTAGGAATATTTCCAAAATTCTATTGTTGCGGAAGGTTATTTATTCTGGACCCTTCAGGTGAAATTGTAATATTTTTAAAATATCCTGATTATAAAAAGAATTCCGGAATATTTACCTGGCATTTTCATGCGATGCTGGATCTTATCCTGTCGCCTTTTCTGAAAATCCGATGCTTTTCGAAATTTTTCCCCAATGGTGGCCTCCCCTCTGGTCATGCCATCGCCCTATCCCCGGATGGAAATAAAACTGCTTTCCCCTCTATGGAAACATGGGGTGTGAGAATTTTATACTTTTTTCGTGACGGTTAACAATTTTACACGACTTCCCTTCGCCATTATGTTTCGACATGGTTATTATCGATAATGGTTGGCGGGCATCTCCCCTCCACCTGAAACGCGGGAAGACGATGTCCATTTCCATTGATATGCTCGATACACCAGCCGTACTGGTCGATATCGACAAGGCACAGGCCAATATCGACAGGGCGCAACAGTACGCCAACACACATGGGTTCTGCCTGCGCCCCCATATCAAGACACACAAACTGTCCTGGTTCGCCCATAAACAGGTGCAGGCAGGCGCAGTCGGCATCACCTGCCAGAAACTGACCGAAGCCGAAATCATGGCGCAGGCAGGGCTGTCGGATATCCTGCTGACCTATAACATCATTGGCGCGCACAAACTTGGGCGCCTCGTCAACCTCGCACGGCAGGTCAATCTGTCGGTTGTGGCCGACAACCTGCCGGTGATCGAGGGATATGACCGCGTGACGGCGGGTGCGGACATTCCCGCACTTCGGGTATTTGTCGAATGCGACACCGGGGGCAATCGCTGCGGTGTGCAGACACCACACGACGCACTGACGCTGGCGCAACGGATCATGGCGGCCCCGAACCTGTGCTTTGCCGGGCTGATGACCTATCCCGCATCCGGGAAACAGGCACAGGCGGACACGTGGCTGGAACAGGCACGCGGCGTGTTCGACACGGCCGGGGTCACGATACCGGCAATCACGGTTGGGGGAACACCCGACCTGTGGACGGCGGGCGACATACGTAACATGACCGAATACCGCCCCGGCACCTATATCTATATGGACCGTTCGCAGGTGGCGGCGGGCGCCGCGACGATCGGGGATTGCGCGCTGAGTGTGCTGGCCACCGTCATCAGCCGCCCCACCGATACACGCGCGATCATTGATGCAGGGACAAAAACCCTGACAAGCGACCTGCTGGGACAGGACGGATACGGCCATATCATCGGCCACGAAGACAGCCGCATCACCGCCCTGAGCGAGGAACACGGCACCATCCATTCTGGCGGCGGCACATCCCTGCCCGCCATTGGGGACAAGGTGCGCATCATTCCCAACCATGCCTGTGTGGTTACGAACATGTTCGATCACATCTACCTTGTTTCGGACGGCAAGGTCATTGACCGCCTGCCTGTCATCGCACGTGGTGGTGTAAGCTGAGGTCAGACATGTTTCCGGTCGCCACCCGTCCCTGAAAATTCATTTCCGATCAGCATATTTTTATAAATTCTGGAAAATAGGAACCCTATGATGAAGAAAGTTTTTGGCAAGGCCGCCGTTCCCCTGTCCATGGCGGTGCGTGCAGGTGATTATGTCTATGTCTCGGGACAGGTGCCCGTCGTGGATGGTGTGGTTGTCGAAGGCGGAATCGTGGCGCAGACAGCCGCCGTGCTCGATCACGTTACCGCCGTCCTGAAGACGGCAGGGTGCGAAATGAGCGACGTGGTCAAGACCTTTGCCATCCTGACCGATGCAGGAAATTTCGAGGAATTCAACAAGGTATATGCAACCTATTTCCCGGTTGCCCCCCCTGCACGCACCACCATCGAAGCCGGCCTGATGGCCGATATCATGGTGGAGATCGAGGCCATCGCCTATAAGCCGATCGGCTGACCTCCCCTTTCCTGCATACAGCCATATTGCGGGTCATGGTGGCATAAGGATTGTTCAAAGATCTTTTAAAAACAGATCATTGATAATGAAAGCCCACATTGTCAGGGTGTTGCCTTTTTTTCATGAAGGCAACATTTCCCGAAGCTTTTAGAGACTGTTTAAAAAGTCAGGATCGGTAACACTCTGAAATTATAAAGGTTTTTGGTGAAGCTTTTTCTAATAAAGCTTCAGAAGACGCCGCCTTTTTGAAAAAAGGCAGCACCCA
>NZ_BANE01000137.1 GCF_000964405.1 Novacetimonas hansenii JCM 7643
CGGCGTGGCCGGTGCAACAGGGGCGGAGGGCGTTGCCGGTGCTGCCGGCGTGGGTGCTGCTGGCGTGGCGGGGGCCGCAGGCGTGACCGGTGCCTGCTGTTCCGCAGGTGCCGCCTTGGCGCCGGGTCTGGCCTGTGTCGTCGGGGTGTTGACCGTGGTGGGTGCTGCCGCATTGGCCTTGGTGGTATCGGGTGTAACCGGCAGGCCAGCCATCGCATGGACGACCTTCAGGCCTTCTTGCAACTGAAAGTCGGTCGTCGGCTTGGTCGGATCGTAATCGGGCCACCCGGCGGGTGGTTCATGCGGCAGGGTCTTGGCAATGGCGGGCAGGTCGGTGCGGGTCGGGGCCTGCGCCGTGTTGCCACCGCTGTTCTTGATGATATGCGCCAGGTCCGCCTCGCGGATGCTGTAGCTGTCATCGTCGCGGCTTTCCTTGACCACGATATCGGGCATGATGCCCAACCCCTGGATGGAGCGGCCGGACGGCGTGTAATAGCGCGCGGTGGTCAGGCGGATCGCCCCTTCACCGGGGATCGGCAGGATGGTTTGCACGGATCCCTTGCCGAACGTCTTTTCCCCCACCAGCACGGCGCGGTGATGGTCCTGCAGCGCACCGGCGACGATTTCACTGGCGGAAGCAGAGCCACCATTGATCAGAACCACGATCGGCAGTCCGTTGGTGATGTCCACGTTATGGGCATCCCAGCGCTGGCTGTCCTGCGGGTGGCGCGCACGGGTGGAGACGATTTCGCCATTCTTGATGAAATCGCCGCCAACGTCGATGGCCTGCGTCAGCAGCCCGCCAGGGTCGGAACGCAGGTCGATGATCAGGCCATTAAGCTTGCCATGTGTCTGGGTCTGCAGCTTTTTGTAGGCATCCACCAATCCGCGCTGCGTTTCCTCATTGAACTGGGCAATGCGGATATAGCCGGTGGATTCATACAGCGCCGACTTGATGACCTGCAGCGGTATGATCGCGCGCGTCAGGGTCACGATGATCGGTTTGGGCGTCTTTTCACGGATCAGCGTCAGGGTAATGCGCGTATCGGGTTTGCCACGCATGCGGGTGACGACCTGATCGAGCGGCTGCCCGTCGATGTTCTTGCCGTCGATGGCGACGATGAAGTCACCCGGCCGGATACCTGCCCGGGCCGCGGGCGTGTTGTCCACGGGGGAGACGACGCGCACATGCCCGTCTTCGCCCTGCACCTCCAGCCCGAGGCCACCGAACGTGCCCTTTGTCTGGACCTGCAGGTCGGAAAACTGTTTTTCCGTCATGTAGGAACTGTGCGGGTCCAGCCCGCTGAGCATGCCATTGAGCGCATTGGTGATCAGGTCGCGCGTGGAGACGGGTTCGACGTAGTTTGCCTTCACCTTTTCCAGCACATAGCCGAACAGGAACATAAGCTGTTCGATTTCGTGCGGGGAATTATCCTTGGGTGACGGGCTGTCCGCATGGGCGATGGATGTCAGGTCAAGCCACCGCCCGCCCGAATGAAAGGCGATCTGTGGACCTGCCGCGATGCCAGCAAGAAAGGCGCAACCAAGCAGCAGGCCATTACGGAACTTCATGCGTCGTCGTCTCCTGAATGGCCATCCGCGCATCGGCTTCTGGCCTGCATATGGTGATCTGCCCCATACAGGGGGGGGGGCGATCATCGTCCGTCGTCGGTCGCACATCTTATACCGAACTTGGCGCACACGGAAACCGTGTAAACCAATTCTACAGATAGGGCGCGGGGTTAACGGTGCTGCCGCCGCGCCGCAACTGTACAAACAGGGTGGGGCGCGCCTGCGTGCCCGACCATGCGGGCATCTGTCCCACCGGTGCGCCCTTGACGATCTGTTGGCCGGGGGCGACGGCCATGTCCCCGATTCCGGCAAGGACAAAGCGGTAATGCTGTCCGCAGTTGAGGATCATCATCTGTCCGTAGGAGCGGAAGGGGCCTGCGAAATCGACTCGCCCGCTGCATGGTGCGCGCACCGTCGCACGCGATGGCGGGGCATAGGTCACGCCGCTGGCCGGGCCACTTTCGGTGGATTGCCCCCAACCTGTGACGATGTTGCCGGGCACGGGCGCCCCCGCGCCCCCGGGACGTGTCGTGTTGACGCCCGGGCCGGGACCGGCGGCAAGCGCGCGGGCACGGGCGCGTGTGGCCTCGGCTTCCTGCGTGCGGTGGGCGCGCTCGGCTTCTTGTGCCGCACGTTCAAGGTTGGCCTGCGCCGTGCGTTCCACCTCTTCGATGCGGCTGATGGCGTCCTGTACGCTCGATGCCCGGCGGGCGGCATCCTCCACCTGCTGGGTTGCGCTGCGTACGGCGGCATTGGACTGCTTTTGCGCCTCCAATGCCGCATGGGCGGAGCGGTTGACACTGTCGCGCTGGCTTTCTTGCTGTGCCAGCAACTGCGCCATGCGCCCCTTCTGCTGCGCCAGTTCGGTATCAAGCTGCGTCAGGCGGGTGCGACGGTCATGGATCTGTTGTGCCTGTTGGGCAATGCGTGTCATCAACCCACGCATGACCAGCAGCCCCGTCACCGCGCGATCAGCAGGCAGCGGCACCGCCAGCAGCGTGTCGGCGGGATAGAGGGAAAGGCGTTCGACCACCGGCAGCAGGGGCGTCATTGCCGCGACCTCCTGCGCCAGGGCGTGGCGCAGGGTGTCCTGTTCGGTGTGCAGGGCGGCGATCCTGCTGTCGAGGTCGGCCGTATCCTGCTCCGTACGTTGCAGGCGCGCCGTGGCGTCCACGGTGGCGGCAGACAGTTCGGTGGCACGCGCGGCGTCACGCTGGGCCTGTGCCTCGGCGTCGTGCTGGGCCTTCACGCGGGCCTGCATTTCCGCGCCCTGCTGTTTTTCACGTGCCAGCAGCGCCGCGCGTTCCGCGCGGGCATTCTCGATCTGGCGACGGATGGTCTGGGTCTCATGCCCCTGGGGTGCCGCACTGGCGCCCGCATGGGACCGGGATGGCGTATGGGGCGTATGGGATGCCAACGGGGCCGCGATGGAGGCAGGCATGGTGGCCTGCGCGATGGCAAGCCACATTACCCCCATGCAGGCGCCGCGACGTAGCGTGATGGCGTAAAGCGGACCCGTCAGGATGGCGTGGGCCCATCCATCAGGGATCGTCCCGTCATCGCCGCCGGCTGCGTCAGGCCCATCAGTTCAAGCAGCGTGGGCGCAAGGTCCGCCAGCCTGCCGTCATGCACATGCGCGCCCGCCACCCCATGCAGCACCACCGGTACGACGTTGAGGGTATGGGCCGTGTGTGGCCCCTGTGTTTCCGGGTCGAACATGGTTTCGGCGTTACCGTGGTCCGCCGTGACCAGCAGCGCACCACCCGCGCGGTCGATGGCCGCCACGATGCGGCCAAGGCCGGTGTCCACGGCCTCCACCGCCTTGATGGCGGCAGCCAGCACACCGGTATGGCCCACCATGTCGGGATTGGCGAAATTCAGGACGATCAGGTCGTATCTGCCGCTGTCGATCGCCTCCACCGCGCGCTGTGTCAGTTCGGGGGCCGACATTTCGGGTTGCAGGTCATAGGTCGCGACCTTGGGGGAGGGAACCATGATCCGGTCTTCGCCAGGCAGTTCCGCCTCGCGCCCGCCATTGAGGAAATAGGTGACGTGGGGATATTTTTCCGTCTCCGCCATGCGAAGCTGCCTGCGCCCTGCGGCCGACACCACATCGCCCAGCAGGTCGCGCAGTTCCTGGGGGGGGAACAGGATGGAAATCAGCTGCGCCAGCCGGTCGGAATAATGCGTCATGCCAAGGACGGCGGCGAAGTGGATGACGCGTTCGCGGTGGAACCCCTCAAACCCCTGTTCAAGCAGCGCGTCGAGCAACTGGCGGATGCGATCGGCGCGGAAGTTGAATGATACGATCCCGTCGCCATCCTTCATGCCCTGATAATCGCCAATGACGGTGGGCTCGATGAACTCGTCCGTGGTACCTTTGGCATAGGACGCTTCCAACACCGCATCGGCGCTGGCGGCGTGCGGTCCGTGGGCTGCGGTGATGACGTCATAGACCTTTTGCACGCGGTCCCACCGCCGGTCACGGTCCATGGCGTAATATCGGCCCGAAATGCTGGCGACATGCGCAAGGGGCGGCAGGTTGCGCAACAGGTACGCCACATAATCGCGGCCCGAATGCGGGGCGGTGTCGCGCCCGTCGCTGAAGATATGCAGTGCGACGGGAATCCCTTCCGCACAGATGATCTTCGCCAGTGCGATGGCGTGATCCTGATGCGAATGTACTCCCCCGTTGGACACCAGGCCCATCAGGTGGCAGGTGCCGCCGCTTTTCTTCAGCGCGGCAAGGAAATCGCGCATGACCGGTGCCTGTGCCGCGCTGCCATCGCGCAGCGCGGCGCTGATGCGTGGCAGTTCCTGCATAACGACGCGGCCCGCACCGATATTGAGGTGCCCGACCTCAGAATTGCCCATCTGTCCTTCCGGCAGGCCGACATCCTCCCCACATGTGCGCAGGAACGCGTGCGGGTCGTGGCCCCACAGCCGGTCGAAGGTCGGGGTGTCGGCTGCGGCGACGGCGTTGTCTGCCGTATCATCGCGCCAGCCGAAACCGTCGAGGATCGCCAGCATGACGGGACGGCGGGGGCTGTGGGTGGGTGCATGGGTGGGCATGGGTTGTTCCTCTCCCTTATTTTGTCGCCCATAATGCCCTAAATGACTTCCGTGCGGAATGCCTGCCGATGGCATTATGAAAGGAAAATGACGATGGACCAGACACAGCGCAGCCCGGGAGGCTGTGGTGGCCTGACCCCGGAACAGGTGCGTGTCCTGCGTGAACACGGGACCGAACGGCCGGGTTCCAGCCCGCTGAACGATGAAAAACGTCCCGGTGAATATCGCTGTGCGGGATGTGGTGCGCCGCTTTTTTCCTCAACGGCCAAGTATGACAGCGGCAGCGGCTGGCCCTCCTTTATGCAGTCATTGCCCGGCGCGGTTGCAACGACCACCGACACCAGCCATGGCATGACCCGGACAGAGGTTCATTGCGCGCGGTGCAATGGCCATCTGGGCCATGTCTTTCCCGACGGGCCGCCGCCCACCGGGCTGCGTTACTGCATGAACGGCATCGTACTGCAATTCGTTGCGCGTGATGGTGGGGTGGGGGCATGACGGATTTCGCACATGATCCCGGAATCGTAATCGTCACGCACCCGCTGGCGCAGCACAAGCTGACGCTGATGCGTGACGTACGGACTTCGACGGGGGAGTTCCGCACCCTGGCGCGCGAACTCAGCGTCCTGCTGGGGTATGAGGCGATGCGCGACCTGCCGCTGGAGGACGTGGAAATCGAAACCCCGCTGGAGCGCATGCAGGCACCCCGCCTTGCGGGCAAGAAACTCTGTCTTGTCTCCATCCTGCGGGCGGGGAACGGGATACTGGATGGGATGCTCGACCTCGTGCCATCGGCGCGTATCGGTCATATCGGCCTGTTCCGCGATCCCGATACGCTGGAGCCGGTGGAATATTACCTCAAGCTGCCTGATGATATCGGGCGGCGTGTCTGCATCGTGGTCGACCCGATGCTGGCGACGGGCCATAGTGCCGCCGCCGCCATTGCGCGCCTGAAACAGGCGGGGGCGGATACGATCGTGTTTGTCTGCCTGCTTGCCGCACCACAGGGTATCGCCTGCCTGCGCGCGGCACATCCCGATGTGCGGATCGTCACATGCGCAATCGACCGCGAACTTGACGATCATGGCTATATCCGGCCGGGCCTGGGGGATGCAGGGGATCGCCTGTTCGGTACGAAATAAGAAACGATGCCCGGCCCCTGTTCCAACATAACCTGTCCCGACATGACAGGAGGGGGCTGGCGCATTGGGCGGCTGTCAAACAGTCTCTGCAAACCGTTTGAAAGACCCCGTTGATAAGAGACGGTCTGAAAACAGATCGTTGATAAACAATAGAAAAAGATTTCTGGTGGTGCCTTTTAATCGAAAAAGGTAATGTCTTTCGAAGCTTTTTGAAAAAAGCTTCACCAAAAACTTTTATGATTTCGATATTTTATCGGACTTACCTTTTCAAACAGTCTCAAAGCAGCACCGAAATTTTTATTGGCCTGAGAGATTGTTTGAAAACAACTCATTGCTAAAAAAGAAAAGTTTTTGGGTGCCGCCTTTTTTCAAAAAGGCGGCGTCTTCTGAAGCTTTTACGAAAAAACTCACAAAAAACCTTTATAATTTCAGGATGTCATTGATCCTGACTTTTTAAACGACCTCGTATGGGGGCGGTCCTGTGAGGAACTGGTCCTGCCGTTTCAAAAAAAATGCCGCCCTTGCCAAGGTGGCGGGGCGGCATTCAAAAAAACCTTGGTCTGTTCGCAATCGTTCAGGCGCGACGCACGATATAGGTTTTTGATAATTCGGCTTCCAGCGCGCGGGAATGTTCGGGGTCGCGGGCCTCGATCATGACCTCCAGTTCGGCCGCCTGCACGCTTGGCGTCGTGAACAGGCGCTGGTGCGAGACCTCGATGATGTTGCCGCCCGCATCACCAATCCTGCGCGAAATATCGGCCAGCACGCCCGGACGGTCGGGAATCTCCATTTTCAGGCACAAAAGCCGCCCATCGCGCAGGAGAGAGCGCAGCAATGTGTTGGCAAGGATGCGGCTGTCGATATTGCCACCCGTGATCGGCAGCGCGACCCGCTTGCCCCGGAACAGTTCGGGATAGGTCAGCACGGCGGCCAGCGCGGTGGCGCCCGCGCCCTCGCTTACCTGCTTGGCGCCTTCGGCCATCAGGGTGATCGCGGTTTCAATTGCGCTTTCCCGGACCGTCAACACGGTGGAAACGTGTTCGCGCAACACCTCCAGCGGTTGCCGCCCGACCTTGAGCACCGCTATCCCCTCGGCAATGGTCGGGCCACCGGGGGGAAGCACCTCATCGCCGGGAAAGCCGGAGAGCGAGGAATAATTTTCCACCTGCACGCCGATGATGTCCATGCCCGGACGCAGTGCGCATGCCGTGACCGCACAGCCCGACAGCAGCCCGCCACCGCCGATAGGGCACACGAAGCTTTCAAGTTCGCCGGCATCTTCAAGAAGTTCCAGCGCAAAGGTGCCCTGTCCGGCCATGACCTCCGGGTCGTCATAGGGATGGACGAACACCCGGCCTTCACGTTCGCACAGTTCATTGGCGTGTGCTGTTGCTTCGGCGAAGTTGTCGCCATGCAGGACGACACGCGCCCCCCACGCGGCGGTGCGCGTGACCTTGGCCACCGGGGTGAAGCGCGGCATGACGATCACCGCGTCGATCCCCAGCAGGGATGCGTGTCGCGCCACGCCCTGTGCATGGTTTCCGGCGGATACCGTGATCACGCCACGCCTGCGCTCGCTCTCGTCAAGGAGTGCGAGCTTGTTGGCCGCGCCGCGTTCCTTGAAGGAGCCCACGGCCTGCAGGTTGTCGAGTTTGAGCACGATCTCCGCGCCCGTCGCCCGCGAAAGCGCCTGCGACGGAAGGGTCGGGGTGCGCAGGACGCGTCCCTCGATCCGCCGTGCGGCGGCGCGGATATCGTCGAATGTGATCACGTTTTTCGCCTCAGCCGTACGTGACGGCCAGTATTTCATAAGTGCGGTCGCCGCCGGGGGCGGGAACGGACACGGTGTCGCCCACGCTCTTGCCGATCAGTGACTTGGCCAGCGGTGAGGAAACCGAAAGCAGCCCCTGCTTGATGTCGGCTTCATACACGCCAACGATCTGGTACGTCGCTTCCTTGTCGGTTTCCTCGTCCACAAGGTGAACGCGCGCGCCGAATTTCACCTGGTCGCCGGACAGGGAGGCCGGGTCGATCACCTCTGCCGAGGAGACGATTTCCTCAAGTTCGAGGATACGGCCTTCGGTAAAGGACTGGCGTTCGCGTGCCGCGTGGTATTCGGCATTTTCCGACAGGTCGCCGTGGCTGCGTGCCTCGGCGATGGCCCGTATGATGGCCGGGCGTTCTTCACTCTTGAGCTTGCGAAGTTCATCTTCGAGCCGTTGCAGGCCTGGGCCTGTCATCGGAAATTTCTGCAAGGTGTATCCCCGGGGGTGAATGTCAGCGTTAGAGGCTGACGGATGGTGTGGTCATGGCGGACGCCCGCATGAAACGACCCCCGCCACCCGCACGGCCGTGGGCCGACGGGATGGCAGGGGCATGCATGGCGTTCAGTACGATCCTTTAAAATAGGATTGAAGTGGCGCGACTTCAAGAACTCCATCACGCATCGCGGCAATCGCATAGGTTGCGGCCCGTGCGCCCGCGATGGTGGTGTAATGCGGGATGCCATGCGTCAGGGCGGAACGGCGGATGTCAAAGCTGTCGGCCACCGCCTGCGCGCCCTGTGCGGTGTTGATGACCATCTGGATTTCGCCCGAACGGATCGCATCGACGCAGTTGGGACGTCCCTCCAGCACCTTGTTGATCACGCGCACCTCCACCCCGGCTTCGCGCAGGCATTGGGCGGTGCCGCGTGTCGCGACCACATTGAACCCCATATCCGCCAGGCGACGGCCCAGCGATTTGACGGCGGCCTTGTCACTGTCGCGCACCGACACGAACACTTCCCCCGACAGGGGCAGGCGCACACCGGCGGCAAGCTGCGACTTGGCGAACGCACGCTCGAAGGAGGCATCAAGGCCCATGACCTCCCCGGTGGAGCGCATTTCCGGCCCGAGGATCGTATCGACATCAGGGAAACGGTTGAACGGGAACACCGCTTCCTTCACCGCGACATGCGGGGCCACCGCCTGGTCATCAAGGCGGAATTCCGACAGGCGGGCACCCGCCATGACGCGCGCGCCGATCTTGGCGACGGGCACGCCCGTGGCCTTGGCGACGAATGGCACGGTGCGCGACGCGCGGGGATTGACCTCCAGCACGAAGATGTCGTGGCCCTTGATCGCATACTGCACGTTCATCAACCCGACAATGCCCAGTTCGCGTGCCATGGCCTCCGTCTGTGCCTTCAGTTCGGTGACGATGGCGGGCGACAGGGTATAGGGCGGCAGCGAACACGCACTGTCACCCGAATGGATGCCTGCTTCCTCGATATGTTCCATCACACCGGCGACATAGACATCGGTGCCATCGGCGATGCAGTCCACATCGGCCTCGATCGCGTCATTGAGGTAACGGTCGATCAGGACCGGCCCGGACGCCACGTCATGCCCAGCAAGCTGGAGGGCGACGCGCATGTAGCGTTGCAGGCTGGCGCGGTCATGCACGATTTCCATCGCCCGTCCGCCAAGCACGTAGGAGGGGCGTACCACGACGGGGTACCCGATCCGGTCAGCCACGTCCTCGGCCTCGGTCGGGGAGCGCGCGATGCCGTTTTCGGGCTGGCGCAGGCCAACCTTGTGCAGCATCGCCTGGAAACGTTCGCGGTCCTCCGCCCTGTCGATCGCATCAGCAGGCGTGCCAAGCAGCGCGATGCCCGCCATCTCCAGCGCATGCGACAGCTTCAGCGGCGTCTGGCCACCATATTGCACGATGCAGCCCAGGACCGTGCCATTTTCCTGTTCGCGACGGATCAGGGCAATCACGTCCTCGGCCGTCAGGGGTTCGAAATACAGCCGGTCGGACGTGTCGTAATCGGTGGACACGGTTTCGGGGTTACAGTTGACCATGATGGTCTCGAACCCTGCTTCGCGCAGGGCATAGGCCGCATGCACACAGCAATAATCGAATTCGATCCCCTGTCCGATGCGGTTGGGGCCACCGCCAAGGATGACGATCTTGCGGCGGTCGGTCGGGTCGCTTTCGCATTCAGGCGTGCCAAAGCCCCCTTCGTATGTGGAATACATATACGGCGTGGGGGACGCGAACTCGCCCGCGCAGGTGTCGATCCGCTTGTAAACCGGATTTACGCCCAGGCGCGTGCGCAGTTCGAGGATTTCTGCCGCCGACGTGCCCGACAGCCGACCGAGCTGCACGTCAGAGAAACCAAGGCTTTTGAGCGCACGCATCCGGTCCGCGTCACGCGGCAGGCCATCACGCACGATGGCATGTTCGGCTGCGATGATCTTTTGCAGTTCACGCAGGAACCATGGTTCGAACCTGCAGGCATCGTGGATGTCTTCGACACTCAGGCCCGCGCGCAGGGCCTGCGCCGCCATCAGGATGCGTTCGGGGCGCGGCTGCGACAGGGCGGCGCGGAAGGCGTCCGGCCCGCCATCGCCCGGCGCGTCCACGGGGTCGAGGCCGGCAAGCCCGATTTCCATCGAACGCAGGCCCTTTTGCATCGCTTCGGGGAAGGAGCGGCCAATGGCCATCGCCTCGCCCACGGACTTCATGCTTGTGGACAGCAGGGCCGGGGTGCCGGGGAATTTTTCGAACGTGAAACGGGGGATCTTGACGACGACGTAATCAATCGTCGGCTCGAACGAGGCCGGGGTGCTGCCGCCGGTGATATCGTTGGCAAGTTCGTCGAGCGTATAGCCCACCGCAAGCTTCGCCGCGATCTTGGCGATGGGGAAGCCCGTTGCCTTGGACGCCAGCGCGGAAGAGCGCGAGACGCGGGGGTTCATCTCGATCACGACCATGCGGCCATCGGCGGGATTGATGCCGAACTGCACGTTCGACCCGCCGGTTTCCACCCCGATCTTGCGCAGGCACGCCAGCGAGGCGTCGCGCATGCGCTGATATTCCTTGTCCGTCAGCGTCAGCGCCGGGGCCACGGTGATGGAATCGCCCGTATGCACGCCCATCGGGTCGATATTTTCGATGGAGCAGATGATGATGCAGTTGTCGGCCGTGTCGCGCACGACCTCCATCTCGTATTCTTTCCAGCCAAGGACGGATTCCTCGATCAGCACCTCGGTCGTGGGGGACGCATCAAGGCCGGAGGTGACGATGCGGTCGAATTCCTCGCGGTTATAGGCGATGCCCCCGCCCGAACCGCCCATGGTAAAGGACGGGCGGATGACCGACGGCAGGCCCACCTGCTTCAGGGCTTCACGCGCTTCGGCCAGGGTATGGGCGATGACGCTGCGTGGGCTTTCGATGCCGATGGCGTCCATGGCCTCGCGGAATTTCTGCCGGTCCTCGGCACGGTCGATCACCTCGGCATTCGCGCCGATCAGCTCGACATTATGCGTCTTGAGGAAGCCTGACTTGTCGAGCGCCATGGCAGTGTTCAGCGCGGTCTGCCCGCCCATGGTCGGCAATATGGCGTCGGGCTTTTCACGCGCGATGATGCGTTCGACGAATTCCGGGGTGATCGGTTCGATATAGGTCGCATCCGCAAGGCCCGGATCGGTCATGATCGTCGCCGGGTTGGAATTGACGAGGATGACGCGATAACCCTCTTCCTTCAGCGCCTTGCAGGCCTGCGCGCCGGAATAGTCGAATTCGCACGCCTGGCCGATCACGATCGGGCCTGCGCCGATAATCAGGATGGAGCTGATATCTGTCCGTTTGGGCATGTCGATACGGCTTTCAGGCGGTGTGGGAAAGGGAGTCGATCAGGGCGACGAAACGGTCGAACAGGTAACGGCTGTCCGATGGGCCAGGGCTGGATTCGGGATGGTACTGCACCGAAAACGCGGGATGGCGGTCGGAGGCGATACCTTCGTTCGATCCATCGAACAGGCTGATATGCGTTGCGCGCACGCCCGCGGGCAGGGATTTGTCATCGACCGCGAAACCGTGGTTCTGGCTGGTGATTTCCACCTTGCCCGTCGCAAGGTCCTTGACGGGCTGGTTTGCGCCGCGATGCCCACGCTCCAGCTTATAGGTCTTTGCCCCCAGCGTCAGGGCAAGCAGCTGATGACCAAGGCAGATGCCGAACACCGGCTTGCCCGCGTCAAGCACGCCGCGGATTGCCGGGACGGCATAGGACGCGGTGGCCGCCGGGTCGCCCGGGCCATTGGACAGGAACACGCCCGCCGGGTCGTGCGACAGGATGTCTTCGGCCGTGGCGGTGGCGGGCACGACGATGACCTCGCACCCGGCAGAGGACAGGCAGCGCAGGATGTTGCGCTTTGCCCCGTAATCGACGGCGACGACGCGGCGGCGCTTTGCGGGCAGGGGCGTGGTGCCGTGCGGCCACTGCCATACACCTTCGTCCCAGGCATAGGCCTGCGTGCAGGTGACTTCGCGGGCCAGGTCCATGCCCTCCAGCCCCGGCCATGCGCGGGCCTGCGCCTGCAGGGCAGCAATGTCGATGTTGCCGTCGGCGGGATAGGCGACGATGGCCGTTTGCGGGCCGCCATCACGGATGCGGCGTGTGATCGCGCGGGTGTCGATGCCGCAGATGCCCGGGATGGCGCGTGCCTTCAGCCAGGCATCAAGCGATTCCGCCGAACGCCAGTTCGCAGGCGCGGTCAGGTCTTCCTTGACTACCAGGGCGCGCGCGGCGATGCGTGCGGCCTCGTCATCTTCGGGCGTGGTGCCGACATTGCCGATATGGGGGAAGGTGAAGGTGATGACCTGCCCCGCAAAGGACGGGTCCGTCAGGGTTTCCTGATAGCCCGTCATGCCGGTGGAGAAGCAGATTTCCCCGATTGCGGACGCGGCTTCGCCATGCGCGCCAAAGCCGCGTCCCCACAGGACGGTGCCATCGGCCAGGATCAGGGCGGCGGTCGCGGCGGGGGGGCGCTCGGCCGGGATGGTCGGGGAGGGCGCGGTCATGGGGGGCTCCGGTCTGTCGGATTCTGTGGCGGGTTGCAGGTCGGACAGGGACAGTCCGGTTTCACGTAGCACAACGGTCCAGTGCTTTGGCGGGATGGCGCGGGCCTGTCGCCATTTGCGCACGGCCTCGGTGCTGACGCCCGTCAGGCGCGCAGCCTGTTCGGGGCCACCAAGGCGTTTTATGATATCTTCTATTGGCATCGGCATCTGGATGATTGTCCCTTCCGGGTCTATTCCCTATCAGCGGACGAAGGGGATGGGAAGAAAATTCCGCCCCATTTCGTTCCGAAGGGAGTGGGAAAAACATTCCCGCAAGGGGCGGCTGTTCCCGTGTCCCCCATCATCAACAGGAGTTTGAACAATGTCCTTGCGCGCACGTTTCACCGAAGACCTCAAGACCGCCATGAAGGCAGGGCAGAGCGAACGTGTCGGCACGATCCGCATGATTACGGCAAAGCTGAAAGACCTCGATATCGCCGCGCGTGCGAAAGGCGAAGACCAGGTAAGCGATGATGCCGTGATCGGCGCATTGCGGGGCATGGTCAAGTCACGCGCGGAATCCGCGGCGATGTACCTGCAGGGCGGTCGCCCCGAGCTTGCGGAAAAGGAAGAGGCGGAAATCGCGCTGATCCGTACCTATCTGCCCGCCGACCTTGACGAAGCGACGATCGAGGTGGCCGTGCGTGAGGCGATCGAACGCACGGATGCGACCTCCATGAAGGATATGGGCCGTGTCATGGCGGCGCTGAAGACGCAGTTCGGCAGTGCGCTTGATGCCGCGATCGCAAGTTCGGTGGTCAAGTCCGTGCTGTCCGCACGCTGAAGGCATAGCCATCCATGGCGTTCGACCCCGCGTTCCTTGATGAACTGCGTGCGCGCACCCCGATCACATCGGTGATCGGGCGGCGCACGAAGCTCGTGCGTTCGGGCCGGAACTGGAAGGCGTGCTGCCCCTTCCACGGGGAAAAGACGCCATCATTCTATGTCTATGACGATCATTTCCACTGCTTCGGCTGTGGGGTGCATGGCGATGTGATCTCCTTTGTCATGCAAAGCGAGGGCCGTTCCTTCCCTGAGGCGGTGGAGGAACTTGCCACCGCGGCCGGGCTGGAGATGCCGCGCATGGATCGCACCCAGCGCGAGGCCCAGCGCGAGGCGCGCACGCTGGGTGACGTGCTGGAGGCGGTGCAGCAGGCCTGGCGGTTGCGCCTGCACCGGAACGAGGGGCGCGAGGGGCTGGCCTATCTGCGTGGTCGTGGCCTGACGGACGAGACGATTGCGGCGTTTGGCCTGGGCTGGTCCGGTGACGGGCGCGGGGGGCTGGTGGCGGAGCTTGCGGCGCAGGACATCACGGCGCCCCTGCTGGCGCAGGCAGGCCTGATGCGCGTGGATGAACATGGGCAGCCGAAAGGCGAGCTGTTCTTCAACCGCGTGACGTTTCCCATCCATGACCGGCGCGGGCGGCTGGTGTCCTTTGGCGGGCGTATCCTTGGCGATGGGCAGCCCAAATACCTCAACGGCCCGGAAACCGCGATTTTTTCCAAGCGTCGCGTCCTGTTCGGCCTTGACCGCGCCCGTGCCGCGGTGCGGGCGCCCCGTGGCGGGGGGCATGCGGCCCCGGCCCCCGAACTGCTGGTGGTGGAGGGGTATATGGATGTCATCGCCCTGCACCAGGCGGGCTTTACCGGTGCGGTTGCCCCCCTGGGCACGGCGCTGACGCCGGAGCAGATGGAGGCGCTGTGGCAGGTGTCGTCCGCGCCGGTGCTGTGTTTCGATGGCGATGCCGCAGGGCAGCGCGCAGCGGTGAAGGCGGCGGAAACGGCGCTGCCACTGCTCAATGTCGAACGGACCCTGCGCTTTTGCACCCTGCCGGAGGGGGAAGACCCCGACAGCCTGTTGCGTCAACGCGGCACGGCGGCGATGGCCGCGCTGGTGGAGGGCGCGCGACCGCTGAGCGAAGTCCTGTTCGGATTGCTGAGCGAGGGCACGCGCGATCCCGGCCCGGAGCAGCGCGCGGCCCTGCGCCAGCGTCTGGTGGAGGCCGCGGGCCTGATCCCGGACAAGTCCCTGGCGTCGGAATACCGCTCCACCCTGCTGGACCGTTTTTTCGCCACCTTCCGCCGTCGTCCCGCCATGTCGGGCCGTGGCGGGCGCGGGCAGGGCGCGGCGCCTGCGGCGCGATCGCTGGCGGGGGTGTTGCCGGTGGCGCCGGACCTTGATGCGCAATCGGTGGCGATGGAGCGCATGCGTATCCTGACCGCCATTCTGCTGCGTCATCCCGAGGTGCTGGAGGAGGTGCAGGACGCATATTGTCGCCTGGACATGCCACCTGAACTGTCGGCGTTACGGGCCGTTATGCTCGACATGCTGGCGGATGGGGATGGCAATGCCGATGCGTCCGCGCTGCTGGAGGCGTTGGGTGCGCGCATAGGGGAAGCGAACCTGTCGGACATGCGCGAACGCGTGCTGTCGTCGCACCCCCTGCCATTGTCGGCGCAGGAACGCGATGATCTGATGGTGATGGATATACGGCAGGAGTGGTGGCATTTTTACGCGCTTTTGAATGTGGAGCGTTTCGCCGCCGATATCCGCCTTGATACCGAGCGGATGAGTACAGGCCCGATTGATGAACGACAGTGGGAAAGCCTGCGTGTCCGGCTGCTGACGCTGGAGTCGCTGCGGCGGGGCGGGGATATTCCCGATACGCAATGAAGAGACGGTGTTTTTGCGGAAATCAGGGCGTGCCCCTTGACTTCGGGGGGTGAATCGACCACCTGCACCTGTCGAAAGAACTGTATGCGATATAATGGCCGTATTCCTGTTTTCGCCGTATGCGCGGTGTAACGGGAACAGCGGACGCGACACTGTTCCCCCGATGTGGGGAGCCTTGATGTTTCCGCCCGGGTCGGGCGGGCCACAGATTTGCTGGGTAGGGATTGATCGGGCATGGCGACAAAGACAGCCGCGGGAACGGATGCAGCTTCGGGTGATCAGGACAACGACACCACCTTGCTGGATACGCAGTCCGGAGCCGTCAAAAGGCTGATCGCGCGTGGCAAGGAACGGGGCTATATCACCTTTGACGAACTGAATGCCGTCCTGCCGCAGGACCAGATGTCGTCCGAACAGATCGAGGACGTCATGGCGGCCCTGTCGGAGATGGGCATGCAGGTTGTCGAAAATGAAGACAACGACAGCGAGTCCGATGACGCCGCGGCCGAGCCCGAAGCCAAGAGCGAGGAGCCTGCCGAGGGCGACAGCGAAGAACCGGCCGCAGGCAACGTCGATAGCGAAAACCTTGGCCGGACCGATGACCCGGTGCGCATGTACCTGCGCGAAATGGGGTCGGTCGAACTCCTCTCCCGCGAGGGGGAGATCGCGATCGCCAAGCGGATCGAGGCCGGGCGCGATGAAATGATTGGCGGCCTGTGCGAAAGCCCGCTGACGTTCCGCGCCATCATCTCGTGGCATGAACGGCTCAAGGCCGGGGAAATGCTGCTGCGTGACATCGTTGACCTTGAGGCGATGCAGTCCGGCAATGCCGGTCCCGGCGAGGAAACGGAAGAAGGCGAGGAGCCCGCGTCCGAGGACAGCTTCGACTCCGCGACCGATAACGAGGAGTCCGAGGAAGGCGAGGGCGAAGGTGAGGGGGCCGGCCTGTCGCTTTCCGCGCTGGAAGAGAAGCTCAAGCCCGAGATTCTGGAACAGTTCGAGGAGGTGGAGGCCCTGTATGCCCGCCTGCACGAACTTCAGGCCACGCGCCTTGAAAAGCTGACATCCGGCGGTGAAATCTCTGCCGAGGCGGAGGCCGCGTATGAGCAGTTGCGCTGCGAACTGGTGGGCAAGGTGCAGCAGGTCCATCTGCATAACACCCGCATCGAGGTGCTGGTGGAGCATCTGAAAGCCATCTTCCAGCGCCTTAACGGGCTGGAAGGGCGGATGCTGCGTCTTGCCGAAAGCACCAAGGTCTCGCGCGAGGATTTCTTGCTGAAATATCGCGGGCGCGAACTTGACCCGGGCTGGGTGGATGTCGTCTCGGCCCTGCCGGGCAAGGCGTGGAAGAACTTTGTCGCCAAGCATATGGAAACGGTCATCCGCCTGCGTGGGCAAGTGGCGGAACTGACGCAGGAGACGGGGTTGCCTGTCGGGGAATTCCGACGCGTCTATGCCACCGTGTCGCGGGGCGAGCGTGATTCCGCGCGGGCCAAGAAGGAAATGATCGAGGCGAACCTGCGTCTGGTGATTTCGATTGCCAAGAAATACACCAATCGCGGGTTGCAGTTCCTTGACCTGATCCAGGAAGGCAATATCGGCCTGATGAAGGCGGTGGATAAATTCGAATATCGCCGTGGCTACAAGTTCTCCACCTATGCGACCTGGTGGATCCGTCAGGCGATCACGCGTTCCATCGCCGATCAGGCGCGCACGATCCGTATTCCGGTCCATATGATCGAGACGATCAACAAGCTGGTGCGTACATCGCGCCAGATGCTGCATGAAATCGGGCGCGAGCCTGCACCGGAAGAGCTGGCGGAAAAGCTGGGCATGCCGCTTGAAAAAGTGCGCAAGGTGCTCAAGATCGCCAAGGAGCCCATCTCCCTTGAAACCCCCATCGGGGACGAGGAAGACAGCCACCTTGGTGACTTCATCGAGGATAAGACGGCGGTCATCCCGCTGGATGCGGCGATCCAGACGAACCTGCGTGAAGCGACGACACGGGTGCTGTCCTCCCTGACCCCACGAGAGGAACGTGTCCTGCGCATGCGTTTTGGCATCGGCATGAACACCGACCATACGCTGGAGGAGGTGGGCCAGCAGTTCAATGTGACCCGCGAACGTATCCGCCAGATCGAGGCCAAGGCCCTGCGCAAGCTCAAGCACCCCAGCCGCAGCCGCAAGCTTCGCTCTTTCCTTGACGATAACTGATCGCATCACAGAACGCGACGTGGGGGATGCGATGACGCGGGTGGCGGTGGATGTGACGTTCCTGTGTATGGATCGTCAGCCCCCCGGTCCCGTGCCTGCATTGCCTGATGGTTATGAGATACGGCGGGAGGTTCATCCCGCCGTATCGCTGTACCGCGATCTGTATAACCGCATCGGGCAGGATTACTGCTGGTGGTTGCGGCGTGTGATGGCGGATACCCAGTTGGCGCGGGTACTGGATGACCCGGCGGTGGGTGTCTATATCCTGCGTGAGCATGGGGAGGTTGCCGGGTTCTTCGAACTGGACGGACGGCAATGCCCTGATATCAACCTGGCCTATTTCGGGCTTCTGCCCCAATGGATCGGACGTGGGGTTGGGCTGTCCTTCCTGCATGCGGCCATCCGCACGGCATGGGGACAACGTCCCGCCGCATTGCGGGTCAATACCTGTTCCGCCGACCATCCCCGGGCGCTTCCCAATTATATCCGGGCGGGATTCCGTGTCGTACGGGTTTTGCGCGAAGTCTGGGACATTCCCGATCATGCCGGGCTGTCTGTGCCCGCAAGCCTGCGGACATAGATCGTCTTCGCCTCGCAGGACAGCCCCCTGCGGGGATGGGATGAACAGCAGGGGGGGGCGGATCAGATGCGCCAGATAACCAGGTGGCATCATAAAGGCTGTTGATAAAGCCCGGCCTGCAAGGACATCAGGGAATGCCGCCCCGCCGATTGCCCGAAAGGTGATGTAATCAGGCTTTGGCTCTTGTTTATCAACAGCTTGCTTTCCAAAAATCATCATAGTTAATGTAATTGGAAAATTATTTTCGCATGGCTGTTGTTATGACATGCTGCACGACCAATATCGCCTGAAGAAAAGGGGATATGGTCGGGTGGAATATAATTTTTCCTATTATTCGTTTTGCGGTGTTGACAAGGCAGGTCTGCTGTCGGCGCTTGGTATGCGTGATACAGGCAATGTGGATGCCCACGGACAATTTGACTTTACGATGGCGCAACTGCCGGACCAATGGATCGTCTGCCGCTACAACAATCTTGGCAATCCGCCTGCCGTCATGCGTCAGGCCCTGTCGCTTCATGGGATGCTGATTGCATGCGACGTCCACGAAGGCGAGCATGTCAGTCGCGTGGAATGTTACGAGCAGGGCGAACTGAAATGGTCCATCCTCCATGATGGGGAGGCGGGCGACACGCTTGACCTTCAGGTGGCCGGCATCGTGCCTCCTGAATTCACCGCCTTGCGTAAGGCGGCGTTTTCCGCACAGCAGAAGGCTGACCACGATGGGGTGACGGCCCATTACATGTACTGGCTGCCCCTCGACTTCGCCGCCAGCCTGAGCGGCTATCGCTATGACCGGGAAACCTTCCCGTGGGGCACCCCCAGCTTTACCGAGATCGAACCGGTGGTCCCGGCTGCAACCTGACCTTTTGCCAGTAGGGGATCGTGCCCGGCCTCAGGCATAGGCTCCGGCCCGGAGGCGGTTATAAAACGCCTCGATCAGCCGTGCCTGATGTTCTGGATTGAAACGTTGCATGTCCCAGTGTCCTGGCCCCTGCTGTGTATGCATATGGCGCAGGGCCCGCGTCATGGCGGCGACATCGCCGGGTGGGACAAGTGATGGGGAGGAGGGGTCAAGGATATCCAGCACCCCGCCTGCCGCGGTTGCGATGACGGGCAGGTCTGCCGACATCGCCTCCAGCAGGGCAAGCCCGAAAGCTTCGTGCAGGGAGGGCATGACGAAACCGTCGAGCATGTAAAGGTCGGACGGGAAATCGGTGCGGAAGCCGGGGAAGATGACATGCCCGCCCCCCATGGCCTCCAGCCGTGCGCGCTCTGGCCCGTCGCCAAACAGGATCAGGCGCGCATCGGGCAGTGCCGCCTGCTGAAACGCGCGAAGCAGGATGTCAAACCCCTTCTTCGGGATCATCCTGCCGCCTGCGCCGATCAGGAACGTTGAGTCCCCTATACCAAATTGCGCGCGCATGCGCTGGCGCTCCGCCGGGGTCGGGCGGGGGCGTGCATGTGTCCAGTTGCCGATGACGGTCCGCGCGCCGCGGAAACTGGGTGGGATTTCGGCTTCCTGCCATCGTGCGATGCAGATCAGCGCGTCACAGCGGTTATAGGCGCGTTTGCGAAAGCGGCTGTGCAGGGTGGCGACAAGTGGGACACGGCGTGGGCGCGGCAGCAGCCCAAGGCGGAAGGTACTCTTGCCAAGGTGGGTATGCACGACATCGGGCCGAAAACTGCCCAGCGTCTTGAGGTAGGAGACACAATACCCGCCATATCCCGCGCGGATCATGCGCACCGGGGCCGCGATATGGGGGGCGATGTCGCTGCCGGTCAGGGGATCGTCGGTCCGGCGGGCGACATGTATGCAGACATCGTGATGACGGGCCTGCATCGCCGCCAGTTCGGTCACGTAACGTTCGGTGCCAGAGAATTCATGGGTCATTATGCAATGCAGTATTCGCAAGATGACTTCCTTTTGGGGTGGTGGGCTGCACGAAGGATGCGCGGGGCATCATGGCGGGGTATTCTGCATGGATAGTTGAAAACACGAACCTGCAGAGGCGAAGAATTCTCAAAAACTGTTTCAAAGTAGTGCATACGCACGCGCGGCATTTGCGGTGTCGTTGCGGGAATATCGGGGGAACCGCGCTTTTTTCCTTGTCTGTGGGTGATGATCGTGCTTCAAGGCGCACCTTCCCTGCCGGGTGCGTGGCATCGTCCCCGGCTATACCCGCGTCATGCGTCAGCATGATGGCGTGACGGACCGTGTCCGTTGCGAAAGGGGTTGAACAGATCCGAAGGGAGTTCCCATGCCATTGTATGAAACCGTGCTGATTGCACGTAATGACGTGTCGCAGCAGCAGGTCGAAACCATCGCCGATGGTATCGCAACCGTGCTGGAAGCTGAATCCGGTTCGATCAAGAAGCGTGAATACTGGGGCCTGCGTACCCTGGCATACCGCATCAAGAAGAACCGCAAGGGGCACTACATGCTCCTCGGCCTCGATGCGACGCCTGCCGCCATCAAGGAAATCGAGCGTCAGCTCAGCCTGAACGAAGACGTCCTGCGCGTGCTGATGCTGCGTGTTGACGAAATCGACGAGGCCCCGTCCGTGATCCTGTCGCGTAAGGGTGACGAGCGTGAGCGCGGGTTCCGTGGTCCGAAGCCTGCCGGTCGTTTCGAAAGCGGTCGCGGTGGTAACGGTGCCCCCCGCCGCAGCTATGACGATCGCGAAGAGTTCCGCGCACGCAACGAGCGTGAAGAACAGCAGCGCAACAATGCCGGCGTCCCCGCCAGCAGCGAAGCGGAGTAAGAGCTGATGTCCGATACAACCGAGATCAATCCCGCCGCCCGTCGCGTGGCCGTGGGTGCGCGTCGTCCGTTTTACCGTCGTCGCAAGTCCTGCCCGTTCTCCGGCCCCAACGCGCCGCAGATCGATTACAAGGACGTGCGCCTGCTGAGCCGCTTCCTGTCCGAGCGTGGCAAGATCGTCCCCAGCCGCATCACGGCAGTGTCCGCCAAGAAGCAGCGCGAGCTGGCCCAGGCCATCAAGCGCGCCCGTTTCCTGGCCCTGCTGCCCTATATCGTAAGCTGAGGGAGGCAGAACCATGTCCGCAGTAGAACTCATCCTGCTCCAGCGCGTCGAAAAGCTGGGCCAGATGGGCGAGATCGTCACGGTGAAGCCGGGTTATGCCCGTAACTTCCTCCTGCCGCAGGGCAAGGCGATCCGCGCCAACGCACATAACCGCGAGCGTTTCGAGCGTGAGCGCGTGCAGCTTGAGGCGCAGAACCTCAAGCGTCGTGAGGAGGCCGAGCGCCTGTCCGAGCGTATGCACGGCCTGTCCGTCATCCTGATCCGTCAGGCAGGCGACAGCGGAAGCCTGTATGGCTCCGTCACCACCCGTGACATCGCCGAAGCGACGACGAAGGCTGGCCTGACGATTTCGCGCTCGCAGGTTATCCTGCCGGAGCCGATCAAGCAGCTTGGTGTGTATGAAGTCCGCGTCGCCCTGCATCCCGAAGTGTCGATGCAGGTCAGCGTGAACGTTGCCCGTTCGGAAGAAGAAGCCGAACGTCAGGCACGTGGTGAGGACATCGGCGCCGAACGCGATGATGATGCCTCCGGCTTTGTCGAGGAAGCGGTCGAAGCCGAAACCGCCCCCGAAGAAGCCGTTGCAGCCGCGACGGAAGAACATCCCGCCGCCTGATCTGGTGCGCAGGCCGGTCCATCCTTGTGATGGACCGGATGTTCAGAGGCATGAAGGCCCGGTGGGAATGTCCCACCGGGCCTTCTGTCTTTTCTGGGACTTCTCAGGGGACTTGGCCTGCCGCCCAAGGATGCCAAAGGACATGCATTACCCTTTGGAAAACATGGTGTCGGGCTTCTTCCGGAAGCGTCCATCATTCAAATTTTTTGGTGAGGATGTGTTTAAATCTTTGAAAAGTCAGCCTCGATAACATACTGAAATCATAAAGGTTT
>NZ_BANE01000136.1 GCF_000964405.1 Novacetimonas hansenii JCM 7643
GGGCCGGGCAGGGCAGGGCAGGGCAGGGCAGGGTAGGGTAGGGTAGGGTAGGGGGCCGTGCAGTCAGTCGTCGGTCTGCACGCGTTCACGCACGACGCGCCGTGCGGCATGTTCCGCACCCAGCCGGTCGCCACGCCCGAACAGCTTCTGTCGCAATGTGCCGGGAGGGTACGCCGTCCTGTAACGCCCGCGCCGTTGCAGTTCGGGGATGACCAGATCCACGATGTCCTCGAACGTTTCCGGTGCGACGGCATAGGCAAGGTTGAAGCCGTCAATGCCGGTCTGCGCCACCCATGCCTCCATCTGGTCCGCGATTTCGGCGGGGCTGCCCACGATGGTCGGCCCCATTCCGCCGATCGCCGCATGCCGCGCCAGTTCCCCCACCGTCCATACCCGTTCGGGGTCCATGACCGTCAGGCTGTCGATGGCGGAATGGATCGCATCATTGCGGACATGGCGCACGGGCGCATCGAGCGCATATTGCGAAAAATCCACCCCCGTCCATCCCGACAGCAGCGCAAGCGCGCCTTCGGTGCTGATATAGCGCTGGTATTCATTGTATTTGAACACCGCCTCTTCATGCGTGGGCGCGGTAATGACCGTCAGCAGCGCAAAGACCAGCGGTTCCCCCGGTGCCCGCCCGGCGCGCCGGGCGCGTTCGCGGATGCCCGTTGTGGTCTGGCGCACCACCTCGCGCGATGGCCCGGCGATGAAGACGCATTCCGCATGTGTCGCCGCGAATTCCTGCCCCCGTGGCGACGCCCCCGCCTGAAACAGGACCGGCGTGCGCTGTGGCGAGGGTTCGCACAGGTGGATCGCATCGACGCTGAGGTATTTTCCCTCATGCCGGATGCGATGTACCTTGGACGGATCGGTAAAGACACCACTGGCGCGGTCACGCAGCACCGCTCCGTCCTCCCAGCTTCCTTCCCACAGGCCATAGACCGCCTGCATGTATTCATCCGCGATGTCATATCGCGTGTCGTGCCCGTGCTGTCGCGCCTGTCCCGTGCCGCGCGCCGCGCTGTTGAGGTATCCGGTGACGATGTTCCACCCCACCCGCCCGTCCGTCAGGTGATCCAGTGTGGACATCCGCCGTGCGAAGGGGAAGGGATGTTCATAGGACAGCGTGCATGTCACGCCAAAGCCAAGGTTGCGCGTCACCGCCGCCATGGCGGGCACCAGCATTGCCGGGTCATTCACCGGCACCTGCGATGCATTGCGCAACGCCGCGTCGGGCGATGCGCCATACACGTCATAAACACCCAGCACATCAGCCAGAAACAGCGTATCGAACAGCCCGCGTTCAAGCAGCCGCGCAAGCTCGATCCAGTAGGACAGGGTGTTGTACTGTGCGGAACGGTCGCGCGGATGCCGCCACAGGCCGCTGGCCTGATGGGAGACACAGTTCATGTCGAACGCGTTAAGGCGTATTTCCTTCATGTCAGGCCCCCTGTGGCCAAGGATTGGGTCATAAGAGTTTCCGCAATGCCGTGTTCCTTGAAAAGCACGGCATATTCATATGTTTTTCCAAAAACCATCGTTCAGGCGCCGGCCACCCGGCGCCTGATCCGTCAGTCAAAGCCCATCGACACACCGGCAAACACGCCAAACCCGTCACCGGGCTGCATGACCGAAAGCTGCTTGCCCGCGGACTGGTATCCCGGCACGACAATGGCGGCATAATGCTTGTTCGCAAGGTTGTTGAAGCTGAGGAAGACTTCGCGATGCTTGCGCGGCCAGGCATAGCCGATATTGGCGTTATAGATGTGATAGGACGGTGCGAAATACGTCATGTCATATGACGCCCCGACCTTTGACGAGACCTGCGCATTAAACCCGGCGTAAAACCCGTTATGCATGTCAAGGTGGATTTCCCCCTGATAGAAATGTTCGGGAATGCCCGGCAGGCGGTTATGCCCGAACACCGCATCATGGCGATAACGGAAATCCTGATAGGTATAGGCCTGACGCAGCGACAGCGTATTGCCCGACCATTTCAGCAACTCCGTCTCCAGCGAGAATTCGACCCCCTGATGCGTGGTGGGCGAGGCATTGCCGTAAATCGACGTGCCCGCCGCCTCCGACTGTGGGGTCATCACCGTCAGCAGTTCGTTGCGCACGGCGGAATGGTAGTACGACAGGCTCCATTTATTATGGAAATAATGGCCCGTCGTTCCGATTTCGAACGTGGTCGCGGTCTGGTTGCGCAACCGGCCCGATGTCGAATTTTCCCCCGCATAATTCTGCAACGGATATGCGGCGGCATTGTAATATGCCCCGGCATAGTTGTAGTTCCAGTCGTTGGGCGGCTGGATGCTGCGGCTGACGTTTCCGTAAATCTCTATGTTATGATAGGGGATATAGCGAAATCCCCCGCGCGGGATGAAATTGACCGACGACGTGCCAAGGTGCGACCGGTTGGGATAGGTCACGTCAGATTCCCGCCCGATGAACGCCAGCGCGCCCGCCGCCGTCAGCCACAGGTTATGCGCAACCTCGGTATTATTGCGCAGGTGGAAATAATTTTCCGTCCCCCCATATTTGACATGGCGCAGCGTCTCGCCCAGGGGCTGGCCCGCAAACAGCCCGGCATTCGCCCCGCTATTGACGCGGATATGGTTGGTCTGCCACGCGTCAAGGTCGCTGTAGGTCAGGATGCCGAACTGCGTATCGCTCTTGTGGCCCGACAGTACGTCATGGCGGTCGTAATTCAGCACGCCCGCCACGGTCTTGTATCCCCATACCTGCGATGTGGCGTTGTTTTCAATGTCGATCGGCGCATCTTGGTAATTGAAGCCAAGTTCGATTTTCGATGCATCGTCAATGCGGATGGTGGTCATGTCGCCGTAATACTTGGTCCCCGGCTGGATGCGGTGCGCCCCCCATGAATAATAGGGCGACTGGCTCTGCTTCGGGTCGGACAGGATCTGGTCGCGCGTCAGATAGCCGGGATAGCCATTGACCGTCTGGCGATACCGGAAAAATGCCCGTGTGGACACGCGATCATTGAAACGATAACCAAAGTTGGCGTTGATGCCGAAACTCGTCGCCTTGGTGTTTTCCTGATACCCCCCGCGATAGGAATTGGTCACGCTGACAAAATAATCGAACTTGCCGATGACCGCGCCCGAACTGACCTGTTCCTTGACATAGCCAAAGCTTCCGGCCTCCACACGGGCCTGGTATTTCTGTGCGTCGTATCCGGTCTGTGTGACGTAATTGATCGCCCCACCCAGTTGCAGGCCACCATAATCGAACGCATTGGCCCCACGCAGCACCTCGGTATAGCGCAGGCCCAGCGGTTCAAACAGTTCATAGGGCGTGCCGGCGGGCGTGGTGACGGGCAGGCCATCGAACATCATCAGCATGCCCGAACGGAAATAGTTGGTGCCCGTGGCGATGCCCGACCCACGGATCGACAGGCGCAGCCCGTCCCCCCCGCCAGAGGATTGCGCAAACACGCCGGGCTGGAACGACAGGGCGTCGGCGCTGGTGAAATTGCGGCCCTTGAGCGTCTTTTGCGCGTCGATCACGCTGGTTGCGCCGGGGATGGAGGCCAGACGCGCTTCGGCGCGGGTGGCGGGGGTCTGGCGCTGGCGGGAGACGGAGATGACCTCCGGGCGCGATGGCGGTGTGGCGGTGGGTGTGGCGG
>NZ_BANE01000135.1 GCF_000964405.1 Novacetimonas hansenii JCM 7643
AGACCGCCCAATATCACGAGGCCGGCCTCGATGCGCAGGCGATCACCAATACCGCGCTGGAAGCGCTGGGTGTCGGAATCAGCATGACCCAGCCCTTGCTAAAGACGGCAATCGGACCGAAATCATGATCATTATGAAACATGTCCTGAAAACAACGTCCCTGGCGCTGTGCGCCGGGCTGGTGGCAGCGTCGGCGCTCCCGGCCCTGCCCTCCTTCATTCCTTCGGCGCATGCGGCCGCGGCCGCATCCGACCCGCAGGCCCCCATCAAGGCGCTTTATGCCGAACTGACCCGCATCGAGGCCAAGAACAGCGGCACGTTCGACCAGCGTGCGCAGGAACTCGGCCCGGTCATCGACCGCGTCTATGACCTGGAGGCGATCCTGTCTTCCTCCATCGGTCCGCACTACGCCACGCTGTCGCCTGACCAGAAGCAGGTGCTGCTGTCCACGTTCCGCCAGTTCACGATCGCCCGCAACCTTTCCAGCTTCAAGCCCGGCACTGACGCCCGTTTCACCATCAATCCCGCGATACGTGACGCGCCGGTGGGCGGAAACAAGATTGTCGATACCCAGATCGGGTCATCGGACGACCCGTCGGGCACGGCCGTCAATTACGTCATGCACATGAATGGCGCCAAGGGATATCAGGTGGTTGACGTCCTGCTGAATGGCAATATCAGCCAGGTCGGCATGCAGCATTCCGATTTCCGTTCCGCCCTGTCCGGCGGCAATGTGCAAAACCTGATCGATCTGTTACAGAAGAAGATCAAGGTCTTTTCGGAAGGATGATCCGCCCTTCGGGTTACGGACCGGATTACCGATGTTATATCATGCACGCGCGACCCAGCCGGAAAGATGATGTCTGTTCTTAACGCCCTTGTCTCACCATCCGGTCTGGCTGCGGCTGTCGCGGTGGCCGGGTGCGTACAGGCGACGCTAGGCACTTTTCTGGTCTCACGCTTTCGCGTGCAGGAAAAACGCGCCGACCAGGCCGTACCCTTGCCCCCGGTGACGGTGCTCAAGCCCCTGCATGGCGATGAACCCCTGCTTGAAGAAGCGCTGGAAAGCTTCTGCACGCAGGATTATCCCGCAATGCAGATCATCTTTGGCGTTCAGGCCGAAGATGACGCCGCCATTCCCATCGTGCGGCGCCTGTGCGAACGCCATCCCGCGCTGGATATCGAACTGGTCATCGACCCGACCTTTCACGGCATCAACCGCAAGATCGGGAACCTGATCAACATGATGGCGCGCGCGCGTCACGACGTGCTGGTCATTTCCGATTCGGACATCCATGTGGCGCCCGATTACCTGCGCCACGTGGTTGGCGCACTGGTTCCCGCCAATGTCGGGCTGGTGACGACGCTTTACGCGGGGCTGCCGGCGTCGCCCACGCTGCCACGGTTGCTGGCGGCGGGGCAGATCAACCATAATTTCCTGCCCGGCGTCATGCTGTCACGCTATCTCGGGCGGCAGGACTGCCTTGGCGCGACGATGGCGCTGCGGCGGTCGATGCTCCAGGCCATCGGCGGGCTGGAAGCGCTGGTTCCGCATGTCGCCGATGATGCGATGCTGGGCCGGTATGTGCGCGAACAGGGCAAGGACATCGCCATTGCCGCGTGCATGACATGGACCACCGTGGGGGAACGTTCCCTGCGCGAAGTACTGGCCCACGAACTTCGCTGGGGTCGGACGGTCAAGACGCTGGAACCGCTGGGTTATGCCGCGTCGGCCATCCAGCTTCCGCTGTTCTGGGCCACGATGGCGGTCGTGCTGGCACCGCATGCGACATGGACATGGATGTTCTTTATGTCCATATGGGGCGTTCGCGCCGTCTGTGCGTTTGTCATGGACCGCGCATTGGCACAACGCAGCCTTGTTCCGCTGTTCCTGCTGCCGCTGCGCGACTGGCTGTCGGCTGGCATCATGGTCGGCAGCGTGACAGGCACGCGCGTGGCATGGCGCGGACAGACTATGCATATTTCGCCACATTCCGCTATGACACCCCGATCACAACCTGCTTCCCCCGGCGACTGACCACGCCGGGGGCCGGACAGGCCGAACCAAACCAGTCAAGGCAACTGCGGTCGCGCGGGGGAGTGAGCCCCTTTCAGACCCGAGGATTCGCGTAACATGATGAAGACCCTGTTTCTCCAGCCGCCTTCCTTCGACGGATTCGATGGCGGGGCCGGCTCCCGTTATCAGGCAAAGCGGGAAATCAAGTCGTTCTGGTATCCGACATGGCTGGCGCAGCCTGCCGCCATGGTCGAAGGCAGCCGCCTGATCGACGCCCCCCCGGCCCGCATGGGCATGGAACCGATCCTTGAGGATGTGCGTAACCGCGACCTTGTCATCATGCACACCTCCACCCCGTCCTTCGCGTCTGACGTGCGGGTGGCGCAGATGCTCAAGGACGCGAATCCGGCGGTCAAGATCGGCATGGTCGGCGCAAAGGTTGCCGTGCAGCCGGAAGAAAGCCTGCTGAACGCGCCGCCGGTCGATTTCGTGGCACGCAACGAATTCGACTACACCATCAAGGAAATCGCCGAAGGCCGCGACTGGAAGGATGTCGATGGCATCACTTGGCGCGACCCGGATGGCAAGATCATCTCCAACCGCGACCGCGCGATGATCGAGGACATGGACAGCCTGCCGTTCGTGACCGAAGTGTACAAGCGCGACCTGAAGATCGAAGATTACTTCATCGGCTATCTGATGCACCCCTACATCTCGATCTATACCGGTCGTGGGTGCAAGTCGCGCTGCACGTTCTGCCTGTGGCCGCAGACGGTTGGCGGTCATCATTACCGCACCCGCAGCCCCGAACATGTGGCCGCTGAAATCCGTCTGGCGAAGCAGTATTTCCCGCAGGTGAAGGAATTCTTCTTCGACGACGACACCTTCACCGACGACCTGCCCCGTGCAGAGGCGATTGCCAAGGAACTTGGCAAGCTGGGTGTGACGTGGTCGTGCAATGCAAAGGCGAACGTCCCGCGCAAGACGCTTGAAGTGCTCAAGGCCAATGGCCTGCGCCTCCTGCTTGTCGGGTATGAGAGCGGCAACCAGCAGATCCTTCACAACATCAAGAAGGGCATGCGGGTCGAAGTCGCGCGTGAGTTCACCAAGAACTGCCACGAACTTGGCATCAAGATCCATGGCACCTTCATCCTCGGCCTGCCGGGCGAAACGAAGGAAACCATCCAGGAAACCATCAAGTTCGCGACCGAGATCAACCCGCACACATTGCAGGTTTCGCTGGCGGCCCCCTATCCCGGCACGTTCCTGCACAAGCAGGCGACCGAGAATGGCTGGCTTGATGCAAGCAACGCGGAACTGATTGATGAAAACGGCGTGCAGATCGCACCGCTGCATTATCCGCACCTGTCGCACACCGAAATCTTCAACAGTGTCGAGGATTTCTACCGGAAGTTCTATTTCCGCGCGCCCAAGATCGCCTCGATCCTGAACGAGATGGTCCGCAGCCCGCAGATGATGAAGCGTCGCCTGCGCGAAGGCGTCGAATTCTTCCAGTTCCTGCGCGAACGTCGCGCGGCCTGATCGCCATCAGGCCATTCCATGCGCCGGAACCCACAGGTTCCGGCGTTTTTTCTGATATCGTTACATCCGGTTCCCTGCTGTCATGAAACGCGTCATCATATCCGCCGATGATTTCGGCCTGTCGGAAGAGGTGAATGAAGCCATCGAGATCGCGCATCGCGATGGCCTGCTATCCACCGCAAGCCTGATGGTCGCCGGTCCCGCGGCAGAAGATGCGATCCGGCGCGCCAGACGCCTGCCGGACCTGCGCGTGGGGTTGCACCTTGTCGCGATCGAGGGACCGGCCACCCTGCCGCCTGCGGATATTCCGCTGCTGGTGCCACAGGATGGTCAGTTCCCGTCCGATCAGTTGAAGCTGGGTGTGGAATATTTTTTCCGTCCCGCCGTGCGCCGCGAACTCGCCGCCGAGATCGAGGCCCAGTTCCGCGCCTTTGCCCTTACGGGGCTGGCGCTGGACCATGCCAACGCGCACAAGCACATGCACCTGCATCCCACGGTCGGGCGTTACCTGATCGAAAGCGGCCTGCGCCATGGCCTGCGGGCGGTGCGCGTGCCGCTGGAGCCGCCACAGCCGCTGTTCGCGGCAGGTACCTATGCCGATACACTTGGCGATGCGGCATTGCGGCGCTGGACGCGCCTGTTGCGGCATCAGGCCCACAAGGCGGGGCTGGTGACAAATGACTGGTGCTTTGGCCTGGCATGGAGCGGCCACATGACGACCGAACGTGTCTCCGCGCTGGCTGCGCACCTGCCTGACGGGCTGTCGGAAATCTATTTCCATCCCGCCACGGCAAAAAACAGGCTGCTTGAACGCCTGATGCCGACCTATGAACATGTGGCGGAATTCGAAACGCTGTGCAGTCCCGGCCTGCGTGCGGGGCTGCGCCATGCGGGGGCAACCCCGACCACATGGACCGATATCGCACGCGCGCGATAGGGTCTTCAGAGCGGCCCCACCAAAGGGCGCGGCCCTTTGGAAACCGTTATTTTATAAGAGACTGTTTGAAAAAATCAGTCTGGATAACATACTGAAATTATAAAGGTTTTTTGGTGAAGCTTTTTC
>NZ_BANE01000134.1 GCF_000964405.1 Novacetimonas hansenii JCM 7643
GATTTCAGGATGTTATCGAGCCTGACTTTTCAAACAGTCTCTTATCTGTCCTTATGAAAATAATCCATTGATAAGGAATGATAAAAGTTACCGGGTATTGCCGTTTTCCAATCAGGCAACGCCCTTTAACGCGTTCTGGCAAACGCATTGCCAGAAACTTTTATTATTCAGCCTGTGACGTGACCTGCATGTTCCAACAGTTGCTTCAGCAGATCACGATGCATGGGGCGGCCGCCCTGCGTTCTGCATCCCGCAGGAGCCGGGGTGCCCGGCTCTTGCATGTGTGCGACGCCCCGGCATATCCGGGAATATTTCTTTGAATATTTCTTTCAGGCCACCGCGTCGCGCAGTGTGACAATCAGCGGGACATGGTCGGAAGGTTGCGTCATGTTCCGTTCTTCCCGGTCGGGGATGGCGCTCAGCAGCCGTTCGGCCACGCGGGGCGACAGCAGGGCATGGTCGATGCGTAACCCGCTGTCACGCTGCCATGCGCCTGCCTGATAATCCCAGAACGTATAAAAACGTCCCACCGGATGCAGCGCGCGCAACGCATCGGTCAGCCCCAGCCACAACAGCGTGCGAAAGGCCGCGCGCGATGCCGGGCGCACCAGTGCATCATCGGGGGGCAATGCGCCGGGGGCGAGGTCTTCGTCCGTCGGGCAGACATTGTAATCCCCCGTCAGCACGAAATCCGTGCCCGCATGCAGCAGGTCACGTGCATGTTGCGCCAGTGCCGCCATGAAGGCCAGTTTGTTGTCATAGCCCGCTTTCCCGCCCGAATTGCCGTTGGGCAGGTAAAGGTTGCCAAATGTCAGTGCCTCTGTCCGGATTTCGACATAGCGCGCCTGTGGTGGTTCGCATTCCCATCCCGGCAGGGCACGGTGCGTCACCGTGAACGGCACGCGCGACAGGATGGCGACGCCGTTATAGCTTTTCTGCCCGACGACCACGCTTTCATATCCGGCCTTGCGAAACGCATCGGCGGGGAACTGGTCCTCGATGCATTTGATTTCCTGCAGGCCAATCAGGTCGGGCTGTTCACGTTCCAGCCATTGCAGGACATGGTCGTGGCGCTGGCGGATGGAATTGACGTTCCAGGTGGCGAATTTCATTGCGCGTCAGTCAACCGAGAAACTGGTGCCACATCCGCATGACGAGGTCGCCTGCGGATTGCGGATGGTGAAGTGCGCGCCCATCAGGCTATCCTTAAAATCAAGTTCCCCGCCCTCAAGCAGGTCGAGGCTGGCAGGATCGACGATCACATGTGTCTCCCCCGCCGGGATGACGATGTCGTCGGGGGCGATGGCGGTTTCCAGCGCGAATTTGTACTGGAACCCGTTGCACCCGCCCGCCAGAACGGAAACCCGCAGGCCCGGCGGCGTGGCGAAGGCTTCGCCCTGTTCGTCGATGATTTCGCGCAGGCGCCTGATTGCACCGTCAGAGACGCGGAAACTGGCGGGGGTGGGGTGGTCGGTGGTCTTGTCCATCGGGTATCACCATCGTGTGACGGAACCCGCGAACGTGGCGGCATGGTAGCCATCGCGTCCGGGGCAGGTTATCGGACAAAGGACGGATGCGCGGCCATCGCGCCCGGCCTTCATGCGGGATAGAGGTATATATGAGTGTCGCCCCCTATGCTGTCCAGACCGCGACCGCGCGCGGCCGCCTTCACAAGGAGGCCGAAGCCCCCACGCGCACGCCATGGCAGCGCGATCGGGACCGCATCGTCCATTCCGCCGCCTTCCGTACCTTGCAATACAAGACGCAGGTATTCCTGAATCACGAAGGCGATTTTTTCCGTACCCGCCTGACACATTCGCTGGAGGTGGCGCAGATTGCGCGTTCCATCGCACGCAGGCTGCACCTTGACGAAGACCTGACCGAAGGGCTGGCACTGGCGCATGATGTCGGTCACACCCCCTTTGGCCATGCGGGGGAGGAGGCATTGTCGGCGGCGATGCAGCCATGGGGCGGGTTCGATCATAATACGCAGTCCCTGCGATTGGTGACGATGCTGGAGCGGCATTATTTTGCTTTTGACGGGCTGAACCTGACATGGGAACTGCTGGAGGGGTTGGCCAAGCATAACGGGCCGGTGGACCATCCCACGGCCTATGTCGCCGATTATGCCGCCCGCCATGGGCTGGAACTTGGCAGTTTTGCTTCGGCGGAGGCACAGGTCGCGGCGCAGTCGGACGATATCGCCTATCACGCCCATGACCTTGATGACGGGCTGCGCGCGGGTCTGCTGCACCTGCCCGACCTGGAGGATTTGCCCGTGGTGGGCGATGCCCTGGCCCAGGCACGGCTGGTGCAGCGCGAGGTCGGGGCCGAACGGTGCGGGGCGAATGACCCACGCCTGCGGCACGAGACGATCCGCCGGGTCATCAACGTGCTGGCCACCGACCTTACGGCACAGACACAGCGTAATCTGGAACGCCTGTCGCCCACCTGTGCCGATGACATCCGCCATGCGCCCTATCCCGTGGTGGCATATAGCGAGGCGATGCGCGTGGCGAATCTGGAAATCCGCAAGTTCCTGTATGCCCGGCTGTATCGCCACTGGCGGGTAAACCGCATGACGCGCAAGGCGCGGCTGACGGTCGAATCGATTTTCACCATCCTGTCGGAAAACATGACGCTGCTGCCCGATGGCTGGCGCGAAGATGCGCTGGCGGCGCGTGATGCCAAAAAGATGGCCGATGCGCACCGGGTCGTGGCGGATTATATAGCCGGGATGACCGACCGTCTGGCGATGGAGGAATATCGGCGGTTGACGGACCTGTCCTCGCCGGGGTGAAACAGCATGGCATCATGCCATGCCCCGTTTCGGGATATGGCCTGTGTGCCGCGTTATGTTTTCCGGGCCTGTGGCTCCGGGTGTCAATTTTGGGAAACCGCACCACATGTCTGACAGTCTGTTCGTCCGCTATCTTTCGCATGTGCGCGAGGCACTGGGCCAGGTCGTGCCCCATCTGCCCCCCGCCATCGTGGCGCGGGTGGAGGTCACGCCCACGCGCGATCCATCGCATGGCGACCTTGCGACGAATGCGGCGCTGCTGGTGGCGAAGGTCGCGCGACGCAAACCCGCCGACATCGCGGCGGACCTGGCCCGTGTGCTCGAATCCGTGCCCGGTATCACCGCGGCGCAGGCGGCAGGGCCGGGATTTGTGAACCTGAAGCTTGCCCCGGCGGTCCTGCAGGAGGTCGCGGCACAGGTGCTGCGTGCCGGCGACTCCTATGGTGATGGCCATGTGGGTGACGGTGTGAAGGTCAATGTCGAATATGTCTCCGCCAATCCCACGGGGCCGATGCATGTCGGGCACTGCCGTGGCGCGGTGGTGGGGGACGCGCTGGCGAACCTGCTGTCGAAGGCGGGATATGGCGTGACCAAGGAATATTACATCAACGATGCCGGGGCGCAGGTTACGGCGCTGGCATGGGCTGCATACTGGCGTTACCTGCAGGCGATCGGCACCACGTTGACGCAGGATGAATTCGCAGCCCTCGTGCCCGGCGGCATCCAGTATGGCGGCGATTACCTCGTGCCCGTGGGCGAGGAACTGGCCGCCCGGCATGGCACGTCGCTGGCGGCCGATGGTGGTCGGCCCGCACCGGTGGATGTCTGGATGCAGACCGTGCGGACCGAAACGGTGGCGCGCATGATGGCCATGATCCGCGAGGACCTCGAAGCACTGGGCGTGCATCACGACGTCTTCACCAGCGAGGCGAAGATCCTCGCGGATGGGGAAACCAACCGTGCCATCGACCGCCTGACGGCCAAGGGCCTGATTTATGAAGGTGTGCTGGAACCGCCCAAGGGCAAGCTGCCCGAGGATTGGGAAGCACGACCGCAGACGCTGTTCCGCTCCACCGAATTCGGTGATGACGTGGACCGTCCGCTGCGTAAGTCCGACGGGTCGAACACCTATTTCGCCAATGATATCGGCTATCACGCGGATAAGATCGCGCGCGGGGCCGATGTGCTGATTGACGTGTGGGGCGCGGACCATGGGGGCTATGTCACGCGCATGAAGGCCGCCGTCGCGGCGCTGGGGCAGGATGGGAAGCCTGAACTTGACGTGCTGCTGTGCCAGATCGTGCGCATTGTGCGTGACGGGCAACCGGTGCGCATGTCCAAACGTGCGGGCACATTCGTCACCCTGCGTGACCTGATTGACGAGGTTGGGCGCGATGCCGTGCGCTTTACGATGCTGACGCGCAAGGCCGATGCGCAGATGGAATTCGACCTCGACCAGGTTGTGGCGCAAAGCCGCGACAACCCGGTCTTTTACGTGCAGTACGCCCATGCGCGCTGCTGCTCCGTGCTGCGTGGCGCGGCCGAACTGGCACAGGCGGGCAGGCTTGCGGGCGACCTGTCGGCGGAGGCGCTGGCCGCGCTTGATCTGTCGGGGCTGTCGTCGGATGCGGAACTGGCGCTGCTGGGGCGCATGGCACAGTGGCCGCGCGTGGTCGAAAGTGCGGCCATCGCGCATGAACCGCATCGCATCGCCTTTTACCTGCAGGAACTGGCGGCGGATTTCCATGCGTTGTGGAACCGTGGGCGTGATGACGCCACCCTGCGTTTCCTGCATGAGGATGACGCCCAACTGACGCGTACGAAACTGGCACTGGTGGAAGCCACGGCGCGTGTGATCCGTTCGGGTCTGCGCGTCCTTGGTGTCGAGCCGGTCAAGGAGATGCGATGAGTTCAGCAGACCCCACCGATCGTAACCCGCACGAGGATCGGATCAACCGCGAGCGTGAGCGCATGAGCCCCGATTACGGGGACGAGGATGACGCCCCGCGTGCGCCCATGGAACCGCCCGAATCCGGGGCGGACCGCCGTGGCGGGCGTGGGCGTGGGATCATGTCCACCGTAAACGGGCTGCTGGGTTCGGGGTTGTTGGGTGGCAACGACCCGATGACGCGCAAGCTGCTGTTCGGGGCGGCGGGCCTTGGGGGGCTGCTGATCGTGTTCGTGGGCGGGTGGTCGTTGTTTGGCCATCACCAGAACGGCATTCCCGTGATTGGTCCGCCGCCGGGTGCGTTGCGTGTCAAACCGGCGGACCCGGGCGGGATGCAGGTGCTGGGCGCTGATGGTCCAGGCGTGGGGGATGGTGGCGGCGACGGCGCGCATATGGCCCCCGGCCCGGAACAGCCGCGCCCCGACGCCATGGCCCGCCAGTATGGGCAGACGGAGGCACCGGCAACCCCCGCCCCGGCACAGGCAGGCACGGCCGCGCCGGGCGTGCAGGCCACGCCGCTGGCTTCGGCGCAGACGGAAGAGGGGGCGGCGCCATCCACCGCTGCGAGCATCCCTGCTGCTGCCACCCCTGCTGCTGCTACCCCTGCCGTTGCACCCCCGCAGCCTGCGCCGGTGCCCGCACCGCAGGCGACGGAGGAGGCGGACGGGGCGTCGGATGAAGATGACCATGCCCCCGCTGCCGCGCCGTCCGGCGCGCATCATGGTGCCGTTTCGCATGCGGCGGGCGGGCAGTATGGCGTGCAGCTCGCGGCACTCGACAGCGAGGCGGCAGCCCGGAAAAGCTGGGGACGGCTGCAAAGCCAGTATGCCTCCCTGTTTGGCGATCGCCAGCCCGCCATTGTCCGGGCCGAGCATAACGGGACTGTGTTCTATCGCCTGCGTGTCAAGGGATTCGCCTCCACCGCGCAGGCTTCTGCCTTCTGCCAGCAGGTCAAGGCGCACGGACTGGCCTGTAACCCGGTCCGGTTCTGAGCCTGCGGCATGATCGTTTTTCATGCCGGTCGCCGGGAATGCCCCCATGTCCGCTGAGGACGTGGGGGAGCGGGGGGATATGGAGGATGCGGCCACGGCGGAGGGGCATGCGCCGGTCGTGATGTCCCCGGTCCTGCACCTTGACGGGTTCGACGGGCCGATGGACCTGCTGCTGGAGCTGGCGCGTGCGCAGAAGGTTGACCTGTCGCGCATTTCCATCCTCCAGCTTGTGGAGCAGTACCTTGCCGTAGTCGATTCCGTGCGTGACCTGCGGCTGGAACTTGCGGCCGACTGGCTGGTCATGGCGGCGTGGCTGGCGTGGCTGAAATCACGACTGCTGCTGCCCGCGCATGACGAGGATGCCTTGGATGCGGAGGAGGCGGCAGGCGCATTGCAGGCGCGGCTGGTGGAACTCGAACGGATCGGTCTGCTGGCGCGCTGGCTAGGGGCGCGGCCCTGCCTCGGGCATGACGTGTTTGAACGTGGGGAGGCCGAAGACCTTGTGGAGGTCGACCGCTCCGGCCTTGCGGTGGATATCGCCCAACTGATGCGTGGTTACATGACGGCCATGCGGCGGCATGCGCGCAAGCGTGCCTATCGCCCGCGGCAGTTCCATTTCTGGACGGTGCAGGATGCGTTGCGCCGCCTGCGTGACCTTCTGGGCGCGGACATGGTGCCTGACTGGTGCGGCCTGGATGCGTTCCTGCCCACCGCGCGTGAGGCGGGGCGGATGGACGCACCGCAGGAGGACGAACGCCGTGCGCAGCAGCGTGCGGCGGTGGCGGGCACGCTGCTTGCCACGCTGGAGATGGCCAAGAGCGGGATCATAGAATTACGCCAGAACGAGGAATTCGGCCGCATTGAACTGCGCCGTAACCCGCAGGCCGAAATACTGGAGACAGGAGTGCAGACGGCATGACGACAATCCCGCCCGATGAGGACCCTGCCGCACCCCGGTTGCCACTGTCCGGTGGGTCCGCCATGGATGTGCCATCGCGGGATCGCGCATCCCATGGGGATGACGGGCGCGAAGGCGGGGACAGCCCGGCTGTGGCGGCGGGGATGGTGGTGTCGGACATGTCCGTACGTCTGGTGGAGGCACTGATTTTCGCACGCGCCGAACCGGTCAGTGAACGCGCCATCGCGGAACTGCTGGAAACGCAGGGCGATATCCCTGCCGGTGTGGACGATCTTGCCGCCTATACCCGTGCGACGCTTGATGCGTTGCTGGCGCTGTATGAGGGGCGCGGCGTCATGCCGGTGGCGGTCGCGGGCGGGTGGCAGTTCCGCACCGCGGCCGACCTTGCGCCACGCCTGACGCGGGTTCTGCGCCGTCCGCGCAGGCTGGCCCGCTCCACCATGGAAACGCTGGCGATCATCGCCTATCACCAGCCCTGCACCCGCGCTGAGATCGAGGGGATACGTGGCGTGTCGCTGAGCCAGCAGGTGCTTGATACCCTGCTGGAGGCCGAACTGGTCATGCCGCTGGGGCGCAAGGAGGTGCCGGGGCGGCCGATCCTGTGGGGGACATCGTCCGGGTTCTTGCGGCATTTCGGGTTGCGTGACCTGCGTGACCTGCCGCGCCGGGAGGAACTGCTGGTGGATGTGCCCGACCTGCCATCGTCTGGTGCCATCGACGAGGGACAGGGGAGCGCCGATATCTTTGGGCAGCCGGATGCGGTGGGGGCGTTGCCCGACGACATGCAGCCGGAGCAGCCCGGTGCGGCCGGGGATATAACAGGGGATGTGGCAGGGGATGCGGCGCATGCGGAGGCCGTGTCCGATGATGCGGTTTGCGCCCCGCCCGATGCGTGATAGGTCTGCGGACAGGTTTATGCACGCAGTGCAACGGGTTGGTGGGATGCTGGTCCCGGCAGGTGGTTTTACTGCCTGCGCGGCAGGAGAGGGCAGGGTGTCATGTTCGATTTCGCGTGGTCTGAATTTGCCCTGATCGGGGCGGTGGGCCTGTTGCTGATCGGGCCGAAGGACATGCCGGTGGCCATCCGCACGGTAACGGGCCTGATCAAGAAGGCGCGCAAGATGGCGGCCGAATTCCAGACCCATGTCGATGAAATGGTGCGCGAGGCCGACCTGACGGAGGCACGTGACCAGCTTGGCCGCCTGCGCAGGATGAATGTGCGTGACCAGATCATGCGCGCGGTCGATGGTGATGGCAGTTTGCGCCGCGCGCTTGATGACCGGCCACTCGACGCCGGGACGGCATTGTCCGCCCCCACCATCACCCCGCCGCCGACAGGTGGGGATGCGACATATCCGCCGATGGACGAGGTTGCGATGCCATCGCGTTATCGCGCGCCAACAGCGGTGCCGGGCATCGCGTCATTGCATGATGATCCCGTCACATGGCCCGTAATGGCCGGTCCGCCCGCGCCGGATTTCGTGCCGCCACAGGTCGCGCGCCGGATTGCCGATGAACGCGCGCGCCTGCACCCGCCCGCGTTCCTGCCGCCGGTGCGCGTGATCCATGCGGGCCACCGCGTCGCCCCGGCGCGCGCGGCCGATACGACCAGTTCCTGAATGTCTGGCCCATGCCGGGGGATACGACGCTGAACGACGATAAGCTTGATGACCAGCCCATGCCACTGCTTGAGCACCTTGTGGAACTCAGGCGACGCCTGTTGTGGTCGGTCGCGACCTTCGCGGTCTGTTTCGCGGTCTGTTATTATTATTCGACCCAGCTTTACATGTTCCTCGCGCGGCCGCTTGCGGACATCATGCGCCAGCAGGGCGAACAGCCGCACCTGATCTATACCGCGCTGGCGGAAGCGTTCTTTACCTATATGAAGGTGGCGTTCTTTGGCGCGGCCTGCCTGTCCTTTCCCATGATCGCCATACAGGCATGGATCTTCATCGCGCCGGGCCTGTATCGCAGTGAAAAGCGCGCTTTTGCGCCGTTTCTGGTCGCGACCCCGGTGATGTTCGCGCTGGGTGCGTCGCTGGCATATTATTTCGTCTTTCCCGCCGCGTGGAAATTCTTCCTCTCGTTCCAGAATGCGGGCGGCCATGGGGCGGATGGCATCGCAATCCAGTTGCAGGCCAAGGTGTCGGAATACCTGTCGCTGGTGATGAAGCTGATTCTGGCGTTCGGCACCGCCTTCGAACTGCCGGTCGTACTGACGCTGCTGGCGCGGGTGGGGCTGGTGACGGCGGACGGGCTGGCGCGGGTGCGGCGTTATGCCTATGTCGGGGCATTCGTGATTGCCGCCGTCCTGACGCCGCCCGACGTGATTACCCAGACCGGTCTGGCGGTGCCGATGATCGGGCTTTATGAAATTTCCATCGTCTGCGCGCGCATGGTCGCCCCCCGTCGCGTGGACGAGACCGAGGAGGATTCCTGATGCATGACCTGCGCGCCCTTCGCGCCGACCCCGACGCGTTCGACGCCGACCTGACCCGGCGGGGCGAAGCCCCCGTTGCGCACGTTCTGCTTGAACTGGATCGCGACCGCCGTGCCGCCGAAACCGCGTTGCAGGAATGTCAGGCCCAGCGCAAGACCCTGTCGAAGGAAGTTGGCGCCCTGCGCCGCACCGGGGCCGACAGTTCGGCGGTGGAGGCGAAATCCGCCGCCCTGCGCGACCGGATGGAGGAACTGTCCACGCAGGTGGCCGATCTGGATACGAAACTGCGCGGGACGTTGGAATGCCTGCCCAACCGCCTTGATGCGGGTGTGCCCGATGGCCGGGACGAAAGCGCCAATGTCGTGTGTCACATCTGGGGCACCGTGCGGGAGATGGGCTTTCCCGCAAAGGAGCATTTCGAACTTGGCGAGGCGCTGGGTCTGATGGATTTCGAAACCGCCTCACGCCTGTCGGGCGCGCGGTTCGTGGTCCTGCGTGGGGCGCTGGCGCGGATGGAGCGCGCGTTGGGACAGTTCATGCTGGACCTGCATACACGTGAAAACGGGTATGACGAGACTGCCGTCCCCGTGCTGGTGAATGACGAGGCGATGTATGGCACTGACAAGCTGCCGAAATTCGCGGACCAGTCCTTTCGCACGACCGATGGCCGCTGGCTGGTGCCCACGGCGGAAGTGCCGCTGACGGCCTCGGTCGCGGGGGAAATCCTGTCCGCCGATACACTGCCGCGTCGCATGGTGGCCCTGTCCTCATGCTTTCGTAGCGAGGCCGGGGCGGCAGGGCGCGATACGCGCGGCATGCTGCGTCAGCACCAGTTCCAGAAGGTGGAAATGGTGTCCATTACCGCACCCGAAGACAGCGAGGCGGAACATGAACGCATGACCCGCTGTGCGGAAATGGTGCTTGAACGTCTGGGCGTGCCCTATCGCCGGATGCTGCTATGTGCGGGGGATACCGGTTTCGGCGCGGCACGTACCTTTGACCTTGAAGCATGGCTGCCGGGGCAGAAGGCGTGGCGTGAAATCTCGTCATGTTCGACCACCCGTGATTTTCAGGCACGCCGCATGAATGCCCGTTACCGTGCGGCGGACGGGAAACCCGCTTTTGTCCATACGCTCAATGGTTCGGGGCTGGCGGTCGGGCGCACCCTGATCGCGGTGATGGAAAACGGACAGAATGAAGATGGCTCCATCACGGTGCCGGAGGTGCTGCGGCCCTATATGGGGGGGACGGACATCATCAGGGCTGGCGTGAAATAAGCTGTGTGATGGGGCAGCGATCCGCAGGAGGCTGCCCCCCTGGCCCCCCGATGGTTGTGCCCTTGTGTAAGGGGGGTAAAAAGTTGGTCCCGATACCCCACGGGAATGATGCGAGTTCTTGACAGAGCTTTTTTAAAAAAAGCTTTGCAAGTCAGCATATTTTCAAAAGATAAAAGTTAATGCCTGAAGATGTCCCGTTTCGTCTCAATGGGCTGTTTTCAGGCAGGGCCTTATGAGAGGCTGTTTGAAAAGTCAGCCTCGATAACATACTGAAATGATAAAAGTTTTTGGTGAAGCTTTTTCTAAAAAGCTTCGAAAGACGCTGCCTTTTTGAAAAAAGACAGCATCCAAGAATTTTTCCTGTTTTTTATCAACAGCTTGTTTTCAAACGTTCTCTGAACGGATCACGGTGCAGGGAGCGCACGCCCTGCGCTATGTCTCATATGTTGATGGCGTCGCCTGTGGGCGCTTATTTCCTGCGCCGTGGCCTGCCACGTGGGCGCTCGTCGGCGCGGGGGCTGCGATCCGTGCGGTCGTGGTGACGGCGACGGGGGGGCATCTGCGGCAGTTCGGCGCGTGTGCGCGTACTTTGCTGACGCAAGACCTCCTCGATCCAGTCATTAAGGCGCGTGGTCGCGATTTCCGCATTTTCCCGGTCGGGATAGGCATCGGGAAAGCGTAGCGCCAGCCACCGCCATGCCACCAGCCGTTTGTGGCGTTTTTCCGCGCGTTCCAGTTCGCTGCGTTCCGCCCGTTCGGCAGGTGGCAGGCGGCCGGTGCCCGGTGGCGGCACGGCATGGCCCGCCGCGTGGTCCGCAGCCCATCCCACCAGGCGCTGTATGCCATTGTCGCGGTCATCGACCGGGCACATCGCATAGACCCAGCGTTGCGCCAGCGTCAGCCCCTCCACCCCTTCGAGGGCTGTTGCGATGGCGAAGGCCTGTTCCATATTGGCCAGACGGTAATTCGGGTCATCGCGGCGCAGGACGGCGCGGCGGATGCGTACCAGCACGCCGAACAGGCTGTCGGAACCGATTTCGGCGGCGACCGCCTGCACGATATCCGCGTCGGGCTGCACCTGTGGCCGCAGGTCGTCAAGCTGGGCCGGTGGGGCGGCCAGCATCGCATGGATGAAGGACGGGCTGCCGACCCCCTCCAGCACCGAGACGATGCCCTTTTCATGCTTGCCAAATCGTCCGGCACGGCCGCCGATCTGCTTGACTTCCTGCGCATTGAGATCGCGCGTCTGCGTGCCGTCGAACTTGCGCAGCGCGGCAAAGACCACGCGGCGGATGGTCAGGTTCAGCCCCATGCCGATCGCATCCGTCGCGATCAGGATGTCGGCCTCCCCCCGGTTGAAGCGCTGGGCTTCCGCACGGCGCACTTCGGGGCTGAGCGCGCCATAGACCACGGCCACGCGCCTGCCATGCGCAAGCAGCAGCGCACGCAGGTCCAGGACCTCGCGCCGGGAAAAAGCAATCAGCGCGTCATGGGGTTGCAGGTCCTGGATACGCACCGGCATGTCGGCGGCGACAAGCGGGCTTTTGCGTTCCAGATGCACTTCGTCCACCGGGTCGCCACACAGTTCGGCAATGCGCCGGACCATGGGGATGCAATCCGGTGCGCCAAGGATGAACAGGTGCCGTGCCGGTGCCCCCATGATGGCCGCTGTCCATGCCGCCCCACGGTCTGGATCGGTCAGCATCTGTGCCTCGTCGATGATGGCGACATCGACGGGATTGTTCAGCGGACACATTTCCACCGTGGCGGCAAGGTGGCGGCTGCCGGGGACGTCGATCCGTTCCTCGCCAGTGGCGAGCGAGGTGGGCACGCCGCGCGCGGTCAGGGATTCGCGGAATTCATGCGCCAGCAACCGTAATGGCGCGAGTGCCAGCCCGCTTTCCGCACGTGCGAGTGCATCAAGAGCGGTATGTGACTTGCCGCTGTTGGTCGGGCCTGTCACCAGCGTGATGCGGCGTTTCAGCGCACGTGCGGTGGTGAAATGCGCGGCATAGCGGTCAAGGGCTGCAACCTGTGCGATCACGGCATTGCCCACGCGCCGGTCGCCCAGGTCGGGGGCCAGCGGCGTGGGGGTGCCGCGTTCGGTATGGTCATGCCGCCATGCCTGCACCTGCGGGCGCAGGGCGATCAGTTCGGCGGGATCGAACTCCCACCGTTCCTGCCCATCCCTTTGTGGCACGCGACGTGCGACCGGCAGGCGCTTTTCCGCAATCCAGCGCAGCGCCTCACGGTGGGAGCAGCGCAGCAGGCCGGGCACCTCGGCAAAGGGGACAAGCTGCGTCTCCCACTCCCGCAGGCGCTGGACTTCCTCCTTGCGGCGGGCGCGGGCGGTCTGTTCGATTTCCTCGCGCCGGTTGCGGGTGCGGGTGTCGGCGTCCTCCACCTCACGCGCGAAGGCGTCGGCATCAGGCAGGTCGAAGGCGTCCGCCGCCGCAAGTGCGAGCGTGCGTAGTTCCGCCGCCGCCAGAATACGCCCCGTGCCATCGAACAGGTCGGTGCGCACGTTGTCCACCGCCGCGCGCGCGCTGTCGCCCTGATCGCGCAGG
>NZ_BANE01000133.1 GCF_000964405.1 Novacetimonas hansenii JCM 7643
CCATGATCTATCTCACAGCCGCTATCATCAATTCACGATAATTCTCAACACACCCTTTAAAAATGAAGATATATAGCAGCTTGTTCGATAATTCTAAACTATGTCTATTCATGTCCTGTTACGAATGCGCGAAAACCACCCTGGATTTTTTGAGGGGGGTGGATAAACCTGTGTGCCAGCAAGAGATTCAATGCGTGCGCAATTCCAGACCCCATCGTCTATTGCTTGTTGAAGCATGGCCAATGTGACCGGCACTGTTGTCAGGTTGAGGGCTGGTTTGCCCATTAAAAGTTGCCAGATCAGAAATCGAAAGAAAACAAAAAGGATGGTAGGAATAATTGATAAAACCTCTGTTTCATCATTAAAATATCGATGAAAATCAAAATCCCCTACCTTGATTGAGAACGTTTCTGAATAATATTCCATGAGGTAATGAGCATCAATTCCATCCAGACCAAGATCTTCTACTATTCTTGTTGACGGTTTAATTTCTTTTTCGGAAATTTTTTCTTCAGAAATTAAGAATTTTGTTAGTTCCTCTGAGATAATATCCATTTAAAAAATCCTATCTTCAGATTTAACCAGCCGATTATACTTCTGAACAGTATTATAAACAATTTTCGATACATCGTAAAAGGTGATAGCGACACCTACATAAGGTACAGATCTCCCAACAAAAACTCCAATTTTTTGGTGAGTATGTACTTGCAATTTATCAATGGAATCCCAGTAAACGCTGGAAGAATTCTACATTTTATTTCATATGGTAAATATTTCCGTGCTACAATAGATGCAATGGAAGTTCCTTTTGTGGCTTTGTTAAATTTACCTCGAACTGTTATGTAGTTTTGTCCCGCACTGCCATGCATGGGCCTTGTGCCGTCCCCTGCCACCATGCCGCGCGTAAAAGCCAATACAGCGATCATTACACAACAGGACAATACTGGTTCTGTATTTTTGTAAAATAGATGTAATTTACATGCCTGTTTTAAATAAATTGTGCATTTTACAAAGCACACATATCCTTATGTAAGAATTATCATATTTCATAAAAGTAGAATATATTGCGGATGTTTAGGAATTTCACTTTCGCATGGCTGGTGCTGCTGTCCTCTGGCGGGAGTGTCCATGCTGCCCCGCCCCAATACCTGCCCGGCCCCCCACCGGACCCGCATCATGCACAGACGCGGTTCGGCGATGCCGATACCTCCAGCGGAACGCTGACCATCGCGGGACAGGCGACGACACCACGCGCGATGGGCAACGGCGCGTTATTCGTGGAAAAAGTCGGGCAGGTGGGCGATACGGATTACCTGTTGCTGACCTCGACAGGCAATGCGCTCTGTCCCGCCAGTTTTTCCATCGTGCGGGTGGATTCCGGCATGGCCACACCCACCGCATTTTTTGGCAACTGCAACGATATCCACAGGGTGCAGATCGTCCATGGACAGGACATCGCCGTCATACAGCCCGAATTCACCAGCAGCGAAGCCGACACCCCACAGGCCATCACCGTTTACAGCAACAGCACGCGACGCCTGGCGGAAAATGGCGCACTCCTTCATACCGGGTGCCCCAATAATCTGTGCGATGGGTTATAGGGTTCGCTCATGCATTGCACATTCAGGGGCTTTGCCCCCAAACCCCCACCAAAGGGTATTACCCTTTGGAAACCACGACTCCCCTTCAACAGATCAGGGTGCAGGGAGCACGCTCCCTGCCGGGTCCGGGC
>NZ_BANE01000132.1 GCF_000964405.1 Novacetimonas hansenii JCM 7643
CGTTCGATGCCGCCCTGTTCAAGGCGCGCCATCTCATCGAGAACTTCTTCTGCAAGCTCAAGGAGTTCAAGCGCATCGCAATGCGACGCGAGAAGACTGACAGATCATTCGCAGCCATGATCTATCTCACAGCCGCTATCATCAATTCACGATAATTC
>NZ_BANE01000131.1 GCF_000964405.1 Novacetimonas hansenii JCM 7643
CCGATATTGCGCGGGTCCTCCATCATATATGTCACCAGTTCGCGGAACATGGAGACATAGAGTTCGTCCACCGCCATATCCGACTGCCAGACCTCCCGCGCCAGATCGGGGTCACGCCGGTCCATCGCATCAATGGTGCGACGCAGGTTTTCCTGCACCAGACGCCCCATGCTGCGCAAACCGGTGACTGACACGGGATAGGACAGCAGTTCCCCACGCAGCGCACGGCGCGCGATCGACGCCGCACAGTCGCCGATACGTTCAAGATCACCCGAGATCTTGAGCGCGGAAACCACTTCGCGCAGGTCGCCCGCCATCGGCGCACGCAGCGCCAGCAGACGGATCACCAGTGCCTCTGTCTGGCGTTCAAGGTCATCGACCTTGGGGTCAAGTTCGGGGGCCTCCATGGCTGCTTCTTCGTCATGATCCACAACGGCGGCGATCGCCTGTGATGTCTGACGTTCGACAAGGCCACCCATCTGGCTGATGAGGGAGCGCAGGTGTTCGAGTTCCTGCTCGTAGCTATGAACCGTATGCGCTGATTCGTTCGGCATGCTCGATATTTCCTGTATCAGCCAAAGCGGCCCGTGATGTAATCCTGTGTCTGCTTCTTGTGGGGTGCGGTGAACATCTGGTCGGCGGTATCGACCTCCACCAGTTCCCCCATATAGAAAAATGCAACCCGGTCTGCGCAACGTGCCGCCTGCTGCAGGTTGTGCGTCACGATGGCGATGGAGAAATCACGCTTGAGTTCATCAAGCAGTTCCTCGATCCGTGCAGTGGAAATCGGGTCAAGCGCACTGGTCGGTTCATCCAGCAGGATGACTTCGGGGCGGGTGGCGATGGTGCGCGCGATGCACAGGCGCTGCTGCTGCCCACCTGACAGGGCGGCCGCGGATGCCCCCAGACGGTCGCGCACCTCCGGCCACAGCGCCACGCGCTTGAGCACATCTTCCACGCGCTGGTCCATGTCAGAACGTGACAGCCGTTCATGCAGGCGCACGCCAAAGGCAATGTTGTCATATATGGACATCGGAAACGGTGTTGGTTTTTGGAACACCATGCCAATGCGCGAACGCAGGACATTCACATCCACGCCCGGCGCGATGATGTTGCGACCATCGAACATCACCTCCCCCGTTGCGCGCTGCCCCGGGTAAAGGTCATACATCCGGTTGAGGATACGCAGCAGGGTCGATTTTCCGCATCCCGACGGGCCGATCATGCCAGTCACCTGGCGTTCGGGGAAATCAAGCGAAATCCCCTTGAGCGCATGATTGGTCCCATACCAGAAATCAAGGTTGCGTATGGACAGCGCGGGCGGCGCGACATCCGTGACCCCACGGGCCACATCATCCATGACAATCGTATTCATTATTTTACGGATCCATTACGCAAGAGCCACCAGCGGGCAAGGATGCTGGTCGCAAGGACAGCGGCGGTAATCAGCAGGGCGCCAGTCCACGCCATCTGTACCCAGTCATCATAGGCCGATCCCGCATACTGGTAGATCGTGACGGGAAGGCTGGCCATCGGGGCATTCAGGCTGGTGGACCAGTTGAGGTTCCCAAGCGACGTGAACAGCAACGGCGCGGTTTCACCCGAAATACGCGCCAGCGCCAGCAGCACGCCGGTCATGATGCCACCACGCGCGGCACGCAGGCAAACGCTGAGGATCACGCGCCATGATGGCGCACCCAGCGCATAGGCCGCCTCACGCATGGCGCGCGGGACAAGGCGCAACATGTCCTCGGTCGTGCGCACCACGACGGGAATGAACAGGATCGTCAGGGCGAACATGCCCGCCCATCCCGAAAAATGCCCCGCCGGTTCGACAAAGATCAGATAGACGAACAGGCCGACAAGGATGGAGGGCACCGAAAGCATCATGTCCGAGACAAACCGCACAAGCGAGACGATACGCCCATCGCACGAAAACTCTGACAGATACACGCCCGCCATCATGCCAAGCGGCGTGCCGATCAGGGCGGCAAGGCCCGTCTGTTCCAGGCTGCCGACGATGGCGTTGGCCAGGCCGCCACCCGTTCCGGGGGCCGCCGTGCTGTGGGTAAAGGTCGGCAGCGACAGCCCCGCCCCGCCGCGCACGATCAGCGTCCAGAGGATGGAAAACAGCAGATATACGACCACGACGGTCGCAACGATGCACGCAACGCCCACGGCGCGGTCCGTGATGCGGCGGCGGATGGCCTGCGCCCCGCCACGCTGCCACCCGCCGGTGGCGGGGGCGACAGGGGGGCTGGCCGGTGTCATGGCCTGTGTGCTGGTCGGGTTCTGGGCCGACATGGCGTCACCCTTTCCTTATTCCGCAGCGCCGCGACGCAGGAAAATGCGCGAGCAGGCCAGCGTAATGAACGAAATGATCATCAGGATCGCGCCAAGCGCCAGCAGCGCCGACAGTTTCAGGCTGCCGGCCGGGCTTTCGGGGAATTCCAGCGCGATCAGCGATGCGATCGTATTGCCGGGCGCAAACAGCGACCATCCCATATGGTTGGCATTGCCGATAACGAAGGTCACGGCCATCGTCTCCCCCAGCGCACGGCCGGTACCCAGCATGATCCCGCCCATCACCGCCTGACGTGACCATGGCACGACGACCTTGCGCATCACTTCCCACCGGGTGGCGCCAAGGCCAAAGGCACTTTCCTTCAGCACGGCGGGGATGGAGGTGAAGACATCACTCATCACCGAACAGATGAACGGCGTGACCATCAGCGCCAGCACGACCCCACCCGTCAGCAGCCCGGTGCCATAGGGCGCGCCACTGAACAGCAGCCCGACCCCCGGCACATGACCCAGCATATGCTTGGTCGCGGGTTCGACATGATGGGCCATGAACGGCACGACAATGAAAAAGCCCCACATGCCAAAGATGATCGACGGCACGGCGGCCAGAAGCTGCACGGCGGTTTCAATCACGCGCGCCAGTGCGGGCGGCGCCATTTCCACCAGCCAGAAGGCCACCCCGAACGCGAATGGCACGGCAAAGACAAGGGCCACGAGCGTAGTCACCAGGGTGCCGAAGATGGACGTCGCCGCCCCGAAATGCTGCGTTACCGGATCCCATGCGGTGCTGGTGAAAAACTGCGGGCCGAAATTGGCCAGCGCGCGCCAGCCACCGGCGACAAGGACAATGATGATCCCGGCCATGACCAGAAGTATGAGCCAGCCCGCCATGCGCGCGACCAGCCCGAACACAATGTCACCACGCCGATCCGACACTGCCGTATCCTTGGTGGTTTCATCCGAAATTGTGGTAGGAGCCATGTATTGCGCCATGTCTTTTCCTGATATGCGTAACGCATCTTCAGGGTTAGACAATGACAACGTGCAGGATCAATAATAATCCTTCAACACATATGTTAAGTTTTTATGACAGCCCACCTGCCTCTACTGTCATGCAAAGTTCATTTATTTCGTCTTGCCCGTAACCCGTTCCATCCGGCATAGCGGGCGCGAATGCACGATATGTGCACATAAAGACAAAGACAGCAGGCAGGACATGTTTGAATCCAGCATCGTTGAAATCAACGGGATCACCTTGGGCGTCGTCTTGCGCGACCACCGTGACGGGCCGTGCAGTTTCCGCGCCCTGCATGAACGCACCATCCAGATGAACGGCCGCAGCTATGCCACGATGGAGGATGCGCGCGCCCATGCCCGCAGCCTGATGCGCATGGGAAATGCCTGCCGCCCGATGCCCGAAGCCGCCTGTGGGCTGCATGCCTGAACATCAGGGGTGGAATTCCTGAAAATTCCCGACACACCGCCATTTGTAGACAGGCGGCGTGCCGGGGGGCTTTTTATTTTCATGATGTCACCTTGCCCACGGGTGTAAGCAGCATACGCACCAGATACAGGCACGACAGCACGACCTGACGCTGCTGCATGGCCTGTGGCGTTGCGGGAACCTGTTGTGCGACCCGCCCCTCGATCATCCGCAAGGTGCCATGCTCGCCCGCCCGCCCCTGATGCCAACGCCGCATGAACAGCGCCAGCGCCTGCCGTGTGGCGGGGGGCAGGTCATTGCGGCGTGCGACATCACGCAATGCAATCACACTCAAGCCCAGCGTCATCGCCCGTAACTGCGCCCGCATGTACTCTTCGACCATGTCCGGTGGCACGGTGGCGGAATTGCGCAATATCCGCACAAGGCTGCCCGCGCAGGCCGCCAGCCATTGATGTGCGGAGGCATGTTCCCGCCCCGCGCCCAGCCCCCGCAGGCGACGTGCGGTCCATGCCGCCGTACGGCGCATGTGGGAATCGATACGGAACGGCACGATGATGCGATAGGTCAGGATCGCGAACAGGATGCTGCACAAAAACGCCAGCGTCCCGTTCAGGAACGCCGCCTCGTCAATGCGTCCCTGGTTCATTGGGCCAACCAGCACCGGCAGGAACATGTTGAATGAAAATGCATATCCCGCCGTCGCTGCATTACGCGCGGCAAGGCCACCGATGGTCATGGGCACCAGCAATGCCAGCACCAGCATTTCCGGTGCGGTCATTGCGGGAATGACCCAGAACGCCAGCACCGTGCCCACACCCGCGCAGTACAGTCCCCCCTTGAAAAACGGCGTGCCCGCGATGACCGGATTTTCACGTGTCGCCAGCAGGCCATACACCAGCGCGAGGAAGGAAATGAACGCCGCCCCCTGCCGCCATGCCGTGACCTCCCACACCAGCCATGCGCCAAGAATGGCGCAGGACGCACGCACGCCATTTTCCAGCGCCTCCACCGCATGGCGACGGGAAACGACGCGAAAGCGGAAACGGTCATGGCGCACGGGATGGTCACTGGCATGGATTTCGGACAGGACATGCCCCACCTGCGCCAGGAGTTCCATGAACAGGGCGGCCATGGCCGGATGCGCCGCCGTCGCCTGCCGGTCACGCCAGATGGCCTGCAGGCGCGCAACCCCCGCCCGCGTCCCCCCACCAGCACGCAGCACCGCGCACAGTTCGCGCCTATATTCCCACGCGTCATGGCCCGCATCCGGCGCATGTATCCCCCCCGCCAGCAACAGCGACACCCCGCGCGCCCGCGCCAGCAGGCCCAGCATCGCCGCAAGGGCGGCACGCGCATGGTCCCCGGTCCGGCTGCCGGGTTCGAGTTCAAGCTCGCTGAACTCCACCTGACTGTTGAAGGCCACCAGTTCCCCCAACGTCGCCCCCATCGCGGTGGACGGGACCTCCCCCTCCAGCAGGTCCGCCACCGTGCGCGTCGTATTGCCGAACGCCACCATCAGGCGCGTATGCAATGCCTGGCGCGCATGGGGGGCGACAGAGGGCATGAACACGATCGCCAGCGTCGCCTCGCACACCACGCCCAACACGATATAGCTGGTGCGCGCCACGCTGATATCGAACACATGGTCGGGTTCCAGGATCGCGCCGGTTGCGATGATGGCCGATGTGAAACCCGTCAGCACCAGCCCATAGGCCCGGTAATTGTCCAGCAACGTCGCCCCCGCGCAACACAGGCCGATCCATGCCGCCAGCGCACAGAAAAACAGGCCCGGCGCCTGTGGAAATGCCGCAATCAGCGCCATGGCGGCGACAGAGCCCACCAACGTCCCCCCCACACGCCACCGCGCCTTCGCCAGACTTTCCCCGCGTGAGGACTGCGCTACCACCCACACCGTCAGCGGTGCCCATTGCGGGCTGTCGAGTTCCATCCACATCGCGATCAGCAGCGACAGGATCGCGGCGAACGCCGTACGCAGGGCAAAGGCGAAATCCGCCAGCGAAGGGGCATACAGCCACGACAGCCTGCGCACAAAAGGCGGCAGGAGGGCGGAAAACGTGTCGGGATCGTGGGCGCGCGCGGTCATGGCGTGGGCACCATGCAAATCCGCCCCCGCATGGGTCCAATCGTTTGTCGTGATGATATGATAAGGAGGGATTATGAAAGCCGGATTCGCCGCACCTTGCGAAACCTGATGGCAAAGACCTGACCACGGCCCTTCAGAAAGCTACCTGAAAAAACAGCATCAGTATCATGCCGGAATTAGAGGCTGTTTGAACAGTCAGTCTCAATAACATACTTAAATTATAAATGTTCTTTAGTGACGCATTCCGTGAAAATCTTCAGAAGACACCGCCTTTTTCGGTCAAAAGGCGGCACCCAAAAGCTTTTCTTTTTTATCAATGATTTTTTCAAACACTCTCTTCTGGAAATTTCCGGTAAAGATTTTCAAGGCGGCTTTGGGGAAGGCAGCCTCCAGAAATCCCATAATTCCCGTGGGCTTCTTTCCAAACAGTCTTTACGTGGCACCATGACGGGCGGCATCACCCTGATGGGGCCGGAAACCTTTCTGCCTCATTCTTTCTGACGACAAAAGACCCTTTCCCTTACACACAAAACACATCATCGGTCCGCAAGCGCATGCATACCTCCCAAACACGCGCCAGGACGGCGGACGGGTTGGGCTGGCGCAGGCGCACGATCGCCACCTCCGGCGCGACACAGGGCACGATGGGACAGGTGCGCAGGCCCGCACCGCCCACGACCTCCGGCAGGGCCGCAACCGGCAGGATGCTGCACAGGCGACCCGCGCGCAGTTCGGAATGCAGCAGGCTGATGGAATCCGTCTCCAGCATGATGGTCGGGGTGACACCGGCCTCACGAAAGCCGGCATCAATGATCTGGCGGCTGCGCAGGTTGCGTGTAAACAGGCACAGCGGAATGGACGCGACCTCCGCCCAGTCACATTCGGACCGGTCAGGCACGGGGGCCGACAGCGCACCCGCCAGCACATACTGTTCCGCATAAAGTGGCCGCACATCGAACGCGCCCCCCAGCGGGACCTGATCGAGATAGGTTACACCCAACTGCACCTCATGTTCGCGCAACATACGCGCGATTTCGCCTGCCGCGGCGGAGCGGACTTCCTGATGCAGGCTGGGGATGGCGGTGCGGAAGCTTTCCAGCAGCAACGGAATGGTCAGCAGCGCAGGCGGCATCACCGCAACCGACAGCGACCCGCCCGATATGTCCTGTGCGAACGCGGCCTCCTGCTTTAACCCGTCAAGCGCCGCAAGCGTCTGCTTGGCCCATGCCAGCACCCGCCGCCCCTCCTCCGTCAGGCCAAGGAAGCGGCGGTTGCGATGGATGACACACACACCCAGTTCGTTTTCAAGCTGCCTGATCCCTGCCGACAATGCGGGCTGCGATACACCGCAATGTTCCGCCGCACGGGAAAAGTGGCGGAAACGATCAAGGGCGATCAGGTAGGTCAACTGGCGCAGGAACACGGCATATCCGTCAGGTCAGGGGCAATGCCCCCGTTTTATAGAAGGTGCCTGTTTGAGGACAGCCAAGAGAAGTTCCAGATGCCACCCTTTCCCTTAAGAAGCTGTTTGACAAGTCAGACAAGATAACATCCTGAAATCATAAAGGTTTTTGGTGAAGCTTTTTCTA
>NZ_BANE01000130.1 GCF_000964405.1 Novacetimonas hansenii JCM 7643
TTCGAAGCTTTTTGGAAAAAGCTTCACCAAAAACCTTTATCATTTCATGATCTTATCTTGAACCAACCCGATCAGGTGGAGAGGCGCGACGTATCATGGCGGGCATGCTCCCTGTTGCGCGATGGCGGTGCGTGCGCGAAGGTGCAGAAGACGACACTCAGCACAAGAAAGATGACGGCACCTGCCTCCATCACGGTGGGCCATCGTCCTGTCCACAGGCAGCCATAGAGCAGCGCGAACAGGGTTTCTCCTACCGCCATCTGCCCGCTGAGCGTCATGGGAAGGAGGCGGCAGGTGCGATTCCAGAAAATCCCGCCCAGCAGTGATGACACCAGTGCAATACCGGTGCCAAGCGCAATGAACCACACCCATTGAGATGGCGTATGCGATGCCGCGCCATGGCAGGCGAACGGGATGAGGAACAGCGCCTCGGCCCCTGTGGCAACCCCGGTCAGCAGGCCCCATTCCTCCGCACTGGTATCAGGAAGCCGCCTGAGCCAGCGTGCATTCGAAATGGCAAAGATGCTCCATGATGCCAGTCCGCCGACAGCACATATGAAACCTGTAAGGTGGGCGGTGTCGAAACCTGCCTGCGTGTCAGGTGCATACAGGGCCTGTACGGCGGTCAGGCTGATCCCCATCAGCATCAGCAGCATGGATGGCACAAGTCGGCGCAGGTCCAGCCCATCGCCTTCACGCGTGCCCAGCACCCCGACAATTACCGGCAGGAAACCTGTGACGATGGAGGTGATGTTGATACCGCAGAGCCCGACCGCTGTTGCGATCAGGATGTAATAGCCAAGATTGCCAGTCAGCCCCAGCCACAGCAGGGCGGGGCGTCCCCCACGCGGGATGCGCGCGGCAAGGCGACCCGCGCGTGGCAGCAGCAGCGCCACGGAAAAGACCCCGTACATAACGTAGCGTACCGTTGCCAGTTGCAGCGCCGTGAAATCCGGCATCATGGCCGGTGCGACGAACACCAGGCCCCAGCAGGCCCCGGCGGCCACGCCATTGCCCAGGCCAGCCAGCAGGGAAGAAGGAGACCCGGCGCGTAAACTGTTCATGTCCGTCCTGTTTCAGGTGTCTATGGTCAGTATGGAATAGTGCAGGCGACATGGAAATGCCACGGCCATGCATCATGTTGTGGCGGCGGTTGGGCCTCTGACGCTGATGGGTGCATGGACGGGTTTCGGCCTTGCCTCCACGCCGGTGAAAGGCGATGAAAGTTTGTCCTCAGATGCTCTCTTTACAGGAATAAGATGCCATCCCGATCGGAGCCCATATATATTTCCTCCTCCAGGTCGGGGACGGAGGATGCCTTCCCTTTGGGCGCTCCTGATAAAGTGGAAGGACAGGCGACCGGGGGCATCCCGCCGCAGGGGGAAGCATGCCTGCGTGCCGGGGTCAGGGCGGCCCTGCTTGCACTTGGGCAGGGAGTACTCGATGCCAATGCGGATATCCGTGACGCGGTTGGGGCGGATGATCCCATATTGTCGCGTCTGTTTGACGAACTGCTTCGGGTGGTTTGTCGCCTTGCATTCCTTGCGGGGATGGAGGCGCGTGGCCTGCTGCATCATGTAGAGGGGGATGCAGGGCGTTATTTTTCATACTGGCTGGCGCGGGCCTGCGCACCGGACGGGGCGACGGATGACAGGGTTTGGGAAAGCCTGCGCCGTGTCCTTGCCGCAATGGATGTTGGTGATCCTGAGCGCGGGATTCCGGCATTGGGGGCGTGGGTGGATCCGGTGGGGATGCCTATGCTGATGTCCGCACGGATTGGGGATCAGGCATGCCTGTGTGCAATTCGTCACCTCGGCTTTATTGGCGGCGAAGCGCATGCATCGCTTCGGGTTGACTGGTGCCGTGTTGGCAGCGGGGATCTTGCGACCGTGTATGAAAGCCTGCTGGAAATACGGCCCGGTAGTGTCGGCGGGCTATTCACGCTTGATGATGCCGGGCGCGGTAACGATCGCCGGACATCGGGAAGTTACTATACACCTGACAGCCTTGTTCAATCCCTGCTCGACAGTACGCTCGATCCCGTCATGGACCGGGCCGAGGCGTCCGGCGGGGCGGCGGCCCTGCTTGCGCTGCGGGTGATTGACCCGGCCTGTGGTGGGGGGCACTTCCTGCTTGCTGCCGCACGGCGCATGGCCATGCGTATCGTGCGCCACCATGCCCCGAAGGGGGGAGAATATCGCACCATCCTGCGTGATGTGGTGGCGCGTTGTATATATGGGGTCGATTGCAATCCCATGGCGGTGGAACTGACGCGCATGGCATTATGGATCGAAACGGGCATCCCCGGACGTCCTTTGTGCTTTCTGGCGGCGAATATCCTGTGTGGGAATGCGTTGCTTGGCGTGGCTGATGTGGCGGTGCTCCAGCAGGGGGTGCCAGATACGGCCTATCGTGTAATGGGCAATGATGATCCCGCCATCGTCCGTCGTTGCCTGCAGCGCAACCAGCGCGCAAAGTCTGAATTGCCCCCACCAGACGTTCTGCCGCTTCATGCCCCTTTTGTGGCGGGCCTGTCCGGCCTGCGGGAAATGGCGGAGGATACGGTGCATGAAGTCGCGCGAAAGCAGCAGTATTTCGAGGACTGGTGGTCTTTCGTGTCCTGTTCTGCCCTTGGCCGGGCCTGTGACATGTATGTCGCGGCGTTCATGCTGCCCCGCCCCGTGGGCGGCACCGCCGACATGGTGCCTACGACGGCGCAGATATGGGCGCGGCTGTCGGGTGATCCTCCCCCCGCCGGGTATGAGGACGCGGCCATTCGCATTGCACGCGGGGCACGCGTATTGCACTGGTCACTGGCCTTTGCCGACATCATGGGGGGGCATGAGGGATTTGACGTCGTGATCGGCAACCCCCCGTGGGAGGTGATGCAACTGGAGGAGGAAGAGTATTTCGGGTCACGCCTGTCCGAGATATCCATCCTGAAGGGGGCGGCGCGCAAGGCTGCGATTTCAGCACTCAGCACAGTGCGACCCGACCTTTTCGCGCAGTTTGCCCATGCGCGGCGACATAGCGAGGCGATGGGTATTTTCGTACGTGCCAGCGGTCGCTTTCCCCTTGCCGGGCGGGGCAAGGGAAATACCTACGCGCTTTTTACCGAACTGTTCCTCTTTCTTGTACGGCGTGAGGGGCGGGCAGGGCTGGTGGTACCGACCGGCATTGCGACCGATGCCACGACTGCGCCACTGCTGGGGCATCTGGTGGGGGAAAGGCGATTGGCGCGCCTGATGGATTTTGAAAACAGCGCACCGCTGTTTCCCGGGGTTCATCGCAGTTTTAAATTCTGCCTGTTGACGATTGGTAACGCGATTATGGAAACGGAATTCGCCTGTTGCCTGACCGATACGCAACAGTGCCACGACATGCGGCGCTGCTTTTCTCTGTCGGCAGAAGAAATCGCGCGGATCAATCCCAATACGCGGACGATGCCTGTTTTCCGTTCACGCATGGATGCCGCCTTGACCACCGCGATTTATGCCCATGTCCCCGTTTTCGTGCATGAGTCCGATGGACCAGCCGGGAATCCATGGGGGGTAGAGTTCCGTCAGGGCCTGTTCAACATGACAAGTGACAGCCGCCTGTTCCGCACTGCGGCCCAGTTGGCGGGGGGAGGCTGGCGACGCAGGGGGGTGAACTGGGTCCATCCTGCCTCAAGGGCAAAGGATGCGGCGGAAGATGGACATGCAGGACGTTATGTCCCGCTGTACGAGGCCAAGATGGGGTATTTTTATGACCACAGGCATGCGGGTTACGGCGCGCGCAAAGGGGAGCGTGGCCATCGCGTCCTGCCGCAGACCGGGTTGCGTGAACATCGTAATCCTGCATTCGAGATCACGCCCCATTACTGGGTTCCGCAGGCAGAGGTCGTGCGCAAGGTCGGGAATATAGCCGATACACCGGTATTTTTCGGATTTCGCAACATCATGTCCCCCACGAACGGGCGCACCTTCATCTGTAATCTATTACCGCCATGGGGGGTGGGGAACAGCATGACCCTGCTGTCGCCCCGCATGGGATGGGCCGACCCGCGGGCAGCCTGCCTGGTTGCCAATTTGTCGTCGTTGCCATTTGATTTTATCTGTCGGCAGAAAGCGGGGGGGGTTAACCTGAATTTCTTTATCGTGCGACAGCTTCCCGTGCTGCCCCCTGATTTTTATGGTACGGATGATGTGGCATTCATTGCGTCGCGGGTGCTGGAACTGACCTATACCACCGAGACCATGGCCCTGTTCGCGCGGGGTATGGGGTATGGGGGGGCACCTTTTGCATGGGATGTGGCACGACGCGCATTGCTTCGCGCGGAACTCGATGCATGGTACGCGCGTGCTTATGGCCTGGATCGCAGGCAACTGGAATATATTCTCGATCCCCACGATGTCATGGGGACCGATTATCCATCACAGACGTTCAGGGTACTGCGCAAGCACGAAATGGCCACTTATGGCGAATACCGTACCCGTCGCCTTGTGCTGGCGGCCTATGACCGGCTGGAATGTAAAAATTAAAAAGAATTGAAAGACATTGACTATTTAACAGGGCGTCGGATTGGAGTTGAAATGGATATTATATAACTGATGAAAACATATTTATTTTTTCATTGAAATTCTATGGTTATTCATAATTCACGCAATGCCGTTACGTAAAAAATCCCAATCCGACAACCTGTCAGAGGCTGTTTGAAAAGTCAGGATTAATAACATCCTGAAATTATAAAGGTTTTTGGTGAAGATTTTTCTAAAAATCTTCAGAAGACATCACATTTTTCAAAAAAGTCGGTACTTAAAAAATCTGGATATTTTTAAAATTAAGTCGTGCTTTTGGAATTTTCAAAAACACTCGCCAGACATTTCATTGTTTCTGCGGAGTTCTGGTCCTGCCTTTTCAACCGATCCCTTATTCAACGGATCGGTTGAAAACAGGCATCCCGTAGATCAGGTTTCAGATGATCTGGTTTGTCATGACGCCACCGGTTTCGAGTGCTGCAAGATTCTTCATCAGGATATCGACGACATTGCGTTCATAAAACTGGGTCTCCCCCGCCGTATGCCCGGTCATTACCAGATTGGGGCGCGACCACAGCGCGGAAGACGATGGCAAGGGTTCCTCGTCATAGGTGTCAAGTGCCGCACCGGCGATCCGGCCCGCATCAAGCGCCTCTATCAGGGCTGTTTCCTCCACCACCGGGCCGCGCGCCACGTTCACCAGGCAGGCATCGTGTTTCATCGCGCCAAATGCGGCGGCGTTGATGAGGTGGCGCGTCTGCGCGGTGAGCGGGCATGTCAGGATGACGTAATCCGCCACCTTCAGGCCGGAATGCAGGTCATCCATGGCGATCTGCTCTACCCCCGCAACGTCGAGGGGACGTACGCTGTGGCGTGCGCCACTGACCTTCATGCCCAGTGCAAGGCACAGGCGCGCGACACGATCGCCGATCGTGCCCATGCCAACGATCAGTACATGCTTTTCCGACAGTTCCTGAAGGCGTGGGCGCGGATCAGTGCCTGTCGTTGACCAGTGGCGGAGTTTCTGGTTGTCGCGTGCTTCGTAAAGGCGTCGCGCAAGGTTGAGCATCAGGGCCAGCGCATGTTCTGCAACCGCATTGGCGTTGACGCCACGGGCGTTGCACAGTCGGATACCGCGTTTCTTCAGGCGGTCCAGGTCGAACTGATCCACGCCGGAACTGATGGACTGGATCAGGCGCAGCCGGGGCGCCATGTCCAGCAACTCGTTCCGCCAGAGCATGGAAGTCACAAGCACTTCGGCCTGGGGAATGATCGCCTTGAGGTCATCCAGGGTGGACACCTGCGTACAGGCCGGTGCGCCGGGCCGTTTTTCCAGTTCCTGGCGAATATCGTAATATGCGTGCGCCGCGTAGATGTGCTGTATCTTGTCCTGGGGCATGGCGTGTTGACAGATTCCACGATTGGGATGGGTGTCAGCGCATATATGGTCAGGTTCAGGCCGCCAGCACCCCTCCGGGAAAGGGATGTATACATTATGATGCTATAATGACGGGCCGTCTTGTTCAATACAGAAACCGGCAGGGGGCGATGCCGGTGCTATGCAGAAGCAGAATAACGAACGTATTTTTATAAGGTATTGATAAAAATAAACATTCTGATGTCGCCTTTTGAAGGGCGACATCTTTGCGAAGTTTTTTTAAGAAGTTTTCCCCGTGAAACACGGGACCATAGCATTATCGGGTCGGATGATGCTGTTCATGTCTCAGAGATTGTTTGAAAACAGATCATTGATAAAAAACAGGAAAAGTTTCTGGGTGCCGCCTTTTTTCAG
>NZ_BANE01000129.1 GCF_000964405.1 Novacetimonas hansenii JCM 7643
CCCCCCCCCCTGAGTCACAGCCAAAACAAATTGGTATAAAACTTATTCAGGCTGCTGTGGATCTGGGCGTGACGTTTTTCGATACGGCCGAAGTCTATGGGCCTTTCCTCAATGAGGAGGTGGTAGGAGAGGCCCTGCGCCCTATCCGCGACCAAGTCGTCATTGCCACCAAGTTCGGCTTCGACATTGATCCGACAACGCGCAAGATTCGCGGCCTCAGCAGCCGGCCCGAGCATATTCGTCAAGCCGTGGAGGGCTCTCTGAAGCGGCTTGGGGTGGAAATGATCGACCTCCTCTATCAACACCGGGTCGACCCGGATGTCCCGATTGAGGATGTGGCCGGAACCGTGAAGGATCTGATCGCCCAAGGAAAGGTCACGCATTTCGGCTTATCGGAACCGGGATTACAGACGCTGCGCCGTGCACATACCGTCCAGCCGGTGACCGCAGTCCAAAACGAATATTCCCTGTGGTGGAGAGCGCCGGAGACAAACGGTATTCTAGACGCCTGCGATGAACTCGGCATCGGCTTCGTTCCTTTCAGCCCCCTCGGCAGGGGATTCCTGACGGGAGCCATCAGCAAGACGACCGCTTTCGCCCAAGGTGATCTCCGGCATGGTGTTCCTCGATTTTCCCCCGAAGCCATCGAAAAGAACCAGGCGTTCGTCAACATCCTGGAACACTTCGCTCTGGCCAAAGAAGCAACCCCGGCACAGATCGCGCTGGCTTGGCTTCTGGCGCAGCGGCCCTCAATTGTGCCGATCCCAGGCACGACAAAACTGGACCGTCTCAAGGAAAACCTTGCAGCGATGGATATCGTCCTGACGGACGCCGACATACAGGCCATCGACACCGAAGCGGCCCGCATTCGCCCGGAAGGTGAAAGGTACACACCAGCGCAAGGCGCGATGGCCGGTCGGGAGGCGCCTCCCCTAAGCGTCTGACGTTCATCCAGCCAATTTTTTCAGAAAACCAGCGTTCGGCGTGAAACGACCACGCACATACTTAAACCGTGACGCACGGAAATTGAATTGAGGAAAGAACCACCAATGACCAATATACAAGCGGCAAGCCGCCCCTTCCCCCCCGAACTGGTGCGCTCGGTCTCTCCGGCGCTCGAAACCCATACGGTTGATCGGCTCAAAGAGGTCTGGACCCGTCCTGGCCTGAGCTTTCGTGACCGCAGCCTGATTTCAATCGCGGCATTAATCACGCGCGGTCAGGTGGCCGGACTTGGGCTCTATACCGACCATGCGCTCGATAACGGCGTTACGCCCGCCGAACTGTCTGAAACCGTTCTTCAACTCGCCTATTACGCGGGCTGGGCCAACGCCCTGTCAGCAACCCCCGCGATGGGGGCTGTCTTTGCTGCACGCGGCATCGCCGCCGATCAGCTTCCGGCCGAAATCCCGGATCAGTTTCTGCCGCTCGACGAGCCTGCCGAAGCGCAGCGGGCGAAAACCGTGGGCGAACAGTTCGAGGCGACGGCACCTGGTCTGGTTGATTACACGACCCGTTTCCTGTTCCGTGATCTCTGGTTACGGCCAGGCCTCGCACCACGTGACCGGAGCCTCGTGACCGTGGCGGCCCTTGTGACGGCCAGCCAGTCGGCACAGATCACCTTTCATCTGACACGCGCGATGGACAATGGTCTGACCCGTGAGCAGGCCTCCGAGGTCGTCACCCATCTCGCGTTCTATGCGGGTTGGCCGAATGCGATGTCCGCGCTGCCCGTGTTCAGGGACGTCTTCGCCAAACGCGAAGCCTAACCGTTTCCCCTCATTCATTTCAGGACAAATCTATGAAAATCGCTATCGTTTTTGAAAGCAATTACGGTCATACAGTCAAGGTCGCCGAAGCGGTCGCAACGGGGGTCCGCTCCGTAGCCGGAGCCGAAGTCACGCTTTTCAAGGTCGGCGACGACGGCGTGCTCGACCTGGAGGCACTGACCGCCAGCGATGCCATCATTTTCGGTTCACCGACTTACAACGGGGCTCTCGGCTGGCGGATGAAGCGCTTCTTCGAGACCACGACCCGCCCGGTGTGGACCCAACTCAAATGGGCCGGCAAGGTTTCTGCGGGTTTCACCAATTCCGGGGCCCTCAGCGGTGACAAGCTCGGCACACTGGTTTCTCTGGCCATGTTTGCGGCACAGCACGGCATGGTGTGGGTCAACCTCGATCTCCTGCCGGGAAAAGGCGGAAGCGAAGAACTGAACCGTCTCGGCTTCTGGCTGGGAGCGGCAACGCAGTCCGACGAAGCCCCCCCTGAGGTGACGCCTCCCACGGGTGATCTCAAGACCGCCGAGCATCTCGGGCGACGGGTCGCAGAAGTCACAGCTCGCCTCGCCGGCTAACAGCCCGCCGCCACATTCAAAGGCTAGTGGGTGCCTGCGTATTTTGAAGAACCAGTCGCAGGAACTACTATAGCCCCATGGGACGCCGATCCCGAATAAGCTCAATCAGCAGCCGCAACCCGGTCGGAAGTTGATGACGGCTCGAATAATAAATGTAAAAGCCATCGCCAGTTGCCGTCCATTTCGGCAGAACCTGTATCAATCGTCCGTCGGAAAGATAGGATACCACTAGCGGTTCAGGCAGATACATTAGGCCCGCACCGCCCAAGACGGCGTTGAGGCCGGTTTCGGCCTGATCCACAGTGATCGACGTCGGGACAGCGATTTCGATTTCCTCATCCTCGCATTCAAGCTCCCAACGATAGATCCTGTCATCGCCGAGCCTGTTGCTGATACAGCGGTGCTCCAACAGGTCGTGGGGTTGCTCCGGCGTGCCGAACCGGTCGAGGTAGGACGCAGAGCCCACGATGATCCAGCGGATATCTGCTGAAAGCCTCTGGGCAATCATATCTTCCGGCACGGTATTGCCGTAACGGATACCCGCATCGAACCCGGCGTCGGTCACATCGACCATCCGGTTGCTCGCGACGACATCCAGTTCCACATCTGGATAGCGATCCATGAATTCCGGGATGACGGGAGCCAAGAGAAGATTGGCCGCTTCGACAGCAACATTCAGGCGGATGCGACCGGCTGGCGCGTCACGAAAACGGTTCAAGGCTTCCATCGCCGTATCGATGACCTGAAACGGTTCGCCGATCGCTGTGATCAGGCTCTCCCCCGCAGATGTCAGGGTAACACTTTTGGTCGTACGGTTGAGCAACCGGACGCCAATACGCTGTTCCAGGGCTTTTAGGGCGTGGCTGAGAGCGGACGCACTAACGCCAAGTTCGATGGCGGCTCGGCTGAAGCTGCGATGCCTGGCAATCGTCATAAAATACGTCAGATCCGCGATGTCCGCGCGGCTTATTTGCATCTCATGCCCTTTCATGAGTGATGTTCATGTGTCGATACGAAGCAGAGAGAAATTTAACCGTAAGAGCGCCCTTCACCACTGATGCATCTCTTAATAGCATGGAATACTCATGAATTGCTCTCACAACACCATGCAGGATTACGCGCTAACGAAAAACGATATTCCGAGTTAACCTGTGAGGGAAATGGGCTGTTTTACAACTATGGGCTTGATCGCGACCAATAGTTTGACGCCTTTCCGGATCACAATGAAAGGGCAGTTTCCTGTGGACTATGTGCATCTGGGACGATCAGGCCTGAAGGTCAGTTCGCTGTGTCTCGGAACGATGAATTTCGGTGATGTGACCGATGAACACACAAGTTTCCAGATTCTTGATACCGCTCTTGAAGTCGGCATCAATTTTATCGATACGGCCGATGTCTATGGCGGTCCGCAATCGCCGGACATGAAAAAAGGCTTCGGCCTCTCCGAAGAAATTATCGGCCGCTGGATGGCAAAACGGGGTACACGCGGAGACGTCATTCTAGCGACCAAGGCTTATCAACCCATGGGCCTCGGCCCGAATGATCGCCGTCTGTCCGCGCTGCATATCCGTCGCGCCTGCGAAGATAGCCTGCGACGCCTTCAGACCGATCATATCGATCTCTACCAGATGCATCACATCGACCGTGCCACGCCTTGGGAAGAAGTATGGCAGGCCATAGAACTGCTCGTGCAGCAGGGCAAGGTGATTTACGTTGGCAGTAGCAATTTTGCGGGGTGGGACATCGCCACGGCTCAAGCCGCTGCACAACGACGGATGTTAATGGGCCTTGTCGCTGAACAGAGCCTTTACAATCTCGCAACACGGACTGTCGAACTGGAGGTCATTCCGGCCTGTCGGCACTATGGTCTTGGCATCATTCCATGGAGCCCGTTGGGTGGCGGGTTGCTGGGAGGCGTGCTCAGGAAAGCCGCGTCGGGACGACGCGCTACGCCGGCGATGAAGCAGAAGATCGAGCATTATCGCCCACAACTGGAGGCATACGAAGCGCTCTGCGCTGATCTCGGTGAGCGGCCTGCCGATGTCGCACTGGCATGGCTGCTTCACAATCCGGCCGTCACTGCGCCTCTTGTCGGGCCACGCACCGTCGAACAACTCACACAGGGGCTCCGCTCTGCCAAGATCACTTTGTCAGATGACGCTATGCGATGTCTTGACGAGATATGGCCTGGGCCGGGTGGCGAAGCACCTCAAGCCTATGCCTGGTAGGAGTTTTCTGACGAGAGCCATATCGCTCAAGATAATACAAGTGAGGTCTATCATGGCCTCCTATCCGATCATCCCTCTTCCGGCCCCATGCAGAAAATGATGGCATGGTGCCCCTCCGGAGATGGCACTAACCCAATATCGCTATTCAGGAAGTTGAGAATGACAAACGAATAGATTGAATAGAGCACGTCTCTGACGCGCGATACGCGCAATAAGTCAAATATTTATACGGGTGACACGTCATGATCAAAGATAAAGTTGTTCTCATCACCGGCGCATCTTCGGGCATTGGCGAAGCAACCGCACGACTTCTCGCGCAACAAGGTGCGAACGTTGTCCTGGGTGCGCGCAGAGAAGAGCGTCTGAAGGAGATTGTCAGTGCTATCAAAGACGATGGCGGCACAGCGACCTACCTCGTGACGGATGTAACGAAGCCGAGCGATAATGAGGCTTTGGTCAACATGGCCAAAGAAAAATACGGTCGTCTTGATGTTATTTTCCTCAATGCAGGTCTAATGCCGACAGCCCCCGTATCCGCCTTGAAGACGGACGAATGGAATGCAGCCGTCGACATTAACATCAAAGGCGTTCTGAATGGCGTTGCTGCCGCCATGCCTCATTTTCTGGCACAGAAATACGGTCAGATCATTGCCGTTTCCTCAGTGGCCGGTCTCAAAGCATACCCTGGCAGCGCGATCTACGGCGGCACCAAGTGGTTCGTTCGCGATTTCATGGAGGTGCTTCGTATGGAGTCAGCCATGGAGGGTACCAATATTCGCACCTCCACGATTTATCCTGCAGCGGTGAAAACTGAATTGCTCGGCGGCATTTCTGATCCCGGGGCGGCTGCAGCCATGCAAAAGCTATACGATCAGCATGCTATCCCACCCGAACGTATTGCCGACGTAGTCTCGTTTGCGATTTCTGCCCCAGAAGACACAACGATCAACGAGTTTACAGTTGGACCGGCCAATCAGGCCTGGTGAAGAATCCTCAATGCCGCATATCATCGTCAAGCTATGGCCAGGTAAATCCGAGCAGCAGAAACAGCGTCTGGCGGATGCGATCACCCAGCAGGTTACCACTATTCTGGGTTATACGGACGATGCGGTCTCGGTTGGTTTCAACGAGGTTGCTTCTTCGGACTGGCGTGATCAGATTTATAGACCCGATATTCAGGACAAAGAAGCATCACTCTACAAAAAGCCCGGCTACGCTATGTAGCGTAACAATGTGCGTTGGTGGTCCAACACCAACGCACATAACCGTCAGGTCTTGAAGCGTATCTCGGCAATCCGTTTGACACGCTCAGGGTCGCGATGATCCGTAAAAGCAGTTTGTCCCGTATCGAGCGTCGTGATTGACGCCATATCCGCGTCATCGAGATCAAAATCGAATATCGAGAAATTTTGTCGAATTCGCTCAGCGTTGACCGACTTCGGGATGGAGACAACCTGTCGTTGCAGCAGCCAGCGCAGTACGACCTGAGCAACGGAGCGATGATGCCGGGACGCTATCTCCGTCAGCACGGGGTTGCTGAACAGATTGTTGCGTCCTTCGGCAAAAGGTCCCCAGGATTCGATCTGAACGCCGTTCTCGGCCAAAAATGCCTGTGTGGCAATCTGCTGGCAAAATGGGTGCGTCTCAATCTGATTGATCGCGGGCTTGATCCGGTTAAAGGCGATCAGGTCCATGATCCTGTCCGGATGAAAGTTGCTCACGCCAATCGCACGGGTCTTGCCACCTTCCTGCAATTCCTCCATTGCCCGCCAGGAGCCGTGTACATCTCCATAAGGCTGGTGGATCAAGTATAGGTCGAGATAATCGAGTTTCAGACGCGTCAGGGAACGGTGGAACGCCGCTTTGGCTGTCTCGTAGCCTGCATCCTGGACCCACAGCTTTGTTGTGATAAAAATCTCGCTCCGAGGAATACCGCTTGCAGCGATGGCGCGACCGACAGCTTCCTCATTTTCGTAAGCAGCGGCCGTATCGATCAGGCGATAACCCGCATGCAGTGCTTCCAGAACGGCGGCTTCGCACTCTGTCGCATTGGTCATCTGATAAACGCCGAAGCCGAGCAGAGGCATTTCCACGCCGTTGTTGAGTGCCACTACAGGGCATTGCGTCATATTATGTGCCTCCTGACTCAAACGCGCTGATTTTAACCGATATGGACTCTCACGTCAGGGATCGTTCAATCACAATTTTTCCGGTATGAGCGGCCTCTTCCAAGCAGCCATAAGCCCCCAGAGCATCATCGAACGCGAAAACCTTGCCTATGACGGGTCGGATCTGATGGTACGCCATCATGCGGTTCATCGCCTCGTGATCGGCGCGGGATCCGACCATAATCCCACGGAGAGTTTTCCAGGGAACGAGTGTTCGGGGGCTGAGCGTTCCAGTTGAGAGCGCACCAATCATATGCACCTGTCCACCAATGGCGACGCTGGCTACAGACCGTTCAATGGTGCCGCCTCCCCCAACTTCTACGACATGATCCACGCCACGACCATTCGTCAGGCGCAACACTTCCTGCTGCCATTCGGGATGCTTGCGATAGTTGATAAGGTCAGTCGCCCCAAGCTTCCTGGCTTCCTCGAGTTTAGTATCACTTGAAGAGGTCGAGATGACACGGGCTCCAGCTTTGGCGGCAAGCTGAATGGCAAAACTCGACACGCCGCCTGTACCCAAAGTGAGAACAGTTTCGCCACTCACAAGCGGGCGAGGCCCGAACAGCGCATTGAACGCCGTCAACGCCGCACAAGGCAAGGTCGCTGCTTGGGCATCTGAAAGATAATCAGGAACACGCACCGCATGCTGTTCGTCGCATGCGATCCTCTCCGCGAGCACTCCGTCAACCAGTGCTCCGCGAAATTTCGGTGGATCTGCAGCTGTCATAGGGCCCGCAATCCAGGTGCTGGAAAATGTTGGGCTCACCCGATCGCCGACTTTAAAGCGCGTGACGTCAGGGCCCACGGAAATAACTTCGCCGACCCCATCGGAGAGTGCCAACGCGCCTTTAGGACGAAGGCCATTATAATTATCGTTGATAATCAGAAGGTCACGATAGTTGAGAGACCAGGCCTTCATCTCAATCAGGATCTGCCCACGCAGAGCCGTTGGTTCAGGACGTTCTGTCAGGCTCACACTGGCCAGGCCATTGGCCCCGTTTAGTTCATATGCACGCATACTGGCCAATCCTTGGAAAGTCGGTTCGAAGTCAGAGTAAGGAATTTCACCATGGCAGTTGTTTGCCGTCACGGAAGAACAAACCTGTCGGACCAGTTGCCGGGATATTGGCGGCCCAAACGACGCTGCGCGCGCCATCCTCAACAGGGCGCCCTGGCGAGTTTGGATAGGTCGCCACCAATCCGGGACATACCGAATTGACAAGAATTCCAGCCTTGTTGAAGTCTTTGGCCAGTTTGATCGTCAGACCGTTCAGGGCCAGCTTGGTCAGGGCATAAGATCCAATGGGAACGTCACCGAATTTGCTCATTTCAAATCCCGGATTGTTCACCAGCCCAAAATCAGGATCCCAGAAAGAACCCGCGCCACTGGAGACGTTGACGATCCGTCCATCACCAGACGCCTGCAGAAGCGGGAAACACTCCTGTGACAGCCGCCAGGTGCCGATCAGATTGGCCTCAAATTGCTGCCTTACGGCATCGAGATCTGTGCGGAAGTCGGTGACTGGGGTGAATGCCATAATGGCCGCATTATTAATCAGGACATCCAGTCTGCCAGACTGCTCCTCAATGCGCCGCACGGCTTGCGTGACGCTCTCAGGATCTGTCGTGTCCAGTTGTAAAGCCGAAACGTTCAAGCCTTCATCACGAAGGACCTGCGCGAGTTGCTGAGCTTTTTCGACAGAGCGTGCCGAGAGAAAAACCTGCATACCTTGTTGCGCCAGTTGTCGAACGGTCTCAAAACCGATCCCTTCCCGGCGCCCTGCACCCGTGACCAAAGCTGTTTTCATGTTGGGTATCCTTTACGAAGGGGGGAAGCATGTCCGCCCCCATCTCCTGACCTCACGAAATTAGTCATTACGTCAGGAGAAATATGTGACATCACTCCGGTCCATCATTATTTTCAAAACAGAATGAACTAGATTTATCCTTTCAGGCGGTCTTCCCGGCAATGAACTGCTTTGTGGTCTCGGCGACGCGCTGCCCCAGATGAGCGGCAGTCTCAAGGTCACTCTTGATCGGGGTGACGTCGGGCGAGGCGTTATCAGACTGCGCCATTGCACCCAGCCAACCACCGATCCGGTTCATGTCTTCGGGGTTGGTGCTGGCGAACAGGTCCAGCCCCACCCAGATCATGCTGTGCTGGGCAGCAAACAGCGCCATGCCGATGAGGGAGTTCAGCTTGTCGCCGTGCATAGCGCCTGAATTGGTAAAGCCCGCAGCAATCTTGTTCCGCCACTTCATGGATGTCCAGACCGGACCGGTCGCATCTTCCATGAACTTCTTCAGACGTGCCGACAGTGAACCATTATAGGTAGGCGATCCAAAAATAATCGCATCACACTCCTGCAGCAGATCCCAAGGCGCGGGATTCTCGGCAACAGGCAGAAGAATGGCTTCGACCCCGTCGACACGATTGACGCCATCGGCGGCGGCCTGTGCCTGTTTGGCGGTATGACCGTAGCCACTGTCATAAACGATAGCGATTTTCATAAGGGAAACTCCGTTGTGTTAAGAACTGATTATTGAGAATTTAAGGTCGTGATCTAAAAGCATGCGTCGTTGCTCTCCTGATCAGGACACCTTTGTCGGATCACCCATTGACCATGCGATGCCCGCGCCACGATCCATTTTGCGAATGGCGTCCATATCCTCGGCATCAATTTCAAAACCATCGAGAGCGAGGTTCTGCTTCATGCGCTCCGGGTTCAGGCTTTTCGGCAGGATCGCGTAACCATTTTGCACGCCCCAATGGAGGAGCAACTGTGCTTCCGTGACACCGTATTTTGCGGCCATCGTTGCGAAGACACCATCTGCCTTCTTTTCGGCCTCAGGTTTGGCGCTCTCCTGACCGGCTCTCCATGTGGAAAGCGGAGCAAGGCTGCTATAGGCGATCGGCACAATCGTGTGCTCGTGCATATAGCCGACCAGGTCAGGCTTCTGCGACCAGGGATGCAGCTCGATCTGGTTTGCTTCGGGAAGCGCCAGACCAGCAGCCTTTATTTCATTGATATGAGCGTCGGTGAAATTGCTGACACCGACGCTCCGTACTTTGCCAGCCTTCTTGAGATCGATAAGCGCACGCCACTCTTCGACACGACGCGCTCCACCGTGAGGAGAATGGATCAGGTAGAGGTCGATATAGTCGAGCCCCAAACGTTTCACGCTCTCATCGAATGCGGAAAGTGTCTGAGCATAAGTCTTCGGGGTTTCGCCCCATTCCGCAGCACCAGGCCAGAGCTTTGTCGTTACGAAAATTTCACGCCTTGTAAGGCCATTATCAACCAGAGCAGTTCGAATGCCGGCACCAACTCCGGCTTCGTTGTGATACACTTCAGCTGTATCAATGTGACGATACCCAACGCCAATGGCCGCACGAACAGCGCTCGCGACATCTGTCTCTTCAATCAGATATGTCCCGAAACCAACGGCCGGAATTTCCGTCTCTGCGTTTAGGCGAAATGTTTTGCGAAGAATACTCATGAGCTTACTCGCCCTTACGGTATGATCGGCAGACTTGGCACAAGCGCCAGAAAGCCACCTGTTGTCGCCTTGACCCGCAGGTCCCTCACTGGTGCGTAAGCCGGGTCCTGATAAAACGCTTCGGCTTTGGCCAGGCTCGGAAAACGGATCACGATCAACGTTGATTGGGCCTGACCTTCCACGGTTGCGAGATCGGACACAGCAACAACGACTTCGCCGCCATAAGACTCTGCCAGTGGACCTGCCAGCTGGCTGTACTGGGTCATCAGTTCCGGATCCGTCACCGTAAAGTTGCTTATAAGGTAACCTTGAGCGCGACCTGCCATCAGTTCTCTCCTTTATCGCGCGACCGTCCGGGCAAAACGGCTCTCGGCCCGGCTCTAATGAGGTCGACAATTCAATTAACGAAAATCATATTGTAGATTCTTAAGAACCGTAAGATATTTTAAGGCTAATATTGGGGATATTTTCGCTACATGGTGTAGCTTGTAGATCGCCAAAGAAAAGGGAGTTAAGCGTTTCATGAGAGATCGTTTTGACGGTGTGGACGTGTTTATTGAAGTAATCAAAGCTGGCAGTTTTTCAGTCGCTGGCTCCCATCTGGCGCTCTCACGATCCGCCGTTGGCAAAACGATTGCTCGACTTGAAGAGCGTCTTGGTGTCCGGCTTTTCCATCGCACGACGCGCACTATCAGCCTCACGGAGGAAGGCCTGATCTATTACGAACGCTGCCTGCGCGCTGTTCATGAACTGAAAGAAGGAGCTGAGCTTCTGGAATCAGGCAGGCATGAGGTCGCCGGAAAATTGCGTATCACCATGCCTCTTCTTTTTGGTCGTCATTGCGTTGCGCCCATTCTGGTGAATCTCGCGACGCAATACCCCCAGCTCAAACTGGATCTTCATTTTAGCGATCACACGGTGGACCTTATTGGTGACCGATATGATCTTGCCATTCGCAATCACTCACCTGGCATTGATATGGGTCTCGATGTAAGAGTTGTGGCGACTCAAGGAAAAGTCGTTTGTGCATCTCCCACGTACTTGAAAAATAGCGCTATCCCGCGAGACATTGACGATCTCGGGCAACATCAGACATTGGCTTACTTGCACAAGGGAGAAACATTCCCATGGACTTTTTTTCTTTCCGACGGAGAAAGAAAAAAAGCAGACCTCAACCCGCGCCTCCAGTTCGATAGTTATGATGCAATTGCCGACGCTACTTTGGCCGGAGCTGGTGTTGCATGCCTACCCGATTGGCTTGCCCACAATCACATAGAAAGCGGACGCCTACTCCGGCTTCTTCCCAATTTCTCAATGCCCCGCTTTGATACGTATGCAGTATGGCCAACCACACGTTTTATGCCGCTCAAACTGCGCTGTGTTGTCGATACTATCGCCAAATCTCTTACACACTCTGATCACAGCAGAAAGTCATAACCTACTCTTCCAATTGCCCTCTTGACATCAGGTTTTCCTATTCGGTCTAGAATGTTTATAATTCAGAAAAAGATCCAACACTTGACTGTAGGTTTTATACAAGAAGGCTTCCCCATGTGGAGCCAGGCCATCAATGACCGCTTGATATCAATTACCTCATGCGCCCCTCGCTCGATCACTATTGCGCAGCGCTATATGACGTAGATCGCAATGGTCCTCGTTTAGTCAGGACGAATCAAAAGCAAATAATACGCTTAATAAATCCTCCGCCACCTTGTTCCTTCGTGCGTGTCGTCAAGAACGACACCCTTCAGGAGAAGTGCATCACGTAAGATATCCGCTTCCTGATAATCTTTCCGGCGTCGCGCCACATCACGTTGTGCCACCATTTCAGCCAAAGCTGCATTAGATGTTTCATCCGTTCCTTGAGATAGACAATCCGGCGGGCTGTCATGCTTCAGACCGAGTAACGTCACAGCTTCAACGAGTTCACGCCTCAATCGACTGCGTTCTGCGACATGATCAGCATGGCGAAGTTCGCGCGCAATACTGAAAAGCGCCGTCATGGCAGCAGGCGTGTTGAGATCGTCTGCTAATGCCTGAACTACGCGATTACGAACAATTGGCACTGCGCAAGCATCGTGATCAGACGAGGCGGTGTCTGCTATGAGACGCTTCAAGCGCGAAAGCGCACGACCTGACTCTGTCAGAAGTTTATCTGACCAATCGAGGGGCTGGCGGTAATGGGCGGACAGAAGAGCAAGGCGGATCGTCTGACCATCGTGGCGTTCCAGAAGATCGTGCGCGAGAACAACATTTCCGAGAGACTTCGACATTTTGCGCCCGTCAACGGTAACGAAGCCATTATGCACCCAAAAATCGCAATAAGCAGCACCGTCTCGCGCGCTCACACTCTGTGCGATCTCATTTTCATGATGCGGAAAAATCAGATCCTGACCGCCGCCGTGAAGATCGATCGGCAGACCGAGACAATGCTCCGTCATCGCGGAGCATTCAATATGCCATCCAGGCCGTCCCCGCCCCCACGGACTTTCCCAGCCCGGCGCGTCATCCGAGGACGGCTTCCATAGAACAAAATCGGCCGGGTCACGTTTGAACGGCGCAACCTCCACTCTCGCTCCTGCAATGACATCCTCGCGGCTCCGACCCGACAGTCGGCCATAATCGGCGAAGGACGGGACGTGGAACAGAACATGTCCCGCCGCCTGATAGGCATGACCTGCTTCAAGTAACCGGTCGATCAGGGCGATGATGTCGGAGAGGTGCTCCGTCACACGCGGCTCGAAATCTGGCCGCAGAACACCGAGAGCCGCCATGTCAGCATGATAGGCACTGATAAACCGATCGGTGATCGCCCCGATCGGTTGCCCCGTGCGGACCGCCTCGGCGTTGATCTTATCGTCGACATCGGTGAAATTACGGGCGTACAGGACACGTCCGTAGGAGTGTCGCAAAATACGATACAGCAGATCGAAAACTACAGCCGAACGCGCATTCCCAAGATGGGCGTAGTTATAGACGGTCGGTCCACAGACATACATCGTGACCCGGTTCGGATCACGCGGTACGAAAATCTGCTTGCTGCGAGACAGTGTGTTCGTGAGCCGCAGAGGGTGAGCATTCTTCTCGCCGTCGCCTGTCTGCGTCATGACGGATGATCTCCTTCTGAAGAATAAATCAGACGGTATGGACCTTCATGTCCATCACATACCGTCTTGGCCTCCAGGCTTCGCATGATGAAGTGGCCCCAGTCGGCACGCCAGACCGTCCATGTGCCGCAATCGCCCAAGGCATCCTCCCTGTACAAGGAGGTCAAAACACCCGTTCGTTCGTCATAGGTCACATTGAACAGGTAAGGCGTCGAAGACCACACATCCTGATCCCAACGTCGAAACATCAGTAACTCCGCGTGGCCCGTCCGATCTTCCCAGACGACCACCTGCGTCGTGTTGGCAGGAGTAACCGAGCAAGGAAGAAGCCATATACGGTGTCCGTCACTCGCAGGCGGCAAGGACCAGACCCGAAAGGCAAGACGGCCGGACGGGTTCTGTCGGTAATGGACACAATCATCAGGAATCACCTGCCGCACCGCAGCAGGCATCTCCGTTTCCCGTGTATATCCCGGTGACACCCGTTGCCCGGACATGAGCGCCAGAATCACCCATGCCAGCCTACTCAAACGCGCCCTTAGCCCAAGACGTCTAAAGTTCGTTTGCAATGCGTCGATAGGACCGCGCCAGACTGACATTCATCTCCGCGACGCTTTCAGAAAAAGCTGTCGCATCCTGCGTGACCTGCGGGATCGTCAGCAGATCCGTATTCGAATGAATCGTCGTCGTGGATGGAATATAGAACTCCGCAGGCAAGACGCAGTCCTCGACGACGGAGTTGTGCCTCACCACACAACCACGCTCGACTGTGCAGTTGAAAATCACGGAATTGAAGCCAATGAATACCTCGTCTCCAACAGTGCAGGGACCGTGAATGATCGAGCGATGGGCGATTGATGTGCGCGATCCGATTGTCACGGCCGCACCATCTTTCGAGTGGATGACAACACCATCCTGAATGTTCGATCCACTCCCGATCCGGATGGGCTCGACATGGCCATTTTCATCGGATTCATCAGCACGAATAACGGCATAGGGGCCGATGAAGACATCGCCTTCGACGATCACATGACCGCACAGGATCGCGGTCGGGTCGACAAAGGCGCTTTCAGAAACCACGGGGAAATCACCACGCGGATTTGGTCTCAGCATAGCCACGTTTCATCTCCTTAAAGATCGGTCAGAATTACGCCAGGCAGGTCATTCGACAGGGTTTCGCCTGGCTGATAGTGCATGACAGAGCGAATGGCCTCTCCCCGATGAAGAAGATCAAAGGCCGTATTGATCCGGTCATGCGTCATGTTGTGGGTGATGTAGGGATCGACGCTGAACTTGCCAGCCAGCCATTCATCGACCATGCCGGGTAACTGCGAACGCCCTTTTACGCCCCCAAAGGCCGTGCCCCGCCAGACCCGCCCCGTGATCAACTGGAAAGGTCGCGTCGAGATCTCCTCGCCAGCCCCAGCGACACCAATAACCGTGCATTCGCCCCAGCCTTTATGGCAACACTCAAGAGCCGCGCGCATGACATCGACGCGACCGATCGCCTCGAATGAATAATCCACTCCGCCGCCCGTCATCTCGACGATCACTTTCTGGATTGGATCGGTATGATCGGTCGGATTGACGAAATCGGTCGCACCCAGATTTCGGGCCAACAGGAACTTCGCCGGATTGGTGTCGATGCCGATGATCCTTGCAGCACCAGCCATGACAGCCCCCTGAATGACGGCCATGCCAATCGCGCCGAGACCAAAGACAGCCACGGTCGAGCCTGCTTCCACCCTGGCTGCGTTCCGCACGGCGCCCATGCCTGTCGGGACGGCGCACCCCATGACGCTGGCTTTGGCAAGCGGTGCATCTTTGGTGATCTTCGCCACGGCAATTTCGGGCAACACGGTGTATTCACTGAACGTGCTGGTGCCCATGTAATGAAAGATCTGGCGACCCTTGTAAGAAAAACGGCTCGTACCGTCGGGCATCAGCCCAAGCGCCTGTGTCTCGCGGATGGTCGAGCAGAGATTGGTCTTGCCCGAGCGGATCATCGGGCAGTTCGGGTCTTCGGGAATATAGAGCGGAATGACATGATCACCCGGAGCAACAGAGGTGACGCCTTTGCCCACATCCTCGACGATACCTACCCCTTCGTGACCGAGAATACACGGAAAGCGTCCTTCCGGATCATGCCCTGACAAGGTGAACATATCTGTATGACACAGGCTCGTCGTCACGATACGAACCAGAACCTCACCGTCTTTCGGGCCTTCGAGATCAACCAGATCGATCTCAAGCGGCATGTTAGGTTCCCACGCAATAGCAGCTCGAGTTTTCATGAAAATAGTCCTCAAAATGATGTGTGATTACTCGTTCAGGCCGGCTCAAGACTTTCCGACTGGCGACGCCAGACCGGAAAAGGATCGGGGAGGCGTGCGTAGCGTGACGGCTCGAAAGGGGTATCTCCGAGATCCGGCACAAGACAGGCATCAAGGTCCCGGCGCAGTCCTGCTTCATCCATCTCCGCCGTGCCGATGAAGACGATTTCCTGCCGCCGGTCGCCATAGACGGAATTCCAGTTCCCCAGAACGAAATCCCGCCACTGATCGCTGTCCGGCCACTGGTTTTTCGGAATCGCGGCCCACCACAACCCCATTGCTTCGCTCCGCACAAGGGCTCCGGCCTGACTCATTTCTCCTACCCAGTCCGGGCGCGTGGCCAGCCAGAAATGACCTTTGGCGCGCACGACACCCGGCCAGTTCCGGTCAAGAAAGGCCTGGAATTTTGCGGGCTCGAACGGACGCCGCGCCCGGTAGACGAAATTGCGGATGCCATATTCGTCCGTTTCAGGAACATGATTGGCAAACCCGTAAAGTTCCTTAAACCACAACGGATGCTGGTGCGCCTTGTCGTAATCGAAGCGACCGGTATTCAGTATCCGTTCAACAGGAACCCGCCCCATATCGGTCTCGATGATGTCGGCGTCCGCATTCAGCGCGCGAATGATCTTCCGTGCCGCGTCCACCTGATCCGGCGTGGCGGTAGAGACTTTGTTGATGACCACGACATCGGCAAACTCGATCTGCTGGACGAGCAGATCGACCAGTGCGCGCTCGTCGTCCTCCCCTGCTGTTTCGCCCCGATCCTTCAGAAAATCGCTGGAGGAATAGTCGCGCAGGAGATTGACCGCGTCCACGACCGTCACCATCGTATCCAGCCGTGCGATATCGCTCAGGCTGACGCCATTCTCGTCACGGAACTCGAACGTCGCGGCGACAGGCAGCGGCTCCGCGATGCCCGTGGATTCAATGAGCAGATAATCGAATTTCCGCTCCTCCGCGAGCCGCCGCACTTCCTGCAACAGATCATCGCGCAGCGTGCAGCAAATGCAGCCATTGGTCATTTCGACCAGTTTCTCATCGGTGCGCGACAGATTGCTGCCGCCCTCGCGCACGAGATCAGCATCAATATTGACCTCGCTCATGTCGTTGACGATGACCGCGACCTTATAGCCCTGGCGGTTATTCAGAACATGATTGAGCAAGGTCGTCTTACCCGCGCCCAGAAAGCCGGACAGCACGGTGACGGGAAGCCTCTTGTCCATAGGTGTTTCTCCTCTAGAGCTGGGTCGGGTTCGGGACGTCGCCATAGACAGCGACCGGATCGAAGGTCTTGTGCGTTTCGCAAAAGACGAGTTCAGCCAATGACGCCGAAACGACTTCATCAGCAGGGAGATCGACACGCCGGTAAAAGCAGCTTCGATAACCCACATGGCAGTTCGCTCCTGTGCCCGCAGTGCGCACGCGCAACCAGACCGCGTCCTGATCGTCGTCGATCCGCATTTCGATGACATGCTGGATCAGCCCGCTCGTGGCCCCTTTCCGCCAGAGGCACTGGCGACTTCGGCTCCAGTAATGCGCCTCACGGGTTTCGATGGTGCGGGCAAGCGCCTCGGCGTTCATGACGCCGACCATCATCACATCCCCACTCTCTGCGTCCGTCGTGACCACGGTCAGCAGTCCCCTGACGTCGAAACGCGGGGCGAGATCGGTTCCTTCCTCGACTTGCTCGATAGAGACACGAGGTTGGAACGCTGTTGATGCAGAAGGGGGAGCTTCGCCCATCATACGCCCCCTATTCCCGCCATAGCGAAGAACTGGCGACGCAAGGATTCCGACGTCTCGAACTCGCCCAGCAGGCGGCTGGTCACCATGCTGACGCCCGGCTTGTGTACGCCACGTGTGGTCATGCACTGGTGCGCCGCGTCGATCACGACCGCGACGCCGCGCGGCTGAAGAACACTCTGGATCGTGTCGGCGATCTGGGCTGTCAGTTTTTCCTGAATCTGAAGGCGATGGGCGAAGACGTCCACAAGACGCGCCAGCTTGCTGATGCCGACCACCCGCCTGTCGGGCAGGTAGGCCACATGCGCCTTACCAATCAGCGGAATGATATGATGTTCACAATGGGATTCCAGCCGGATGTCGCGCAGTACCACCATTTCGTTATAGTTTCCGGTCTCTTCGAAGGTCCGCTCCAGAAGAGCGACCGGATCATCCTGATACCCCTCGAAAAACTCCTCATAGGCCCGCACCACCCGGTCGGGCGTGCCGACAAGCCCCTCACGATCGGGATCGTCACCGGTCCAGGCGAGCAAAGTCCGCACCGCCTCTTCCGCCTGAGCCCGTGTCGGTCGCGCCCGCACTTTCCGGGACGTTTCAATCAGTGCGTCCATTCAGCCCTCATACCGCCATTGACTATGTTATGTTATAATATAACATTATGGGCATCATCCACTTCCCGTCAAGCTCCGGAGCCATGCCTATTTCCACACAGCCTCATCCAATGGCGGAAATCTCACGTTTCCCATCACCAAAACCAGAATCTCCAGTCTTCAACGATCAGGGTCGTCCCGGTGCCATGTTGTTCATGGAGAGCTGGCCGGCGCCAAAGATCGATACGCCAGAAGACGCCGCCTTAGCCTGTCCCGCACCGCATGTGGTTGCGTGCGCTCACGCGGCCGTCGTGATGGATCTGCAACGGCCCGATGTCGATATGGTCGTATGGGGCCGCAGGGTTCCGATGGCATGGGAGATATCCCTCACAGAGTGGTCGAGTTCCTCATCTCCCCTCACTCTCTTCGGCACGCCTTCGGAGATCGCGGATTGCCTTGCGACCCCGGCTGTGCGTCAGGATTGGCCTCCCGTCATTCTGACTGATGTCAGGGATCTGTCCTCTCTGTTCGGTGCTCTGACGGGCGGCGTCCGGCAGCACATCCGACTGATGACGCCCCCCAGTGGTGAGGCTACGTTCGAGTTGCCCCCCGATGTACTCAGGCTGATCTGCGGCTATGGGCGCACCGGGGCGGAGTGGTGCGGCAGTCAGGACCCGAAGAGCGGCATTGTCAGTGCCCTGTCGCCTTTCGCCGTTGCGTTTATCAAGGGGGCGGCTGAAGGCGAACCTGGCTGCCTCCATCGTCTCCCGGCCAGTGTCCCAAACGGCGCGATGCCGGGGCCAATCCTTGTGATGGATACGGTTTCCCGATGAAAGAACATGTCACACAGCCCTCTCGCGGCGTCCATCAGGCTTCCAATGCTCCGAATGGTCGGATCACATCTTTGCTGAGTGACGTAATCGAGGTGCTGACGGAAACAGACTTCCCGTTATCAGCTTACGATATCCTCCGATGTGTCAGTCGTTCGGATCGCCGACGCCTCGCCCCGCCTACAATTTATCGAGCCCTAGAAAAGCTGATCGCCAACGGGCTCGTTGGGCGGCTCGAAAGTCGAAATGCCTTCGTGCGGATCCGGACAGGCGATCCGTCGCGCCTCGTCTACTGTATCTGCGATCGATGTGGCGCCGCGCAGGCGGTTGAAAACACGTCATCCTGTCAGTTGATTGACAGCGCAGCCGAGACCCTTGGATTCCAGGTCAGGCACCGGGTGATGGAAATACAGGGCGTCTGCGCGCAGTGCAGTACCTGTCCTTCTTTCTCATCCGCGTCGCAACACCCCAATCAGAACGATCTTCCGACACGCGCCCCCAAATGAGCCGCTGCCCTCTCATCGCCCTTCTTCGTCAAGGTTCTCCCATGTCATCGACCACCATTGCTTCCCGTTCCGCATCATATTCCCCAAAGGATGTTCTAGCCCGGCGTGTGGACGGCGCTCTCTTCGACCATTCGACACTCTTGTCGGGCGACCGACCTTCTGAGCCTGTTTTCCGGTCGGACGCCGATGCACTTTCCCTGATCCGGCACGACACCGCACATGTTCTTGCGCAGGCCGTCAGCGAACTCTTTCCCGGCACCGCACTCGCGACAGGACCAGCCACGGAGCAGGGATTTTTCTATGACTTCGCTGCTGAGCGCGCTTTCACGGATGATGATCTCGTTCGGATCGAAGCCCGCATGCACGAGATTGTCGATCGGGACGAGCCGATCATCCGCGAAGAATGGAAGCGTGAGAGCGCCCTTGCTTGGTGTCAGGAGAACGGACAGCCCTACAAGGCGGAGATCATCCGGTCCCTACCTCTTGATGCCGTCCTGAGCTTTTACCGACAGGGCAATTTCGTCGATCTCTGTCGAGGGCCACATCTCGGCAGCACAGGGCAGATCGGACACGAATTTCGGCTTCTCGGCACCGCCGGGGCCTACTGGAAAGGCGATCGGAACAATCCGATGCTGCAGAGGATTCACGGCACGGCCTGTCGTGATGCCAACGAATTGGCGGCGTGGGAGCGACGTCAGGAAGAAGCGGCACGACGCGATCATCGTCGCCTCGGACGTGAGATGGATCTGTTCCATTTCCAGCCTGAAGCACCGGGAGCAGTGTTCTGGCATCCAAACGGCTGGACGCTGTTCCAGACGCTTCTCGCCTATCTACGCGCGCGCCAGCAGGCCGAGAACTATGTAGAGATCAATACGCCCGACATTATGGATCTGTCTCTCTGGCAAGCGTCCGGCCATTGGGAAAAATTCGGGGAGAACATGTTCACCACCGAGACCGAAGGCCGCACCTACGCCCTCAAGCCCATGAACTGTCCCGGTGGCGTGCAGGTTTTCCGTCATGGCCTGAAGAGCTATCGCGACCTGCCCCTGCGGATGGCGGAATTCGGCAAGGTCCACCGCTTCGAACCGTCAGGGGCGCTGCATGGCCTCATGCGCGTGCGCGCATTCACGCAGGATGACGCACATATTTTCTGCACACCGGAGCAGATGGAGGCCGAGACGCAGCGAATCTGCCATCTCGTGCTCTCAATCTATAAGGATTTTGGCTTCGACGATGTCCGTATCAAATTCTCTGACCGACCTGAAAAACGTGTCGGATCGGACGAGATCTGGGACCGCTCGGAAGAAGCGTTACGGCGTGGGGTCGAAGCTTCGGGTCTTTCCTACACGCGCAATCCGGGGGAAGGCGCCTTTTACGGTCCCAAGCTGGAATTCGTACTGCGTGATGCAATCGGGCGGGACTGGCAGTGTGGAACCGTTCAGGTCGATCTCAATCTACCTCAGCGTCTGGACGCGCATTATATCGGTGCCGATGGGGACAAGCATCCGCCCGTCATGCTGCACCGCGCCTTGTTCGGTTCTCTGGAACGCTTCATCGGCATTCTCCTTGAGCACCATGCCGGCCACCTGCCTTTCTGGCTCGCACCCGTTCAGGTCGTGGTGGCGACGATCACCGCCGCCGCAGACAATTACGCGGACGATCTGATCAAAGCACTCCGCCAGCGTGGCGTCCGCGTGGTACCCGATCTGCGTAACGAGAAAATCGCTTACAAGGTCCGCGAACACAGCCTCGCGAAAGTGCCTGTGCTGCTGATCGTCGGGAAGAAGGAAGCAGAGGCGGGAACCGTTTCCATCCGGGAGTATGGAAGCCCGGATACACCAACAATAGCTACGGAAACGGCCATCGACCTGCTGGCCAGCGCGTCGCACTCTCGTCTGACGCGGGTCTTTGCAGCGTAATAGTTCAGACTTACGCTTTCCCGACCATCTTCATTGTCAATTATCAGTATCCTAAGCATAATCAGTACCTTCCCCGCCACTCGTCCGCCACGGGTGCCTGATTCAGTTATCGTGACGAAGGTATCGTCCAGAACCTGGTGCGGTTAGACGGGATCCCAGCACTCTCGAATAGCCTAGTGTGCTATTCCGCGCGCCCTCATGTAGGGATAGCGCAGATCACACACTTGTGAACCTCGACAAAATCCCGCCCTGGTACCTTTCCATTTGTTTCCTATGTGTTTCCTGCGTGGGATTTTGGGCAACAAAAAAGCCACCCGTTTGGGTGGCTTTTACCGTGTGATATCAATCACTTAGCGTATGGTTGCGGGGGCAGGATTTGAACCTGCGGCCTTCAGGTT
>NZ_BANE01000128.1 GCF_000964405.1 Novacetimonas hansenii JCM 7643
AGCTTTTTGGAAAAAGCTTCACCAAAAACCTTTATGATTTCAGGGTGTTATTAATCCTGACTTTTCAAACAGTCTCTTGAAAAAGGCGATATCGAAGCACGCCCGTTGTCATGGGGCGTTCATGGCACGGCAACCGGCATATCCTGCTCGGACCGCAGCCCGAGCAGGATGGTGCGCGTGATGTCCAGCGCACGTATCAGGCGCGGCGGGTTGCGATGTATCTTGAACGCCACCGCATTGCCCAGCCAGTAATGGAACAGTTCGCGCGCGACATGTGCGGGTTCGATGACCGGGCAGATGGAGCCATCGTTGACGCCCGCGCGAATCCCCCCGTCCAGAAGCGCCACAAGCATGTCAATTCCGCGTTCCATGACCACGCGCATGCCATCGGACAGTTCGCTGACCTCTGACCCGATCTTGACGATCAGGCATTTCTGGCGCGGGTCGGGATTGGACTCACGCTCTGCCCATGATGACCAGTACGCCATCATCCGTTCCATCCCCGTCAGGTGCGGGCGGGACAGGAACATGCGGATCGCATCGGCATGTTCGCGCATGTTGTACTGCAAGACCTCCTGACCGAAGATATCCTTGGAGGAGAAATAATAATAAAACGAACCCTTGGGCACATGGGCGGCCTCCAGCACGTCATTGATGCTGGTATTGGCAAAGCCTTTCTGTGCGATCAGGGGCCATGCCTGTTCCAGCAGCCTCAGGCGCGTGGTGGCTTGCATCGGGGTGGCGGCCATGCTGACGGGCTATCTCCTTGGCAAAGGTCGGACGGCATGTGGCATGCGCGCGCGGGTGTGGGGTTCAGTCATGCGCATGTCGTGTGACGGTGGTGGAATGAATAAAAATAAAAACATACTTGTAATATAAATGTTTATTATCGTGCTTCCTGTGTTTATTTAACCTTGAATAATAGATTTGATGCCCATCGTGTGAATAGCAGGTTTGAACACTTTTGTCAGGTGCCATGAATGTTGGGGAGTGTATCATCACGTGTCAGGGCCGATGCATATTCACGCCCGTTACGTGATTTATGGCGCAAACCCCTGCCGCAGGGATGCCAGGCGGTCGGTTGTGATCCGTAGATGGAGATGGATATTGGCGCATGCGGCATCAGATTTATCGTAACCATATGATAAACAATGTGAAAATAAGGGGCATAAAAAATACATATAAATACGTTTAATATTTATTAAAACGAACTTGAACTGTTTAATGTTGACATCCTCCCCTTGGCGCATATGATGCAGGCCAAATCGAAACCCATGACTGCCATAGAAGGTCAGCCCATGCTTCTATATATGTGTGGATATGGTCGATGTCCTGTTTTTCCTGCGCCGGCGCGACCCCGGCATATACGTCCAGTACGGTAGGCATCCCTGTGGTCTGCCGAAACCGTCTGGCTCTGCGTAAGATTTTTTCGGATACAGATCATGCTGGAATCAACAATTATTGAAATTGACGGAATTTTCGTCGGAACCGCGATCGTGCTGGCCAATGCGGTCGGGCGGCGGTTTTACGCCACCCATGACAGTGTGCGGGCATTGCATAATGTGGTGCTGCCGGACCTGTCGAGCCTGCGCCGCCGCGTCGCCACCCTGTTCCGCGCGACCGCGCGTTGAAACGGCGCTGACATCTTTGCCCACTGGTGTGTGCCGGGTCCGTGCGACGCATGGTCGGCATCCCGCCAGCGCGGTTGATGTCAGGACTGGTGGCCGGGCGACATCGGGTGACATCGGGGGGGGGCGGAGTGGGGAACGCGACCTGCCTTATCAAAGCCGGAAGAGAATCGGCCGCCTGAAAAATCCGGGGATCTGTGATGGCCCGGACATGGTGGGCCTCATCTGGCGGGCGTCATAAGGTGAGGGGTATGCCGGGACATGGCCGGGATGGCCACGACATGCATGGCGCCAATCCACCAACGCGGGACAGCCGGGGCAATGCATGCTGCAAAGGGCAGTGCATCAGGGGGCCGATGACCGCCTTCTGCCGCCTGAGAGAGTGTTTGAAAATAACGCATTGATAAAAAATAAGGAAAGTTTTTGGGTGCTGCCTTTTTCCAAAAAGGCGGTGTCTTCTGAAGCTTTTTGGAAAAAGCTTCACCAAAAACTTTTATGATTTTAGAGTGGATCCCGTTTGAATGCCTGCATTCAAACCGGTGAAAATGCTCCAGTGTTGAATTTCCAAACTGGATGGCAGATATTTCCGCGGCGGGGTGATTTTCTGAAATACCCTGTATGGACAGATATCTTTTAAAAATAATCTGTCAAAAACCATGAATTCCCTGACCTTGTGCCTGGAATCAAAGGGCGACATCCTTTGGTCGGGGGCATGTGCAACGCCCCCTGACCTGGGATCAGGGACAGTTTGAAAAGTCATGCTTGATAACATACTGAAATTATAAAAGTTTTTGGTGAAGCTTTTTCCAAAAAGCTT
>NZ_BANE01000127.1 GCF_000964405.1 Novacetimonas hansenii JCM 7643
ATAATTACAGTATGTTATCAAGCCTGACTTTTCAAACAGTCTCTTATGATTTCAGCGCATTACTGGTCCAATTCTTGAAACAGTCTCTAAAACTGTTCAACCCGGCCCACACCTTCAATCGACTTGATCATCTGCGCGATACGTGGCGTCACGCGGTAACGTTCGCCTAACGTTACCTCCACATCCCTCGTTTCCGCCACCGAAGGCAGCAGGATAATACGCCCGCGTCCCCCACTATGTCCCTGCAGGATATCACGGATGGGCACAATGGCATCCGCACGGTCGAACCATATCCGCAATTCAGCCGCAGCATCTGCCGCTGCCTGTTCAAGTTCCATCACATCGGACGCGGTAATGCGCAATGCCTCCCCATCCAGTCGCAGTTCCGCCGTTACAACAACTGCATTCCCCGCGCTCAGGATCTCGCGCGAGCGGGACAGGACTTCGGAAAAAAATGTGACCTCGCACCCGCCACTGGCATCCGAAAGGCGGACCCACGCCATCTTGTTACCGGTCCGTGTTGGCCGTTCCTTACGATCGACCACACATCCCGCGATTTTCACACGCGTAATGCCTGCGGCCGCCGCGGTCTCCAGCCCGGTGGATTTCACAACGCCCAGACGCCGCATCAACGGACCATAGGAATCCAGGGGATGGGCCGTCAGGTGAAAGCCGATGGCGTCGGCCTCCATGTTCAGGCGGTCGAATTCAGGCCAGTCCGGGACCGAAGGCAGGCGCAATGTTTCTTGCGCGGTGGCTTCCCCCCCGCCACCAAACAGGCCGATCTGGCCACTTGCGGCCTCCTGCGCGTGGGACTGCGCACGGCGCAACACCGTTTCGACTGCGGCACAGGCCTGCGCACGATTGGGCAGGATGGTGTCGAACGCCCCCGCACGTGCCAGGTTTTCCAACTGCATCTTGTTCACATTCCGCGGGTCGATGCGCGCGGCAATATCCGTCATATCGGCGAATGGGCGTTCGCCACGCACGGCGACAAGTGCCTGCATCGCACTCAGCCCCACCTTCTTGACCGCCGCCAGAGCGTAACGGATGCCATATTCCCCATCCGGCAGTTTTTCCACCGTGAAATCCGCATCCGACGCATTGATGTCTGGCGGCAGGACCTTGATGCCCAGACGCTCGGCCTCCTGCCGCAGGGCCGCAAGCTTTTCGGTTTTTTCCCGCGCCAGAGACATGCATGCCGCCAGAAAGGCCACCGGATGATTGGCCTTCATCCATGCCGTCTGGTACGACACCAGCGCATAGGCTGCGGCATGGGATTTGTTAAAGCCATAGTCGGCGAATTTGGCCATCAGGTCGAAAACCTCGACCGCCTTGTCATGCTCGATACCGCGCTTGGTCGCCCCTTCGGTAAAGATCACGCGTTGCTGGTCCATCTCCGCACGGATCTTCTTGCCCATCGCACGGCGCAGCAGATCCGCACCGCCAAGGCTGTAGCCGGCCATCTTCTGCGCAATCTGCATCACCTGTTCCTGATAGACCATGATGCCATAGGTCTCGGACAGGATATCGCGGATTTCCTCGTGCGGGGGCTCCCATGCCTCCCCATGCTTGCGCCTGCAATAATCGGGGATGTTGGCCATCGGACCCGGTCGGTACAACGCCACTGCCGCGATCAGATCCTCCAGCCGGGTCGGGCGCATCTGCTTGAGCACGTCGCGCATGCCCGCCCCTTCGAACTGGAACACCCCGCCGGTATCACCGCGTGCCAGCATGTCATAGGTCAGCGCATCATCCAGCGGCAATGCGGCAAGGTCCACTGTCACGCCCAGCCGCTCAAGGAACTGCGCCGCGCGTTGCAGGATCGTCAGGGTTGTCAGGCCAAGGAAGTCGAACTTGACCAGTCCCGCCTGCTCCACGAACTTCATGTTGTACTGCGTGACCAGCATGTCGCTTTTTGGATCGCGATACAGCGGCACAAGCTCCACAAGCTCACGATCCCCGATCACGACACCGGCTGCGTGCGTACTGGCATGCCGGAACAGCCCCTCCAGTTGAAGGGCGATTTCCATCAGGCGGCGCAATGTCTCGTCATTGTCGCGCATTTCCTGAAGGCGCGGCTCCCCGTCGATTGCCTGTTTCAGGGTAACAGGCTTGGCCGGGTTATTGGGGATCAGTTCGGCAACCTTGTTGACCATGCCGAACGACAGGCCAAGCACCCGCCCCACGTCGCGCACTGCAGCGCGGGCCTGCAACTTTCCAAACGTAATGATCTGCGCCACACGGTCGGGGCCATATTCCTGCCGGACATAACGGATGACCTCGTCACGTCGGTCCTGACAGAAATCAATATCAAAGTCAGGCATCGACACGCGTTCGGGATTAAGGAACCGTTCAAACAGCAGGTTGAACGGAATCGGGTCGATATCCGTAATCGTCAGCGCCCATGCCGCAAGCGATCCCGCACCCGACCCACGCCCCGGCCCGACCGGAATGTCATGCGCCTTCGCCCACTGGATGAAGTCCGCAACGATCATGAAATAGCCCGGAAATCCCATACGGGCGATAATATCCAGCTCGAAAGCCAACCGCTCCTCATAGGTCTGGCGTGTCTGTTCATCAATATCCATGCGCGCAAGGCGACGTTCCAGGCCGTCGCGCGCCATGCTGCGCAAGGTTTCATCCTCCGTCGCACCGGGCGCCACCTTGGGGCAGACCGGCAGCAACGGTTTGCGCGTCTCCACCTTGATCGCGCACAGGCGCGCAATTTCCAGCGTGTTGTCACAGGCCTCTGGCAGGTCCGCGAACAGTTCACGCATCATGTGCGGCGGCTTGAACCAGTGTTCGGGCGTTACACGCCAGCGATCCTGTTCAGCCATCGTACGCCCCTGCGCAATGCACAGCAGGGCATCATGCGCCTCGTACATATCCGGTCGGGGAAAGAAACATTCGTTCGTCGCCACCAGCGGAATACCCGCACGATCCGCCAGTGCGATCATCCCCGGTTCCACCGCACGTTCGACCGACAGGCCATGACGATGCAGTTCCACCGCCATATACCGCCCGAATGCCGCATGCAGTCGTGCCAGCAGCCGCGCGGCATCCGCCTCCAACCCTTCGGCCAGCATGCGAAACAGCGGCCCGCGCGTGCCGCCCGTCATCAGGAACAGCCCGTCCGCACGATCGCATAGTATGTCGAGCGGTACCGTCGGTTCATCCGTTTCATGCTGCAAAAACCCGGCCGAGGACAGGTATTGCAGGTTCATCAGGCCGGTTTCATTCCGCGCCAGCAGGACCATCGGTTCGGCGGGGCTGCCGGGTTTGTCACACCGCGCGGGCAGTGCGATCTGGCAGCCGATGATGGGCTGTATCCCCTTTTTGGAACAATATTGCGAAAATTCCAGCGCACCGAACATGTTGCCCGTATCGGTAATTGCAACACCGGGCATGCGCATTTCATGCGCAAGGCTGATGATTTCAGGAACGCGGATCGCCCCCTGACTCAACGAATAGGCGGAATGGACACGCAGGTGGATGAAATTGGCATGGGACATGCCCGCATTCTATCGCAGCGTGCAAGGGTGCGGCAACGCCCCATGCGCCGGTTATGCGGTGGTGGGCGCGACCTCCACCAACTGCCCATCCCGCAATGTCACGATACGATCCATGCGCACCGCAAGGTCCATGTTATGTGTGGCGATCAGGGCCGCGACCCCATGATCGCGCACCATCGCAATCAGCGCGTCGAACACCGTGTCGGATGTCTGCACATCCAGGTTGCCGGTCGGTTCATCCGCCAGCAGGATGCGCGGACGGTTCGCCAACGCACGCGCAATGGCCACGCGCTGTTTCTCCCCCCCCGACAGCTTGCCCGGCAGGTGATCCAGCCGGTGCGACAGCCCGAACGCACCCAGCAGTTCGTCGGCCCGTTCACGCGCATGGCGGCGCGACACACCTGCGATCATCTGCGGCAGGATAACGTTTTCCCGCGCGGTGAATTCCGCCAGCAGATGATGGAACTGATAGACAAAGCCAATGCGATCACGCCGGATTTCCGTACGCTGCATGTCATTGAGCCGCCCGGCATCAACACCGTCGATCACCACGCGCCCCGCATCGGGATATTCCAACAGCCCGGCCAGATGCAGCAACGTGGACTTACCCGTGCCCGACGGCGCGACAAGGGCCACGATCTCGCCCGGATGCAGCACCAGATCCGCGCCATCAAGGACGCACAAGGTTTCCTCCCCACTGCGATAGGAGCGGCTGACCTGCTCAAGCCTTAGCGGCAGGGGGGACGTCGGTTCATTCATGGCGCAGGGCCTCCACCGGGTCGGTCCGCGCCGCCCGCCATGATGGATACAGCGTCGCCAGCAGCGACAGCACAAGCGCCATGGCAATCACCTCGAACACCTGCGCCCACACCAGCTTTGCCGGCAGGTGTTCGAGGTAGTACACCTCCGGATTGAACAGGTCGGTGCCGGTGATCTTCTGCAATCCCTGACGGATATGTTCAATGTTAAGGCAGAACACGATTCCCAGCCCTGTCCCCACAAAGGTACCCGTCACGCCCACCGACGCCCCGCACATCAGAAAGATGCGCATGATCGCCCCCCGTGTCGCCCCAAGCGTGCGCAGCACGGCGATATCAGCCGTCTTGTCCTTGACCATCATGATAAGCGACGAAATCACGTTAAACGCCGCGACAAGGATGATAAGCGTCAGGATCAGGAACATGACGTTCTGTTCCACCTGCACCGCACCGAAAAAGGCGTTGTTGCTTTGTGTCCAGTCCATGACGCGCACCTGCGTGCCACCAAGCGCCTGTTCAATATTCGCGCGGATGGGACCGACATTTTCCGCATCATGGGTCATGACCTGGATCTGCGTCACCTGCCGCGGCATCTGGAAATAGACCTGCGCCGCGTGCAGGGGCAGGAAAACATAGCTGGCGTTGTAATCATTCACGCCCGCATCGAAAATCGCAATCACGCGATAGGCCCGGACACGTGGCATCGTGCCAAAGGCCGTCGCCGCCCCATTGGGCGACACCAGCGTCAGGCGTGCGCCCACACTCAGGCCCGCGCGCTCCGCCAGGGTCGTGCCGACGACGATGGTGTCGTCCGACCCGAATTCATCCAGGGACCCGGCCACCAGCGACCCGCTGATTTCCTTCAGCCCCTGCAAATCAGCCTGCGTCATCCCGCGCACAAGGCCACCGGCGTTATAGCCCCCGGAATTAAGCAGCACCTGCGCCTCGATCAGGGGATTTGCGCTTTCGACCCCCGGCACCTTGCGTATCCGCCCCGCCAGCGCGTCATAGTCGGAAATCGTGCGCGAAATGCCATAGACGCTAAGATCCCCGTTCAGCCCCAGTATCCGCCCCAGCAGGTCGGCCTTGAACCCGTTCATGACCGACATGACGATAATCAGCGTCGCGACACCAAGCGCGATCCCCACAAGGGAAAAGATCGCAATGACCGACACGAACCGCTCCCCCCGCCGGGCATGCAGGTAACGCCCGGCGACGGCACGTTCAAAGGGACCGAACATGCGGATCAGGTGCCCACGCCAATGCGGGTCAGCACCGCATCAATCGGCAGTTCGCTGCGCTCGCCACTCGCGCGGTTCTTCAGTTCCACCACCCCGGCCTTCGCCCCGCGCGGCCCGACGATGACCTGCCACGGATGGCCCATCAGGTCGGCATCCGCGAACTTCACGCCCGCGCGCTCTGGACGGTCATCATACAGCAGCCGGTCAGGGGCTGCGGCATAAAGCCGTTCGCAGATTTCGTCACACTGCGCATCGCCGTTCTTGAGGTTGATGATGACAGCACCGAAAGGAGCAACCGTTTCAGGCCAGATGATGCCCTGTTCGTCATGGCTGGCCTCGATGATCGCGGCGACAAGGCGCGAAACGCCGATGCCGTATGACCCCATTTCGGGGAACAGCGGTGCGCCATCGGGACCACTGACGGAAATATCCATCGATTCCGTATATTTGCGGCCAAAGTGGAAGATATGCCCCACCTCGATCCCGCGCCCTTCGCGGCGACGCTCGACAGGGACTTTGGCCCATTGCGCCTCGTCATGCTTCTCGTCCGTCGCGGCATAGAACGATGTCATGCGCGCAAAGAACTTCGCCAGCGAGGCACGATCGGCGATATCCACCTCTTCGGAAAGCCAGTCCTGTTCCTCAAACGCGCCATCGAAGAACACGCCGCTTTCGCCCGTGGGGGCAAGGACGAGGAATTCGTGGCTGAGTTCACCGCCGATCGGCCCGGTATCGGCCACCATGGGGATCGCCTTTACACCCAGGCGCTGGAACGTGCGCAGATAGGCCAGCATCATGCGACGGTAGGAATCCACAGCCGCATCATAATCCGCATCAAAGCTGTAGGCGTCCTTCATATAGAACTCACGCCCGCGCATCACACCGAAACGGGGACGCACCTCATCACGGAACTTCCACTGCACGTGATACAATACCTGCGGAAGTTCGCGATAAGACTTGACCACCTGCCCGAACAGGTCCGTCACCATTTCCTCGTTCGTGGGTCCATACAGCAGGTCACGTTCATGGCGGTCACGGATACGCAGCATTTCCGGCCCATAGGCGTCATAACGCCCCGAACGCTTCCATAATTCGGAAGACTGCAACGTGGGCATCAGCATTTCCTGTGCCCCGATGGCGTCCTGCTCTGCACGCACGATGTTGGCGATGTTGCGCAGGACCTTCAGGCCCGCTGGCAGCCACGCATAAATCCCGGCGGAAGTCTGGCGGATCAGGCCAGCCCGCAGCATCAGGCGGTGCGAGGTGATCTGCGCCTCTGCGGGATTTTCCTTGAGTGTGGGCAGAAAACTGCGTGACAGACGCATGTGCGTATCAACCTTATATTCAGAACCGATCCAGATGGCGCGAACCGTAACCCAATAATATGAAGCGTGGAATGGGGCATATGCACGACATGTGGCGGCGGGTTGCATCACCACACCCAAGCGTGATCGAAAACGCCCCTCCGCGCCGTTCAACATCCGCGTGAGGCAGGTGACACGCCACGTGGGCCATGTCTAGATTGTCGCCACGATCCGAGTGTCGAAAACGCCGCCGGGTTTAGGGAAAAAACGTCCTATAAAAAAGAAATGGCAGGAGACGGTGCGCTGTCCCCTGCCATTTCAAATTCACCACCCCACCGATTACGTGACAGAATGCGACACCATCAGACCCGCAGCAGATGCACGTCCACCAGCGGACGCTTCTGCAGCTTCCGCCCCAGCGCACGGCGCAGGGCCGTCTTGGCCGCATCACGGAACGTCACGTCATTTTCACGCAGTTCGTCAGGAATTTCATCCAGCGCGTTGCCAAACTCTTCCGTCACGCGCGCGGTCTCGGGGTCTTCGGCATCCAGCAGACCCGGCGCGCTGACCTTCGGGTCCCCGATCAGGTAGCCTTCCTCATCCACCGCAAAACTACCCAGCACGACACCGTTGAACAGCATGCGCCGACGCGCGGACAGCACGCCGCCATTCATCTGCAACAGGCGACCGCCATCAAGGACAAGCCGCCCGGTCGGCGCGGTATCGACAACATCGAAGGACGCATCCTTCATATTGAGGATATCGCCATCCTCCAGCAGGATCGGCGTGATGTCGAGTTCCTGCGCAATCGCGGCATTGGCCGTCAGGTGACGCCATTCGCCATGCACAGGGACAAGGTATTTCGGCTTCACCATTGCATACAGACGGCGCACGTCGCCCCCCGTCGCATGGCCCGATACATGCACCAGATGGTCACGATCGGTAATCACGTTGACCCCGCGCCGCGTCAGGTTGTCCTGCACCTGAATGACCGCCTGCTCGTTCCCCGGGATCATGCGGCTGCTGTAGATGACGTTATCCCCCTCGCCCAGCGAAATGTTGGGATGCGTATCCACCGCGATGCGCGACAGGGCAGAACGTGGTTCGCCCTGGCTGCCGGTCACGATCAGCAGGATCTGATCGTCAGGAACGGAATTGGCTTCCTGCTCCGACAGGAACGGCGCGACGTCGGAAAGATAGCCACACTCACGCGCCGCGACCTCCAGATTACGCAGCGACCGGCCCACGACGGCCACGACACGGTTGGCGGCCTTCGCAGCCTTGGCAATCGTCTCCACGCGCGCGACATTACTGGCGAAACACGTCACCGCGACCCGTCCCTCCAGCGTCGCGATCAGCTTCGTCATTTCCTGGCGGACATCCGCTTCGGATGCCGACGGGCCTTCGGTGCGGACATTGGTGCTGTCGCACACCATCGCCAACACGCCTTCACGGCCCAGCACCTCGAACGCGGCAATATCGGTCGGCGGTCCCACCAGCGGGTTCGGATCGAACTTCCAGTCACCGGTATGGACCACGATCCCCTGCGGCGTGCGCAGGACAAGGGCCTGTGCCTCGGGCACGGAATGGGTCACGGGAATGAAGCTGAGGTCGAACTCGCCCACGCGGAACGCGCCACCGGTCGGGATCGTATGGATCGGCACCTGCTGGAGCAACTGCGCCTCCCCCAGCTTGCGCCGCAGGACAGCGGCGGCAAACGGCGTGGCATAGACCGGGCAGCCAAGTTGCGGCCACAGATGGGCCACCGCGCCGAGATGATCCTCATGCGCATGGGTGATGACCAGCCCGACAAGATCCTTGCGCCGTTCGGAGATGAAAACCGGATCAGGCAGAAGGATTTCAGCTTCGGGCGTATCGTTGCCGCTGAAGCCGATGCCGCAATCTACCGCCAGCCAGCTTTCGCCCTGACGGTAAAGATTGAGATTCATCCCGATTTCGCCTGTTCCCCCCAGGGGGAGAAATTCCAGTTCAGTCATGTCATTCATATGATACCCTTCTGTTCACTGTTCATATTTCCGTTTTCAGACAGGCAGGGGCGCACCCCCCACCAGAATTCCGTTCCAATGTGCTCCGCCCCGGGGCAAAACCCTTACCCGACGCCACCGCGCGTCACGGTCAATCCCCCCTGCGAAGCCACACCCACATCCCCATGACGACCGCCTGTGGCGGTGCGTCGGCGGGAGCGGGGGCTCAAACGCAGGTCGTATGACCCTCTATACCCATCAATATGGGTATAAGGGATTAACATGTAATCCCCCATGCTCAAACGCATTATGAATTCCGGCCGTTCCATCGCATACGATCCACGACTGCATGCCATGCCACATGCGCTGTCACGCGCGACCGAGCAGGACCTCGCCCGTGGATATGTGCCGGAGACCGTCTGGCGTGCGCAAGAGCAGCAGCCCGTCACCGCCAATGCCTGCGAACGTTCCGCAGATCGTCCCCGTGGCGGACACAACGCGCACCGGTGTGCCGACCGGGTGGGCACGGTGCAGCCATGCCGTGCGGATGGCCCCGAACCCGTCGGTCGCATATCGTGCCATCCAGACGTCAAGCATCGTCAGCACGGCGGACGCCACCTGTCCCACATCGGGTACGGGGCCGGCCTGCGCCATGCAGGCAAGTTCGCGTCCCTCGATCACCGGGGCGGCACACAGGTTGGCCCCCATGCCCAGCGACAGCCACCGCCCGTCCCCCTCATCCCCGGCTTCGATCAGGATGCCCGCCATCTTGCACCCGTCAAGCAGCAGGTCATTGGGCCATTTCAGGCCAAGCACATGTCCTGGCCCCACCCATGGGGCCAGGGCATCGTAAAAAGCCAGCCCGGCAATGAATGGCCACAGCCCGACCGGCGCTGTATCCCGGTCCGGGCGCAGCAGGACCGACATCGACAGGTTGCCGCCCGGATCGACCCATCCGCGCCCACGGCTGCCCCGCCCCTGTGTCTGTTTCAGCGCAAGGATGGCCAGCCCCCCGGCTGCCCCCTCCCGCGCGCGTTGCAGGCACAGGTCGGATGTAGAGCCCAGTTCCCCATGAATTTCAAGATGCCACGGACCCGCATGGATCCGTGGCACCTCCACGATCGTAACATCCGTGATGGGACGCATTACCTCAGCAATGCCTGCGCCGCAGCCTGCGCCGCAGTCGAAACCGGCCCCAGAACCACGATGAACAGACACGTCACAAGCCCCATGCCCACGGAAATGAACGACAGGGAAACGGGCGGACGATCAAAGGCTTCCTCCGCCGTATCAAAGAACATCACCTTGACAATCCGGACATAGTAATAGGCACCGATGATGCTGCTGATGACGCCAATCGCCGCCAGCGCATACAGATGCGCGTTGATGGCCGCATAGAAAACCATCAATTTGCCAAAAAATCCAGCCAGCGGCGGCGCACCGGCCATGCTGAACATAAAAATGGCCATCGCCGCAGCCATCCCCGGCGCGGTTTTGCCCAGTCCGGCCAGGTCGGAAATGCGCGTCACGGCAAAGCCCTTGCGCCGCATCGCGACAATACCCGCAAATGCGCCGACATTCATGAAGAGGTAGGTGACAAGATAGACCAGGGTTCCACGCGTTCCCTCTGGCGTCGCGGCGGCCATGCCCATCATGGCATATCCCATATGCCCGATGGAGGAATACGCCATCAACCGCTTGATATCCGTCTGCGCAATCGCGGCGATGGAACCGAACAGCATGGATGCAACCGACACCAGTTCAATCAGCAGCCGCCACTGTTCCGTCATATGCCCAAACGGCCCGATCATCACCCGCAGCAACACGGCAAAGGCCGCGATCTTGGGCGCACCGGCCATGTATGCCGTTACAGAGGACGGCGACCCCTGATACACATCAGGCGTCCACATATGGAATGGCACAGCCGACAGCTTGAACGACAATCCGACCAGCATGAAGACGATCCCGATCATCAATCCCGTCGGCAGCGCCGCAGTCCCCGCAACCGCCGTCTGCAAGCCGCCATATTCCAGCGTGCCGGCAAAGCCATATATCAGCGATATCCCATACAGCAGCAATCCCGAAGCCAGGGAACCAAGGACAAAATATTTCAGGCCCGCTTCCGCCGCGCGCACCTGGTCACGCGCAAAGGCGCACAGGATATAGATGGCAAGTGACGACAGTTCCAGCCCGACAAACAATGTCATCAGGTTGCCTGACGACGCCATCATCATCGTACCCAGCGTGGAAAACAGGATCAGGACAGGGAATTCAAACTTCGCGACCTCCATTTCCCGTGCATAGCCCACGGTCATCATTGTCGCGAGGAACGCACCACACAGCGACAGGACCTTCATGAAGCGTGCGAAGTCGTCATTTACGAAAATATGGTTGTACCCGACACCGTCAGGCGTAAAGAGCACAAGCAGCCCGGTTATGAAAAATGCCGCCATCACCAGCATGGCACACGGGAAAAACGGATTTTCCCTTTTTTGCACCACGCCAAACACCAAGATGGCGAGGCCTGATATCGCCAGCACGATTTCAGGCAGAGCAAGTGTCCAGTTCATAGGTTCACCCTCGTCATCATGGCTTCAGTTTGTCAGCAGCATGGTGGACAGCAGCACCACCAGGCCGATCAGCATCGTAAAGGCATAGACCGCGATCGAACCGGTCTGGATCTTCACCGCCTGCCCCGCCGACGCCACGGTCATGCGGGCCAGCCCTTCGGGAATGCCCTCGACCATGCCTTCATCCACATCCCTCCACAACACGCGTGCCAGCGCCTTGTACGGACGGATGAAAATCAGGTCATACGCTTCGTCAAAATACCATTTATTGAGCAGGAACAGGTAAAGCGGACGCAGCGCACGCGCCAACGCCCCAGGGATTTCCGGGCGCAGCATGTAACAGACATAGGCAACAAGGATGCCCCCCACGGCGGCGATACTGGGCACGAGGGAGATGAACGCCGGCGCATGTTCCATCATTTCGATGATGTCGTTACCCGGTGCGTTCGCAATCGCCCCGTTCCAGAACGCCACCTGTCCCTTGCCAATATAAAGCGGCGCCAGCAGGATGCCGCCAAGGACCGCACCAAAGCCCAGCAAGATGACCGGACCGGTCATGGAAATCGGGCTTTCATGCGCGCCTTCATGCAGGTGCGTGTCACGCGGCTTGCCATGGAACACCAGGAAGATCAGGCGCCAGCTATATAATGCCGTCAGGAATGCGGTGATGCAGCCCATGACCCAGCCATAGGTCCCCATCGTCGCAGGTGACATCCAGGCCGCATCAAGGATCGCATCCTTCGACCAGTATCCGGCAAAGGGGAAGATCCCCGCCAGCGCAAGGCTGCCAAGCCACATGCACACATAGGTCACCGGGATCTTGCGCCACAGCCCCCCCATGCGGAACATGTTCTGTTCGTCATGGACGGCATGGATCACACAGCCCGCGCCAAGGAACAGCAGTGCCTTGAAAAACGCATGCGTCGTCAGATGGAACATCGCCGCCTGATAGGCACCAACACCAATCGCGACGAACATGTAACCAAGCTGCGAACAGGTGGAATAGGCGATCGTGCGCTTGATGTCGGGCTGCACCAGCCCCACGGTCGCGGCAAAGAAACAGGTCGTCGCGCCAATCAGGATGATGAAATCACGCGTCAACGGCGCGAATTCCACCACCGGCGACATCCGCGCCATCAGGAACACACCCGCCGTCACCATCGTCGCCGCATGGATCAGGGCAGATACGGGGGTCGGCCCCTCCATCGCATCCGGCAGCCACGTATGCAGGAACAACTGTGCCGACTTGCCCATCGCGCCGATGAACAGCAGCATGCAGATCACCTCGATGGCGCGATGGGCGCCAAACAGGTGATACACATCGTTAATGTGCGTGGGCACCATCGCAAAGATGTCGTCATACGTCACCGTGCCGAATTCAACATACAGCAGCGCAATACCAACCAGGAAGAACAGGTCCGCCACACGGTTGACGACAAAGGCCTTGATCGCCGCCGCGGCAGCAGACGGGCGCGTGTACCAGTACCCGATCAGCAGGTAACTGGCGAGGCCGACGCCTTCCCACCCGAAGAACAACTGGATGAGGTCATTGGACGTAACCAGCATCAGCATCGCAAACGTAAACAGCGACAGGTAGGAGAAGAAGCGGAAGCGCGGCATGGTTTCATGCGCCATGTACCCCGTGCTGTAGATATGCACGAGCGTGGAAACCACGCACACCATGGCGACGATGGACACCGACAGCGCATCCATGCGCAATCCCCACGAAACATGGAAATTACCCGCCTGGATCCAGTCCGACACGGGGACAAGGGCAGTCACCATACCGCCCTGCCCCTCGATCAGCAGCGCGCCGATGGCAGCAAGGCTTGCGATAAGCATCAGGATGATCGTCAGCGCCTGTGACAGGGCGTCACCGATGATACGCCCCCCCATCCCGGCGGTCAGGAACCCGACCAGCGGTGCGAAGACCGCGATTTCAAAAAGGCAGGATGCCGTTTGCATGATCCGATCACCCTTTCATCATCGTAATGCGATCGACCTCGATCGAGCCGCGATTACGGAAATAGACAGTGACGATGGCAAGGCCGATCGCAGATTCCGCAGCCGCGATGGTCAGCACGAACAGCGTGAACACCTGGCCCGACAGATCACCAAGCGTTGCGGAAAACGCCACGAAATTGATATTGGCCGACAGCAGGATCAGTTCGATCGACATCAGGATGATGATGACGTTCTTGCGGTTCAGAAAAATACCAAACACGCCAAGCACCAGCAGGATCGCGCTGATGACAAGGTAGGGCGTGACGCCAATGGTGGCGATTGCACTATTCATTGTCCCGACTTTCTTTTTTCGTGACATCCTTGATCACGACAAGGGCGGTGCCTTCCTCAAGCGCCTGCTCCTCCTCGCGATAGGCCTGCGTGCCATAGGTTCCCGGCACGGCAGCGACGTCATAGGACCTGCGCGGGCGCAGGAAACCGCCCAGCGCATTCACACTGCGGCCAAGCGGCAGCGAAAGCATTTCCATGGACTCCGCGGGGTCGCGTTCATGCTGGCGTTCGATGTCCTGACGCCGCCCGGTGGGCCGGTCACGCAGGGTCAGCACGATCGCCCCGATCATCGCCACAAGCAGCACGAGCGCACAGGCCTGGAACAGGAAGATATAGTGCGTATAAAGCACATCCCCGATCGCCGCCGTATTCGACCGCGTGGGCGTGGACGGAACCAGATGCGCGACATCACCGATATTGGATGCAACACGCCAGTGCATGAACGCCAGCACCAGTTCCCCCAGCAGGACCGCGCCGATGGCCGCGCCAAAGGGGGCGTAACGTTGCAGCCCCTCGCGCGCCTGTGCGATGCGGATGTCAAGCATCATCACAACGAACAGGAACAGCACGGCAACCGCACCGACATAGACGATGACCAAAATCATCGCCAGGAATTCGGCCCCCGCAATAAGGAACAGTCCCGCCGCGTTGAAAAACGCCAGTATCAGGAACAGGACCGAATGCACGGGATTACGGGCGCTGACCACCATCGAGGCAGAAAGAACCAGGACCGCCGCAAATATGTAAAAGACGATTTGGGTCATCATGGGTGACCTTCCTGCCGCATGGATATTTCCTCCTGCTGTCCGCATGTCCCCCGGCCATCACGCGAATGGATGCGGGACATGCGATCCGCCACGTCAACGGTACGGCGCATCCAGCTCCAGCCGGCGCGCAAGAACGCTTTCCCAGCGATCGCCATTGGCGAGCAGCTTGTCCTTGTTGTACATCAGTTCTTCGCGCGTCTCTGTCGCGAATTCGTAGTTGGGGCCTTCAACAATCGCATCCACGGGGCATGCTTCCTCGCACAGCCCGCAATAGATGCACTTCGTCATGTCGATATCGTACCGGGTGGTACGACGTGACCCATCATCACGCGGTTCGGCCTCGATCGTGATGGCCTCCGCCGGGCAGGTCGCCTCGCACAGCTTGCACGCAATGCAGCGCTCCTCCCCATTGGGATAGCGACGCAGCGCATGTTCGCCACGAAACCGCGGTGACAGCGGCCCCTTTTCATAGGGATAGTTGAGCGTCACCTTGGGCTTGAAAAACGCCTTGAGCGTGACACTCATGCCCGAAACCAGTTCGGTCAACAGGAACGACCGGGCGGTACGGCTCAGATATCCCATCAGCTTGCTCCTCCGGGCAGCAGGCCCGTCACCATCAGAAAACCGGCCGTAAGCACCATCCATGCCAGCGAGAACGGCAAGAACACCTTCCACCCCAGCCGCATCAACTGGTCATAGCGATAGCGCGGGAACGTCGCGCGCACCCATATGAAGACAAACAGGCAGAACAGGATCTTGGCGATCAGCCACAGCGGCCCCGGCACCCATGTCAGCGGCGCGATCGCAAGCGGCGGCAGCCAGCCACCAAGGAACAGGATGCTGATCATGCCCGACATCAGGAACATGTTGGCATATTCACCAAGAAAGAAGAGACCGAACGCCAGTGCCGAATATTCGACGAAGAACCCGGCCACCAATTCGCTTTCCCCTTCGGGAAGGTCGAACGGCGCACGGTTTGTTTCCGCCAGCGCAGAGATGAAGAAGACGATGAACATCGGGAACATCGGCAGGCAGAACCAGACATGACGTTGCGCCAGCACAATGTCATTAAGGTTCAGGCTGCCAACCGCCAGCAGGACGGACACGATGACAAGGCCGATCGACACCTCGTACGACACCATCTGTGCCGCCGAACGCAGGCCACCAAGGAACGCGTATTTGGAATTGGATGCCCACCCTGCAATCAGGATGCCATAAACCCCAAGCGAGGAAATCGCGAGCAGGTAAAGCACGCCAACATTGATGTCCGCGACCGCAAGGCCATTACCGGTCGGAATGACAGCCCATGCCACCATCGCAAGGGAGAAGGTCAGGAATGGCGCGAACAGGAACAGCATCCGGTTCGCACCGGCCGGAATGACCGTTTCCTTCGTCAGCATCTTGATGGCGTCGGCAAAGGCCTGCAACACGCCGAACGGGCCATTGACATTCGGCCCCTTGCGCAACTGCATCGCGGCCATGACCTTGCGTTCCGCAAGGGTCAGGTACGCCACCCCAAGCAGGAGCGGCACCAGCACGGCAAGCGTTTCAAGGACAACCAGCAGGACCTGCCCCACAAGCGTATGCAAAAAGAAATGCGTCACCTCACCTTACTCCGCTGCCTGGGCCGGGGGATGGACATAGGTCCGCGAACAGGTCTCCATCGTCGGGCTGGCGCGACAGATGGGACTGGTCTGGTAATAATCGGCGATGACCGGGACAAAGGGTGTGCCCGCGATGGCCACCTTGCCGCCATCGGGACTGATACCCTGTGGTGCTGCGAAACGGGGGTTCCCCTGTCGCGCGAACACAGGGTTGGCCTGCGCCAGACGCGCACGCAGTTCCTCCAGCGTGTCATAAGGGAGGGTATGACCCACCACTTCGGAAAATGCCCGTAATATACGCCAGTCCTCACGCGCGTCACCCGGCGGCATGACCGAACGGAACGCCTGCTGCACGCGGCCTTCGGTATTGACATAAGTGCCCGGCTTTTCAGCGTAAAGCGCGCCGGGCAGGATCACATCCGCACGTGCGGCGCCCGCATCGCCATGATGCCCCTGGTAAATGACGAATGTATCATTGCCGATGCGATCGACAGGGAATTCATCCGCCCCCAGAAGCCACAGGATTTCAACCCCGTCACCAAGCATGCCCGCAACATCGCGCCCGCCCTTGCCCGGGACAAATCCCATATCCAGCCCTGCGACACGGCTGGCGGCGGTATGGAGCACGTTGAAACCATGCCATTGCGCATCAAGGGCGCCGACCTGACCCGCGATATCCCATGCGGCCTTGAGGATCGCGCGCGCATCGGGACGTGTCAGGGCGCCATGTCCGACGATGATCATCGGCTTTGCAGCTTTTTTCAGCACATCGAGGAACGGGGAACGTCCTGCCGCCAGATCCGCCAGGGCATCCGGCCCATCGCCCAGCACGTCCACCGCATAGGTCGGATCCGCCTGTGGCGCACCGATCATCGCGATCGGGAACCCGCCACGCCCGGCGGCGACGAAACGCTTGCGGATGCGGGCGTTCAGCACCGGCGCATCCTGACGCGGGATCGCACCAACGATCAGCAGGGCATCAGCCTCTTCTATCCCGGCAATGCCCGTATTGAAGGTATAGAAATCACGCTGTGACAGGTCATAATCCGCCCCGTCCTGCCGACAGTCGATATTCACCGACCCCAGCGCACCCATCAGGTCCTTCAGCGCCAGCATGCTTTCGGCGTCGCACAGGTCCCCCGCGATCGCGCCGATCCGATCCCCTGCGACGCCCTTCAGCCGCTTTGCAAGGGCCACGAACACATCCTGCCACGATGCGGGCTGCAATTTGCCATGCACGCGCACCCATGGCCGGTCGAGGCGACGATGGCGGAAACCGTCCACCACGAAACGCCCCTTATCCGCCAGCCATTCTTCATTCACTTCGTCATTGGTACGCGGCACGATCCGCAGAACGCTTGCGCCACGGGCCTGCATCACGATGTTGGTGCCCACCGCGTCGCACACATCAATGGAATCCGTACGCTTGAGTTCCCATGGGCGCGCGGTAAAGGCATAGGGCTTGGACGTCAGCGCACCCACCGGGCAGATATCGATCAGGTTGCCCGACAGTTCGGACGTCAGCGCCTTTTCGACATAGTTGGTGACTTCCATGCTCTCGCCGCGCGAAACGGCGCCAAGTTCGGGCACCCCCGCGATCTCGGTCGCAAAACGGATGCAGCGCGTACATTGGATGCAGCGCGTCATCACAGTCTTGACCAGGGGGCCAAGATACTTGTCCGTCACCGCACGCTTGTTTTCAGCATAGCGCGACTGGTCCGCGCCATAGCCGAAAGCCTGATCCTGCAGATCGCATTCGCCACCCTGGTCACAGATCGGGCAGTCCAGCGGATGGTTGATAAGCAGGAATTCCATGACCGCGCGCCGTGCCTTGCGCACGACCTCGGTATCGGTCAGGATCTGCATCCCTTCGCCCACCGGGAAACCGCACGATGCGACGGGCTTGGGCGCGCGCACCACCTGCACCAGGCACATGCGGCAGTTCCCCGCCACCGACAGACGTTCATGAAAGCAGAAACGCGGGATTTCCTTGCCTGCCGCCTCGCATGCCTGCAACGCACTGGACCCTGCGGGCACTTCGACGGGAATGCCGTCAACGGTTACTTTTACCATGTCCCTTACTCCGCCGCTGTCGGCAGGTCAGCGGGAACCTGCACCAGACGCCCGCCGCCATGCGCGGCCTTATAGGCATGGATGCGTTCCTCCATCACCGGGCGGAACCGCCGGATCAATCCCTGGATCGGCCACGCCGCCGCATCGCCCAGTGCGCAGATCGTATGGCCTTCGACCTGACGCGTTACCTGTTCCAGCATGTCGATCTCCTCGATCTCCGCACGGCCTTCGACCATGCGTTGCATGACACGCATCATCCACCCCGTCCCCTCGCGGCAGGGTGTGCACTGGCCGCAGCTTTCATGCTTGAAGAACTGTGAAAAACGCGCGATGGCGCGGATGATGTCGGTGGATTTGTCCATGACGATCATGCACGCGGTACCCAGCCCGGAACCTTCGGCACGCAGGCTGTCGTAATCCATCAGGACCGTGTCGCACACTTCACGCGGCAGCATCGGCACCGAACAGCCGCCAGGAATGACCGCAAGCAGGTTGTCCCATCCCCCACGTACACCGCCGCCATGTTTTTCGATAATATCCCTGAGCGGCACGCCCAGTTCTTCTTCGAACACGCAGGGTGTATTTACATGGCCCGAAATGGCCATCAGCTTCGTGCCTGCGTTGTTGGGACGGCCCAGCCCGGAAAACCATGCAGCCCCACGACGCAGGATGGTGGAGGTAACGGCGATGCTTTCCACATTATTGACCGTGGTGGGACACCCATACAGGCCCATCGCCGCGGGGAATGGCGGCTTCATCCGTGGCTGGCCCTTCTTGCCCTCAAGGCTTTCAAGAAGCGCCGTCTCTTCGCCGCAGATATACGCACCCGCACCGCGATGGATGTAGAAATCGAAGTCCCACCCCGATCCAGCCGCATTTGGACCGATCAGTCCAGCTTCGTACGCTTCCTCAATGGCGTGCTGCAGGTGCTGCGCCTCATTGAAGAATTCGCCACGGATATAGATATAGGATTTGTGCGCCCCCATCGCGAACGACGCAATCAGCGCACTTTCGATCAGCTTGTGCGGGTCATGGCGCAGGATCTCGCGATCCTTGCAGGTGCCGGGTTCGGATTCGTCGCCATTGATCACCAGATAATGCGGGCGGCCATCCGATGTCTTTGGCATGAACGACCATTTGACACCGGTTGGAAACCCCGCCCCCCCGCGGCCACGCAGTCCTGATGCCTTCATTTCCGCAATGATGGCATCACGCCCGCGCGCCAGGATGGCGGCTGTGTCGTTCCAGTCACCGCGCTGTCGCGCGCCCGCCAGACGCCAGTCGTTCTGACCGTACAGATTGGTAAAAATCCGGTCCTTGTCCTCAAGCATGTCCCGTCTTTCCTACCCGTTATCCTGCGTGCCGGTGCCCTGCCCCGCAGCACTATCCAGCAGCGTCTTGCGCCCTCCCACGGGGGCAGAATCCATGCGATCGATGGTCGGGCCTGCTTTTGGCCGTTCGCCACGGCGCAGGGCGGCGATCAGTTCGGTCGTGCGCGGGCCGTCCATATCCTCGTAATAATCATCATCAACCTGAAGGATCGGGGCGTTCGCGCAGGCGCCAAGGCATTCCACCTCGGTCATCGTGAACATCCCGTCCGCGCTGGTCCCGCCAAACGCGTCGATGCCGGTCGCAGCCTTACACGCCGCCGTCACATCATCCGATCCACGCAGCCAGCATGACGTCGTGGTGCAGACCTGCAGGTGGTATTTCCCGATCGGCTTCGTATTGAACATCAGGTAAAAGGTCGCGACCTCATAAACCCGGATCGGCGCCATCTCCAGCCGATGGGCCACCGCGTCCATCGCGACACGGGGCACCCATGCACTGCCGGTCAGGCGTCCCATCTGCTTCTGCACCACATAAAGCAGCGGTATGACGCCGCTCGCCTTGCGTTCAGGGGGATATTTGGCAAGTATCTGCGCGATCTGCCGTTCACTTTCCGCATCGAAAGCGAATGCGGCAGGCTCCGCGTCATGGGGGATGTTGGACTGCGCGGACATGTCGTTCACCTGTCTATTTCACCAAACACCAGATCCAGCGAACCGATGATCGCAACCGCGTCCGCCAGCATGTGCCGCCGCGCCATCACGTCCATGGCCTGCAGGTGGGCGAACCCGGTGGGGCGAATCTTGCACCGATAGGGACGGTTGCTGCCATCAGCGACCAGATAGACGCCGAATTCGCCCTTGGGGCTTTCGACGGCGGTATAGGTCGCGCCCGGCGGCACATGGTATCCTTCGGTAAACAGCTTGAAATGATGGATCAGGGCTTCCATCGAGCGTTTCATCTCCCGCCGTGGCGGGGGGGCGATCTTGCGGTCCTGGACCTTGATGGGACCGGGCTTCATCTGGGCAAGGCACTGCGCGACGATCTTCACGCTTTCACGCATTTCCGCAACGCGCACCAGATACCGGTCATAGCAGTCGCCCTGACGCGCCACCGGCACGTTGAACTCGACCTTGTCGTAATTGTCATACGGCTGTGAACGGCGCAGGTCCCAGGGCACGCCCGATGCGCGCAGGCATGGTCCGCTGAAGCCCCAGGCCAATGCCTGCTCGCTGGTGAAAACGCCAATGCCGACCGTGCGCTGTTTCCAGATACGATTGTTTGTCAGCAGGGATTCAAGGTCGTCGATCCAGCGCGGGAATTCCGTCGTCCACTGCGCAATGCGTTCCTCCAGCCCGGCAGGCAGGTCGCGCGCGACGCCGCCGGGACGGAAATAATTGGCATGAAAGCGTGCGCCCGATGCCGCCTCGTAAAACTCCAGCAGCTTTTCACGCTCTTCATACCCCCACAGGGCCGGGGTCAGCGCGCCGCAATCCAGACCGAAGGAGGTCAGGTTAAGGATATGGTTCAAGATGCGCGTGATTTCCGCGAACATGACACGAATCCATTTCGCGCGGTCCGGGATTTCAAGGTTCAGCAGCTTTTCCGTCGCCAGCGCGAACGCCTGCTCCTCACACATGGGGGAGACGTAATCAAGCCGGTCGAAATATGGCAGCGCCTTGGGATAGGTCTTGTATTCAATCAGCTTTTCCGTGCCACGGTGCAAAAGCCCGACATGCGGGATGGCGCGGGTCACGACCTCGCCCTCCATCTCCAGGACCAGGCGCAACACACCATGGGCAGACGGATGCTGGGGACCAAAATTCAGCGCATGCGAGTCGATTTCGACAACATGCCTGCGGGCATCGCCATCACTTCCTTCCGGCAGCAGCGCTTCGGGAACATTCGGGTCCAGGGTCACATCACTCATCGTTCGGTTTCCCTTATTCCTGGCGCTTGATGTTCTGGCGGAACGCATGCGCCTTCTCGTCACCGGGCAGGGTCAGGATGCCTTCCCACGGCGATTCAAAGTCGAAATTGCGGAAGTCCTGCTTCAACTGCACAGGCTCATAGACCACCTGCCGACGTTCCTCGTCATAACGGGTCTCGACATAACCGGTCAGCGGGAAGTCCTTGCGCAGCGGATATCCCTCGAACCCGTAATCGGTCAGGATACGGCGCAGATCGGGCTGATCGGCAAACAGGACGCCGAACAGGTCATAACATTCGCGCTCCCACCAGGTGGCCGACGGCCACAACCGGTGGACGGAGGCGACGGGCTGGGTTTCATCCGTGGTGACGATAACGCGGATACGGTGGTTATGGGTGACGGACAGCAGGTTATAGACGACGTCGAAACGCTCCGCCCGATCAGGATAATCCACCCCACACAGATCCATCATCTGCTCGCACGCATAACGTGGATCATCACGCAGCATGGTCATGATCGCCAGCAGGTAGGGGCGCGTCGTGCGCACCACAAGTTCCCCGCCCTCGATCCCGGCGGAAATGATGCCTGGCACCGACGTGCCAAGCGCGAACGCCACGGACCCAAGCGACGCCTGCGCCTGCGTCTGGAGCGCAGGCAGGGTGTTTGAGGACTCAGCCACGGAGAATCGTCCCTGTCCTGCGGATTTTCTTCTGAAGCTGGAGGATGCCGTAAATCAGCGCCTCCGCCGTGGGGGGACAGCCGGGGACATAGACATCCACCGGGACGATCCGGTCACAGCCACGCACCACGGAATAGGAATAATGGTAATATCCCCCCCCGTTCGCACATGACCCCATGGAAATGACCCAGCGTGGCTCTGCCATCTGGTCGTACACACGACGCAGGGCGGGGGCCATCTTGTTCGTCAATGTGCCCGCGACGATCATCACGTCCGACTGCCGCGGCGACCCGCGCGGAATGATACCCATGCGATCCAGATCATAACGCGGCATGTAGGCGTGGATCATTTCCACCGCGCAGCAGGCCAGACCAAAGGACATCGGCCACAGGCTACCGGTGCGCCCCCAGTTCACGATCTTGTCCAGATTGGCGACGACAAAACCCTTTTCCGTGATTTCGCCCGTAACACCACGGATAACGGCGTCCTGTTCCGGGCCGGGGGGCAGCATGTCGCGATTCCACGCGATACTGTCCGATGGGCGCCCCTGCCCTGATGAATTGCTGCTCATGCTTCCTGTCTCCTTCCCTGCTGCCTCAATCCCACTCCAGCGCGCCCTTGCACCATTCGTAGATGAAGCCGACCGTGAGGACCGCGAGGAAGCCCATCATCGACAGGAACCCGAACCATCCGATGCGCGACAGGCTGACCGCCCAGGGGAACAGGAAGGCCACCTCAAGGTCGAAAATAATGAACAGGATCGCCACAAGATAAAAACGCACGTCAAACCGCCGCCGCGTGTCATCGAACGGTTCGAAACCGCATTCATATGCGGATGTCTTTTCCGAATACGGCTTCTGCCAGCCGAAAAGCAGTGAACTTCCCAGCATGGCGGCCGCGATTACAACCGCGATTGCACCGAATATCAGTACAGGGAAATAATCCGCGATGACGGAATGCATGGCCCAGGTCCCCAAACCTTGTTGATTGAACCATCCGTGTCTTGAGCGACTTCTGTATGGCTGGGGCAAAGTTAGCCACAAACCCCCATGCCCGAACAGACGGTTAGCCCGCATTAAGGCAGGAACATTACCGTGATGTTAGGGAATACCGCAGAAATACAGTCATTGTGCCCGCATTACTTATCGGGAACTTTTTGTTGTCTTCATATTTCTGTGTTCTGGAAGGTTCGATGACCCCAGGCAGCATACGGCCGCATACAATCCAACACGCCACAATATCGGGGCATGACAGACAGTGCAGGATTTTCATGTGGGGAAATGGCGCGAGTGACGGGGCTCGAACCCGCGACCTCCGGCGT